>NZ_JBQGAN010000020.1:0-70640 GCF_056542865.1 Ruegeria sp. AA6
TAACTCATTCCCCAAGATGCCCCCAGTCTCTCCTGAGCGTCCCCGCCGCTTCCGCCGCGTCCCGAGCGCCTCAGCAGCGCCGGTGAAGGGGGTTCTAAGGATAACCAAACAAAGCCGCAAGTGGAAAATTCTAGAAACTCGCAAAAAACCAAAGAATCTTATTCTTTCCTTTAATTTCATACTCTTACGATAAATAGATCAGTGCGATTGCCCGCCGGCAGAGCCAGCACCACGCCGAATCTCGGCTTTTGCACAGGGATACTCACAGACTCAGCCGCGAGTCAGGCGGAATCGGCCTGACGCACGCGAGTCAGCAGGTCAGAAAAAGGCACACGCAACAACAATAGGCCGACGATTGCGGACAGATAGACCAGCGGTTCGATCTGAAAGCCCTTGGCCAACATGACGTAGTGCAGCCCGCCCAGAACCGCCGCCGGAAAGACAAGGCGCTGCAAACTGCGCCAGCGTGGGCCCAATTTCCGCACAGACAGACTGTTCGAAGTAATCGCCAGCGGCAGCATCAGAATAAATGCGGCCATGCCAACCGTAATATAGGGACGTTTGACGATATCCGCCCATATCTGGCTAGGCACCTGTACATCCAGAACCAGCCACACCAACAAATGCAGGCTGACATAGATGAATGTCAGCACACCAAGTGCACGGCGGAACTTGAGCAAGTTCAGCCCGAGAAACCGCCGCAGAGGTGAAATCGCCAGCACAGCAATCAAAAGCTGCAATGCCAGTTCGCCGTACCGGTGCTCGAGCGCCTCGATCGGGTCGACACCCAGACCTCCGGTCAGCCCCTGATAAAAGAGCCAAGGCGCGGGAAGCACGCCCAGTAGGTAGACCAGCCAGACAGGGGTTCGGCGTATTATCTGGTTCACACTCTGCATACGATTAATAGTTTTTCGCCAAATCCATGCCTTCGTAAAGGCCCGCGACCTCTTGCTCATACCCATTGAACATCTGGGTCGGGATACGCTTGGCAAACAGACCTCCGCCAATCTGACGTTCCGAAGCCTGCGACCAGCGCGGGTGGTCCACGTTCGGGTTCACATTACTATAGAAACCATACTCGCGCGGGTTGGACATGTTCCAGCTGGTGGGCGGTTCGACATCCGTAAGGGTGATCCGCACGATCGACTTGATCGACTTGAACCCGTACTTCCACGGCACAACCAAACGCAGAGGCGCACCATTCTGGTTTGGGATCGGACGGCCATAGATGCCGGTGGCCATAATGGTGAGCGGGTGCATTGCTTCATCCAGACGCAGACCCTCGCGATAGGGCCATTCCAGGATCGGATAGCGGACGCCCGGCATTTCATCAGGGATGACGGCGGTCTCAAAAGCCACATATTTGGCACCTTCCTGAACACCCGCCATATTCAGCAGATCGGCCAGTTCAAAACCATTCCACGGAATCACCATCGACCAAGCCTCGACACAGCGGAAGCGGTAGATACGCTCCTCGACTGTCATCTGGGACAGGATGTCCTTGAAGTCATACTCACCCGGATTGTCGACCAGACCGTCGATCTTGACGCTCCAAGGCTCAGTCGTCATTGCACCCGCATATTTGGCGGGATCGTCCTTGCCGGTGCCGAATTCATAAAAGTTGTTGTATGAGGTGATTTCTTCCCAGGTGTTGGGCTCCAACGCTTCTTGCGCCGACGCGCCCCGCGCCATGCCCGCCAGTCCGACACCCGCCAGCCCGGCCATCACCTGTCGCCGGTTCAGAAACGCAGCCCTTGGGGTTACGTCTGCATGTGTCAATGTGTTGGTCCAGCGATGCGCCATCTATGTCTCCGTCGTCAAACAACCTCGGATGTGAGGTAGTCCGCTGATAGCACAGAGCCAAGGAAACAGGCGTAACGATTGAGAGACGAGATTGTAACGAAAGGAGCAACACCACTACGCGCCGCCTGAAACGGCCAACCTTGCGATCCCCAAAAGACACATTGGGCCGCGCTGTTGGTTGGAAAGCTTAAAAACTCTGGCACGTCGCGACACGCTTCGATACGTCGATCACAGTTAGATTATTAATCAGAGATTAATACGTTGCTTTTTGCTCAGGCCTTTCCTTTGTCTTTCTCCATTTTCTGGCGCATGGCTTTTGTTTCGCCTGTCATGCTGATTGGTTTGACGCTCTATGCATTGCTTGGACTGTTGGTGGGTTTTCTGATTGGCCTTCTATTGCCCGCATTGTCGTTCATTCTGACTTTTCTGATCATGGCCTCGTCCAGTGTTCTGCCGACTTTGATCGGAACAAGAATGGGTTTTCAGGCAAAACGCGTCCGACCCAGTATCGGAATCTGGAAATTATTCGTGCCGGCAGTGATCTACGGAGCGGTTGAGGGCGTCAGCGTGACGTTGATACTTCTTCTAGTTGCCGCAGTGTCTGTGGTCATTATCTCTCCCGACATCATGCAGCAGTACGAAGTGGCCGATCTGATGCTGCAATACGCGGATACCGCTTTGATATTTGCCGCGCCGCTGGCGTTGATTACTGTATTTCTGTCCATATGCTCGATCCGGGCCAGCCTGCTTGTCCCGATTTCATCTGCCTCGATCGGGCGTGACCCCGATGGTTTACACTACACACCCTTCCGGCATTTCCGAGCTTCTTTCGGCCCGCTGTTTGCGTTGACCATCTGCAGCTATGTGGGAATGCTGATTCTGCACGCGGGCCTTATCCTGGTGCTCGTGCTGACGGGTTACGCCGAAACATTGCAAACAGACCTGACCGAGTTCACCAACATGACGGAAGGCACTGCGCGTATCCGTCCAATCTGGTCCCTGATCATCCTGTTTGTCGTCTACATGTTGATTGGCACCTGGGCTTTCAGCCTTCAATGCGCAGGTGGAGTTCTGGGTTATCTGCGCTTGCGCGACGAGACCCCGACAGTGACAGAGATGCTGAAAGCCGGGCAGAAGCAGTCATCGCAACCTGATACTCAAGAAGCCCCGCGAATGAGTGCGGAAGACCTGCGCGCCCTGCGCAAAAGCCGCGAGACAGGCAATCGATAGAGGCGCGAACTCTAAGCCAGCCTCTCGGCCCGCCTTTACAACATTTGGCGAGGTCAAATTTTCACCGCAGATCAAGATCACCAATTGGGTACGACTATTTTTTGGACCGGAACAAACCTAGCAATGTTGTTAAGAACACTTACTCTGTCACTTTCGATGCTGAGCGGGCCGGCGCTTGCCGACGTGCAGTCGTACAAAAACTTGTATGATCGTGTGTCGCAAGTCCTAGACGATTTGAACCAGGTGGGGTCTCAAGAATATGAAAGCGACCACCCCGGCCTGGGCTATTCTGCCACCTTCGCAGACCCGTCTTCTAAGATCACCGTTTTCTTTTACGATCATGAGCAAAACACCATCTCTTCTGAGGTAGCCCTTGAAAGCTTCAAACAGGCCGCGCGGGATATTGCGGCGGCGGCCGAACGGCGCGGGGCCGAGACCAGAGAAATAAACGCTTACCAAATGCGCGATGCCTCTCAGGTATTGCCACTCCGGGCCGAAGTCGAAACATCGGATGGCTTGTCCGAGTTTCTTGCGGTTGGCGTTGTCGATGATTGCATAGTGAAACTGCGTTTCACCGCGCAGTTTCCGATGGAGAAAGCTCAGGTTTGGATGAAGGTCCTGAACGACTATATGAATAAAGGGTACGGAAATCCGGCCTAAAAAAACCCGCCAATATGGCGGGTTTTTCTGTGTCATTTGACTAATGCACGACCGCATCATCTGGACGCGGGCGTTCCGAGGTTCCCAGCCGATCTCCGATGATCAGGCCATCGGCCCCGGCAGTTACGGGAACGGTCTCGCCATCCTTGATCTCACCAGCCAGTAAGGCTTCGGCCAGTGGGTTCTGAAGCGCGCGCTGGATCACGCGTTTCAGCGGGCGGGCGCCAAAGACAGGATCATAGCCCTCGTTGGCCAGCCATTCCTTCGCACCATCGTCCAAAGCCAGCTCGATCTTGCGGGCGGCCAGACGTTTTTGCAGCCGTGCCATCTGGATGTCGACGATCCCGTCCATGTCAGCCCGCTTGAGCCGGTCAAAGATGATAGTCTCGTCCAGACGGTTCAGGAATTCCGGCCGGAAATGCGCCCGGACCGCGTCCATCACATCGCGCCGCGCCTGCGCGCTGTCCGCGCCTTCGGGCAACTGGCTGAGCGCCTGCGAGCCAAGGTTCGACGTCAGGATGATCAGCGTCTGCTTTAAGTCCACGGTGCGGCCCTGACCATCGGTCAGGACACCATCGTCCAGAACCTGCAGCAGCACGTTGAACACATCCGGGTGCGCTTTTTCGACCTCATCGAACAGCACAACCTGATAGGGCCTGCGCCGAACAGCTTCGGTCAGCACACCGCCTTCGTCATAACCGACATAGCCCGGAGGGGCCCCGATCAGACGGGCGACCGCGTGTTTCTCCATGAACTCGGACATGTCGATGCGGACCATCGCGTTGTCGTCGTCGAAGAGGAAATTCGCCACGGCCTTGGTCAGTTCGGTTTTCCCCACACCAGTGGGTCCGAGGAACAGGAACGAGCCCAGCGGGCGGTTCTCGTCATTCAGACCGGCTCGTGCACGGCGCACGGCGTTGGCAACGGCAGTGACCGCCGCATCCTGACCGATCACGCGGGAATGCAGATCGTCTTCCATCCGCAGCAGTTTCTCGCGCTCACCTTCCAGCATTTTCGAGGTCGGGATACCAGTCCAGCGCTCGACAACGCTGGCGATCTGTTCCGGGCGCACCGTTTCCTCAGCCATCATAGCGTTGCTTTCAGCGTTTTCAGCCTCGGTCAGCTTTTTCTCAAGCTCGGGGATGACGCCATAGGACAGCTCACCCGCTTTAGCGAGGTTGCCTTCCCGCTTGGCGATCTCCAGATCAGCACGCGCTTTGTCGAGCTGCTCCTTCAGATCGCGCGCACCTGCGAGTTTATCACGTTCGGCCTGCCATTGGGCGGTCATCTCGGCGGATTTCTCCTGCAGATCGGCCAGATCCTTTTGCAAGGTTTCCAGACGATCTTTAGAGGCCGCGTCATCCTCAAGCTTCAGCGCCTCTTCTTCGATCTGCATCTGCAGGATCTGACGATCCAGCTGATCGAGTTCCTCGGGTTTGGAATCCACCTCCATCCGCAACCGCGACGCGGCTTCATCGACAAGGTCGATGGCTTTGTCGGGCAGGAAACGGTCGGTGATATAGCGATGCGAGAGCGTCGCCGCCGATACCAACGCCGAATCCGATATGCGCACACCGTGGTGCAGCTCGTACTTTTCCTTGATGCCGCGCAGGATGCTGATCGTGTCCTCGACCGTCGGCTCGGTGACCATCACAGGCTGGAACCGGCGCGCAAGGGCCGCGTCTTTTTCCACGTATTTGCGATACTCATCCAGCGTGGTCGCACCGATACAATGCAGTTCACCTCGGGCAAGCGCAGGCTTGATCAGGTTGGCGGCATCCATCGCGCCGTCGGATTTACCGGCACCGACCAGCGTGTGCATCTCGTCGATGAAAAGGATGATCTCACCAGCGGCCTCGGTCACTTCGGTCAGAACGGCCTTGAGGCGTTCTTCGAACTCACCGCGGTATTTCGCACCAGCGATCAGCGCACCCATGTCGAGCGCAAGCAGCTTTTTGTCCTTCAGCGATTCCGGCACGTCTCCGTTGACGATGCGCAGGGCCATGCCCTCGGCGATCGCGGTTTTACCGACGCCGGGTTCCCCGATCAGAACCGGGTTGTTCTTGGTGCGGCGCGACAGAACCTGCATCGAGCGGCGGATTTCCTCATCGCGCCCGATGATCGGGTCGATCTTGCCCTCAGCCGCCGCCTCGGTCAGGTCACGCGCGTATTTCTTGAGCGCGTCATAGCCCTCTTCCGCCGATGCGGTGTCGGCAGTGCGACCCTTGCGGATATCGTTGATCGCCTCATTCAGTTTCTGGGCGGACACGGCCCCAGCCTCCAACGCCTCCTTGGCTTTGGATTTCACCATGCACAGCGCCATCAGCACCCGTTCGACCGGCACAAAACTGTCGCCCGCCTTGGTGGCAATCTTGGCAGCCTCGTCCAGAACCTTGGCGGTCTGGCCGTCCATGTAAATCTGGCTCGCGTCGCCGCTGACCTTCGGGATTTTGCCCATCGCGGCGTCCAATGCCTCTACCACGCGATTGGGCGCTCCACCCGCGCGGGTAATCAGGTTACTGGCCAGCCCCTGATCGTCATCCATCAATGCTTTGAGTATATGTGTGGGCTCCAGCCGCTGGTGCCCCTCGCGCAGCGCAATCGTCTGCGCCGCTTGCACGAAACCCCGTGCCCGCTCGGTGAACTTGTTTAAGTCCATATTATTCTCCTTTTC
Organism: Ruegeria sp. AA6; assembly: GCF_056542865.1. NCBI lineage: Bacteria > Pseudomonadati > Pseudomonadota > Alphaproteobacteria > Rhodobacterales > Roseobacteraceae > Ruegeria > Ruegeria sp. AA6. Next base: position 6,368 of record NZ_JBQGAN010000020.1, read on the forward strand.
CTAAGCGCCCGGAATGTGATGCGCCCGCTAGGCAGCACGCGTCGGTCTGGGCCTCACATTCAATCTGGGAAATATCTTTGCGCTTTCAAGAGGCTAAACCACCCATTCCACCCTTATCTGCGAGGCACCGTGTAAACCGTATATCCCCCGATTTCGGCCACTTCGCGCGCGCCATACATGTCGACCAAAGACTGCGCCGCATCACTGCCTTTTGGACAAGATACAAGGTCTGCTGCGTCATCCAGAAATTCGTTGGTATAGGCAGTTTCTCCGGTCAGCTGGCAATCGTCGTCGGTGGACCGGTATCCCCGCACAAGACGCAGGTCTTGGTTGGTCGGGGACCTGATTACCGAGTCTGCAGCCTCTGGCTGTAACGGCATTTGCTGACATCCGACCAAACACAAAATAAGCCCTACACCCGCAAACTGTTTCATGATCCCCCCACCTGAAATGCTCTTTGGAATGATCAGACCATATCATACTCGGCCTTGGGACAAGTGATTTCGGTCAAAAAACCTGTCCCGCATGGACAGAAGACAAGGAACCCGCTAGGACGCAGACGTTTGCCAAAAAGGAGCTTGCCCCATGACCGTTCCAATGTCCGATGACCGGCTGATCGTTGCCCTTGATGTTCCGAACGCCCTGCAAGGGTTGGCCATGGCCGAGCGGTTGGGTGACGCGGTGTCTTTCTACAAGATCGGGCTGGGGATGCTAACCGGCGGCGGGCTGGCATTGGCCAATGAGCTGAAACAGGATCATGGCAAGCGCATCTTTCTGGACATGAAGCTATTCGACATTGGCAACACCGTGGAAAACGCCGTCCGTGAGCTGGCGCAGTTCGATCTGGACTTTCTAACCGTGCATGGCGATCCGCATGTAGTGCGCGCCGCGAAAGAGGGTGCCTCGGGCAAAGACCTGAAGATTCTCGCCGTGACTATCCTGACTTCGCTGAACCGCGACGATCTGGATGCCAGCCTGCTGAAAGACGGAGACGTGCAGGAATTGGTGGTGGAACGCGCTGCACGCGCTTTGGAAGCCGGCGCTGACGGCGTCATCGCCAGCCCACAAGAGGCTGCCCTGATCCGAGCCTTACCCCAGGCCGAAGGCCGCCTGATTGTCACCCCGGGCGTCCGCCCGGCAGGTGCAGCCCTGGGCGATCAAAAACGCGTCGCAACCCCAGCCAGCGCCATCGGTGACGGAGCTGACCACATCGTTGTCGGGCGCCCTATCTATCAGGCTGAAGATCCGAAGGCCGCGGCAGAAGCGGTAATTGCTGAGTTAAATTCCTTGACACAGCATTAAATGCCCTCGCCAAATCGGCGATTTTTTGCCCAGATTCCAGCCGCAAGCGGTTGACCTTACGTCACTTTCCGGTTTCACCGCGCCAAATCGTCTCTGTGCCCCAAAACACACATGAAAAACACGAGTTTTGCTTGTGTGACTTAGAACCTATCTAAACCCACATTTTTGGGGGATTCTGGTTCCGTGATACTCCCCGCGGACCGTTTCTTCCTGAGGTCCGTTACCTCCCCCCGCCACTTCGCGGGGGGTCTTCTTTCAAAGTAAATTCTGCCCGGTATCTCAGTCCAGCCTTTGCGCGGAAGCTGGGGCTGATATAAGAAAACCCCCGAACAAATCGCACGGAAGGCGGGAACGTTACATGCCCGGTCTCTGCCGAGATTGCTTGACCATTTTGACCGACGAACGGCGCTGCCCGGCCTGCGGCAGCCCGCAGATCAAGGCGCATCCGGAACTGTTCGATCTGTCCATCGCGCATATGGATTGCGACGCGTTTTACGCCTCGGTCGAAAAGCGCGACAACCCTGAATTGGCCGACAAGCCGGTGATCATTGGCGGCGGCAAACGTGGCGTCGTGTCGACCGCTTGCTACGTGGCGCGCATTCGCGGGGTTCGGTCGGCAATGCCTATGTTCAAAGCCCTGCAACTCTGCCCTGATGCGGTGGTGATCAAACCGCGCATGTCTGTCTATGCCGAAGTCTCGCGCGAAATCCGCAAAATGATGGATGAACTTACCCCCGTGGTCGAACCGTTGTCGCTGGACGAAGCCTTCATGGACCTTTCGGGTACACAGCGCCTGCATGGCGCACCGCCCGCCGTGATGCTTGCGCAACTGGTGAAACGGATGAAGGACGAGCTAGGCGTGACCGGTTCGATTGGCCTGTCGCACAACAAGTTTCTGGCCAAAGTGGCCTCGGACTTGGACAAGCCGCGCGGGTTCTCGGTGATCGGCAAGGCGGAAACGGCAGAATTCCTGCATGACAAGCCAGTGCGACTGATTTGGGGCATTGGCCCTGCCGCACAGGAATCGCTGGACCGCGCAGGTATCCGCCTGTTTTCCGACCTGCTCCGCTGGGATCAGGAGGCGCTGACCGCGCGCTTTGGCTCAATGGGCTATCGGCTTTGGCATCTGGCGCGCGGGCAAGACAAACGGCGAGTCTCGGCGCATGAGCCGATGAAATCCATTAGCAATGAGACCACGTTCTTTGAAGACACCGCCAGCCTGGATATTCTCGACGGTCACCTGTGGCGCATGTCCGAGAAAGTCGCCGACCGCGCCAAGGCCAAGGCGCTGGCCGGGAGGGTTGTCGCGCTGAAGCTGAAAAAAGCCAACCACAAGACCATCACACGGCGCATTTCATTACAAGACGCAACGCAAATCGCAGACCGAATCTATCGCACCGCTCGGGGGCTGTTCGATCAGGTCGGGGATGAAGGCCCTTACCGCTTGTTGGGCGTAGGTCTGTCTGACCTGTGTCCCGAGGCGCAGGCCGATATCTCGGGCGACCTGCTGGACCCTGGCGCAACCCAAAGATCAAAAGCCGAACGCGCCACAGATGAGATTCGGCGCCGCTTTGGCAGTGATGCGATTGTGAAAGGCCGCGCGCTGCGCTGAGGTTACTCGGCCGCCAATGGCAGGCGTTCTTCTCCGATACCGGCGATGTCCTGGATCACGTCACGCAGTATTGCCTGAAAGGCGTCAAAATTGGCGTTCGGCTCGATCCGGGATTCGTCCATATAAAGCGCCCGGTCGATCTCAATTTGAACCGCGTGCTGATGACGGGTGGGGCGGCCGTAAGTCTGAGTAACATAGGCCCCGGCAAAAGGCGCGTTGCGCGCCACGTGCAGCCCGGCCGAAACAAATGCTGCCTCGATCAGGTCCACCACCTCAGTTGCAGCGGATGCACCAAACCTGTCGCCCAGCACAACATCCGGTCGCCGGGACTTTGAATTGCTGGCCATTGCCACGGCTTCATGCGGCATGGAATGGCAGTCAATTAGGATCGCTTGTCCAAACGTCTCATGCGATTCCTTAAGGAGGGATTTGATCCGTGCGTGATAAGGCCGCCAGCAGGTGTCGATGCGCAGACGCGCCTCATCCATCGTCAGCTTGCCACGATAGATCGCGCGCCCGTTTGCCACCACGCGGGGAATCACCCCCAACCCCGAGGCGACCCGCGGGTTATGCCCGTGACGGCGCGCACCCTGAATTAAAGCGGGGTCCAGCTCCTCGGCGCTGCGGTTCAAGTCCAGATAGGCACGCGGTATAACGGCCGAGATCATAGGCGCGCCGTAGTCCACCGCTGCGGAAAACAGTTGATCCACAAAGGCATCTTCCGAGGATCGAATCACGTGTTCACTTAACACCGTGCGGTCTAACAGCGTTTCGGGGTAATTCCGGCCACTATGCGGTGAAGAAAATACCACGCAAGACGTGCGGCTGGCGGGCATATCCAATACATAGGGCGTATTCTGCATGGTCACTCCTTGTTCGCGACCAACATAGACCGGAAAATAGTTCTACCAAACCCCTTGAACCCCTTTGCGACTCCTTTTATAGACCCCGCTACCGGCGCGGGGTTCCGCGCCCCATTTCGTTATGGGGCAGGGCAACGCAAAGGTTCAAGTGGGCGGTTAGCTCAGCGGTAGAGCACTTCGTTGACATCGAAGGGGTCACAAGTTCGATCCTTGTACCGCCCACCATCGTTTCACTGTTCCGGGTTTCCGGGGCACCCGCTAACCCAGGCGCTGGCCACGTCTTTGATGAAGGCGCCGCAGATTGGAGACAGACCCATGAAGGTCAAGAACTCGCTCCGCTCGCTCAAGAACCGGCACCGCGACTGCCGGATTGTGCGTCGCAAAGGCCGCGTCTACGTGATCAACAAGACGCAGCGCAAGTTCAAAGCTCGCCAGGGCTAAGAACAGCACTATCCATTACAAAAAACCGCGCTTCTTAGCGCGGTTTTTTTGTGCCTGATTATGAGCGCAGCAAGACACAGGGCAAATCATTCCAACCGAAACACTTCAACGGCATGCCCCAGCCCTTTCAGGCTGTGCAACCCGAACGATTGCGTTGGAACCGAAACATGCTGCTGGACCGCCGACGTCATCAGAAGCTGCTGATCCAGCGCCTTGCACAGACTTTGGACCCGGCTGGCGACGTTTACGGCAGAGCCCACGACTGTGAAGTCCAACCGATCCGGGCTGCCGATATTTCCGAACGTGACGGTGCCATAGTCTATGCCCACCACGAACGCGATCTGTTCCTGATTCTTCTCTTGCACATCCCCATTGTAGACAGCCAACCGATCCAGCGCTGCACGCGCAGCGGCAACGGCAGCCTGACACGCCTGCTCTGGCCCGTCGCTTGCCTCGAATATGGCCAGCACACCATCCCCCATAAATTTCAGGACATCGCCGCCCTGCTCTCGGATCGGCGCAACGACCATTTCAAAGTAATCGGCCATGATCTGCAGCAGTTTACCTTCGGGCCAGATCTCTGACTTGGCTGTGAACCCTCTGAGGTCCACGAACAGAATCGCGGCCGAAACGGATTTGTGTTCGCCACGTTTGATGATGCCATTCCCGATTTCCAGCGCAGGACCGTCACCGAGATAGGTCGACAACAGGCTTTGCTGCGATTCGCGCATTGCAATGGGCTCAAGCGCCGCCGAGAGCGCATGGCGCGTCGATTTGAGCATTCGGATTTGCGATTCCGTAAACCCGGCCTCATGATCTGTGCAAAAGCTGGATCCCTGAACCGATCCGTCGCCATATTCCAAAGGCATCGCTAGAAAATCGGTGGCACCATCGGCTGCAAGCTCGGCATAGACCTCGTGCTCTTGCGCAAGGTTCAAATCCATCAACCGTTTGCGCAGGCATGTCCGCGTGCTGACAACCTGTTCAAAGGGGCTACCCTGCCACGCGCTGGTCATTCGAACTGTCGCCGGCACCGTGTATTTTCGGGAACCGTCCGGCGTCCAGATGATACCCCAGGCACTGATCAGCGGATTCGAGTAATTCTGACCGATCCGCACGCGCGAAAGTGGGATTCCCATATCCCACAGGCTTGCGCAGTAGTGCGAGACAATTTGGGTGGCATCGCCAAGCAGACGTCCCTCTGAAATCAGCCAGAGGTTAAGTTCCGTGGTATCTTGCATTTTTCACCCGCAAAAAACCGTTATTCCAGCGTGACTCTACGCTGTCTCTGTCCCTGTTGGAACCAGTTCTGTTGCCTGTCGATCTGCACCAAATACTGCGCAATTTGTCCCTACACACCACACCTGGAAATTTGACCGACTAATTTTATCGGATTTGCATTGCAAATGCCGGAAATATCGTTAATTGAGAAAATCACTCAGATTTATCAAACCGGAAACGACACGTTCGGAGACCCCATGTTAAAATCCACAACTTGCCTTACAGCTGCCCTGACGGCCCTGATCGCCACCTCTGCGATCGCTGAAGGCGAACTGAACCTCTACTCCTCTCGCCACTACGACACTGACGAGCGCCTCTACAGCGACTTCGAAGAGGCAACCGGCATCACCATCAACCGCATCGAAGGCAAAGCCGACGAATTGATCGCGCGGATGGAAGCCGAGGGCGCGAACTCTCCTGCCGACGTTCTGCTGACCGTTGACACCTCGCGTCTGGCCCGCGCCAAGAACGCTGGCATTCTGCAACCCGTCGACAGCGCCGTTCTGGAAGACAGCATTCCGGCAAACCTGCAGGACAGCGACAACGAATGGTTCGGCTTCTCGCAGCGCGGTCGCATCATCTTTTTCGACAAGGAAAATTTCGCCAATCCGCCAGCCACCTATGCCGATCTGGCCAAGCCGGAATACAAAGGTCTGGTCTGCATTCGGTCGTCCAGCAACACCTATAACCAGACGCTGCTGGCCTCGATCATCACCCATGAGGGCACCGAAGCGGCCAAAGCTTGGGCCGAAGGCATTGTCGCAAACATGGCGCGTGAACCGCAGGGCGGCGACACTGACCAGCTGCGCGGCATCGTTTCGGGCGAGTGCGACATCGCCGTGTCCAACACCTATTACTTTGGCCGCGCCATCCGCAAAGATGTCAAAGGCGTATCTGCTGAAATCGACGCGATCGGGTGGGTCTTCCCGAACCAAGACAGCACCGGTGCGCATATGAACCTGTCTGGCGCAGGTGTTGCGGCAAACGCGCCCAACAAGGATAACGCGATCCTGTTTCTGGAATATCTCGCCAGCGACTCGGCCCAGCAGTACTTCTCGGCTGGTAATGACGAATACCCGGCAGTTGAAGGCGTTGCCCTTGCAGAGTCCGTCAAGGCTCTGGGTGAGTTCAAAGCAGATGACGTGAACCTGTCCGACGTCGCCAAGAACATCCCCGAAGCACAGAAAATCTTCAACGAAGTTGGCTGGAAGTAATCCACAACAAGAACATGGCTATCCGAAAGGGCGCAGTGAACTCTGCGCCCTTTCTTGTTGTGCCCGTTTTACTTTTAGTCGATGATCCCATAAATGAACACGATTCTCAAATTTGAAACATGCTGGATGATCTCTCAAATCGCCTAGCCACGCGCTTAGCCGAACTTCGCCGCAGCCATGGATGGTCGCTGGACCAACTGGCGGACCGCAGCGGCATCAGTCGCGCGACTCTGTCACGGATGGAGAAGGGTGATGTCAGCCCCACCGCCGAAACACTGGGGCGTCTGTGCGCAGCTTACCGCCTTCCCATGTCTCGCCTTTTGATGATGGTAGAAGACAGTTTTGATCCCCGTGTGCCGTTCGAGCGGCAATCGGAATGGCGCGACCCAGAGACCGGATTTACGCGGCGGTCGGTTTCGCCACCCGCAGCCGGACTTTCCGCTGAAGTAATGGAAGGGCACCTGCCCCCCAATTCGGTGATCACGTACGATACCCCACCAAAACCGGGGCAGGAACATCACCTGATCATGCTGGACGGCGCTCTGACGCTGACCGTGGATGGTATCGCTCACGCCCTGAACCAAGGCGATTGCCTGCGCTACCACCTGTCCGGCCCGACCCGATTTGAAACGACCTCAGATTGTGGTGCACGGTACTTTTTGGTGCTGATATGATCTTACGTCTGGACGAATACGGCTTTGACGCCGCAGTGGACGACCTGACCGATATCCTGCACGCATGTGTGCAGGACGGGGCCAGCATAGGGTTCATTCTTCCCTTTTCGCCCAAACAGGCCCGCGCCTACTGGCAAGACCGCGTGCTGCCGGACCTGCAGACCGGCGCGCTGGACCTTTTTGTTGCTCAGGACCAACAGCGCACAGTCGGCACGGTGCAATTGATACCGGCAGCGATGCCCAACCAGCCGCATCGCGCTGATGTTGCCAAGCTGTTGGTCCACCCTGACGCAAGGCGACAGGGTCTTGGGCGAACCCTCATGAAAGCCTTAGAGAACCGCGCCGCAGCCCTTGGCAGGACCCTGCTGGTGCTGGACACACGCAGCACGGATCCCTCGCGGATTCTGTATCAGAGCCTCGGATTTCAGATCGCCGGAGAAATCCCCAACTATTGCCGCAATCCGTTCGAGGATCGGCTTGAGCCGACAACCTATATGTTCAAGGACCTCAGTTGATCTTGGCCTCTGTGCGCGTTGGCGGCAATACAACAGCCGATGCCATATACGGTTATGCTCTTTCACCAACGGCGAATCCGAACGAGCGCGTTTGGCTGTTGCGCGGCTCTTACTGCCACCGTCAGCTGGCTCTCGCAACATTGCAGCGACACCAGCGTCAAAACCGCAGGAACGGCAATGCGTGGCCTTTAGCAAGCGCTTCAGTTTCTGCACCGATCACAGCCAGGCCATCCGCCTGCGCCAGCAACGCGACCCGGCCGCTATAGGACGCGTCCATCAGGCGCAATTGCGGGGTTCCGTCAGGCAATGTGCCCTCAATCACCACGGGGCGGTACTCCTGACGTCCGGCTCGACGCTCCAACGGTTCGGCCAGAACGGCCTGCTCGGGCGTAAGTGGCACATGGTGCAAGCCTGCCCGGCGGGCCATCAAATGTGCCCCAATGATCTGCCAGGTCACATAGGCCGAGACCGGGTTGCCCGGCAGGCCGACATAAAGTGCGCGGCCCCGACGACCGAACATGATCGGCTTGCCTGGTTTCATCGCCACTTTCATCACATCCGTCTGACCACCGATCTTGGCAAACAGTCGCGGCATGTGGTCTTCGTCGCCCACCGACACGCCGCCTGTCGTAACTATTAAATCGGAGCTGTCACATGCGTCGCGCAAGACCCGTTCAAGCAACGCGGGATCATCCTCGACCGGCCCCCTATCCATCAGGTCGATCCACGGTTTGTCTAATAGCGCCCGCAGCATATAGCGGTTTGAGTTGTAGATTTGGCCCGGTTCCAGTTCCTCGCCGGGTTGCCGCAACTCGCTGCCGGTCGAAAAGATCGTGACTTTTAGTTTGCGATAAACCGTGACTTCTCCGTATCCGGCCGAGGCCAGGGCGGCGGCTTCGCGCGCCGCGATCTCGCATCCCCGATGCAGGATCGGAGCACCGGCCTTCAGGTCTTCACCTGCGTAGCGGATATGCTGACCGGGCTTGGGACGGCGGCTAAAGCGGATGCCGTCGGCGGTGGTCTCGCAGTCTTCCTGCATCAGCACGGCATCGAAACCACCGGGCACCAGAGCACCGGTGAATATCCGCAAGGCACTGCCCGCAGGCGCGTCATGGGCCCCACTGTCCCCTGCAGCCACGCGTCCGGCGACAGGCAGGGCGTGCAGGGGACCATTGCCCAGATCAGCCGTGCGGACCGCATAGCCATCCATCGCCGAGTTATCGAAAGCGGGCATTTCCACTTTGCTCACGCAGTCCTCGGCCAATACGCGGCCAATCGCTTTGATCAGCGGCAGGGTTTCGGTTTCGTTCACCGGATCGGCGACGGACAGGCCACGATTCAGCGCCTCAGAGACCGTGAGATACATATGGGCGTGCCGATCGCAGGCGCATCCATCAGCCATTTGGGTCCTCCGTTTTTCGAACTGTTCCTCAAAACCCGTGTGTTTCGCATCGCGCAGTTCACCCAGCTATTGACGCCTAATGGACACCGCCGCCGGAGTGCTGTCATTGACATAGGTCAGGACTCGTTGCGCGGAGGTGGTCGTCTGCTTGGGGTCGCTCATCGCGCCCGCCTGATGCGGCGCGGCAGTCGACAGCAACTGCATGGCGGCCTGTCGCACAGGGACTTTCTGATCACTTCCGGTCCAGCATCCCTTCCATTCGCACAACAGGGAACCAAACTCCCCGCCCCATGTCCAGGTGGATCAACTCAAGGCGACGCAACCCCATGCGGTGATAAAAAGCCTCGGCATTCAGACTGGAAAATGTCTGTATCCGGACTGCGCCAATCAGTCCGGCCTCAGCCTCGCAGCGGGCAAACAGAGCCCGTCCCACCCCCTGACCGATAGCCTCTGGGTCCACCGCGAAATGGCGGGCATGCACCAGCCCCTCAACCACAGCTCCGGTTCCCGGTTCCGCGCGGCTCCAACCGCCGCAACCGATAATGGACCCCACAGCCTCGGCCACGTAAAAGCGACCGGAGGCGACAAGATCAGGATTGGCCCGTGTCATGGCTGGCAGCGCCTGCGAAAGGACATCCGGCGCATAGGCCCCCGCCATCAGAACTGGATAGCTCCGCCCAAGCAGATCCTCAATGGCAGGTATATCCTGCTTTTCCGCGATCCGAATGCGCATTCTGGGCCCTCGCGCTTTGCCTGATCAGTGCCCGTGGAATGGCTCGTGTTAAAAGTCCAATCCCAAATCAATGGTGCGATAGGAATGTGTGAGCGCCCCGGACGAAATATAATCCACTCCGGTGGCCGCGACAGCAGCCACAGTTTCACGGCTGATGTTGCCAGAGGCTTCGGTCACGATCCGGCCGTCCACCATTGCAACCGCTTCTTTCAGAATCGCGGGCGGCATGTTGTCCAGAAGCACCACGTCTGCCCCGCCGACCTCAAGCACTTCGGCCAGCTGGTCCAGAGTATCGACTTCAATTTCAACCTTCATCATGTGCGAGGCGCGGGCTTTGGTCGCCTCAAGCACTGCACGCACGCCCCCGGCGGCTGCGATGTGGTTGTCCTTGATCAGGATCGCATCCGACAGAGAAAAGCGGTGATTGAACCCGCCGCCATGCAGCACGGCCTGTTTTTCGACAATGCGCAGGCCGGGTGTGGTCTTGCGCGTGCAGGTGATGCGGGCCTTGGTTCCCTTGGTTTCGGCCACCAGCGCGGCGGTCGAGGTCGCCACTCCGGTCATGCGCCCGGCAAAGTTCAGCGCGACGCGCTCACCCGACAGGATCGAGGCCGCGCTGCCCTTGATTTCCATCAGCGTGTCGCCTTTGGCGCAACACTGCCCGTCCGCGACATGGGTGGTGACATTCAAGGACGGATCGACCAGACGGAAGGCCAACGCCGCCACCTGCATGCCCGATACCACCGCATCCTCGCGCGCGTTCAGCCGGGCGTTATAGGTCACGTCCGCCGGGATTACGGTCAAGGTGGTGACGTCGCCATTGGCGCCCAGATCCTCCATCAGCGCGGCTCGCACCATCGGTTCCAGGATCATGTCGGGCAAAGCCGGATAGTTCATGCTGCGTCCTTTGCAATGCGGTCCCGCAGGGCCAGCGCCTCGGTCAGCGTCAGGGCCGAGCGTTGGCCGGGGCCGGGGATCAGGTCAGGAAAATCGGATCGGTAATGCGCGCCGCGGCTTTCTTCGCGCAGCAGCGCGGCGGCGGCGATCAGCGTGGCGGTGGCGGTCATGTTCAGGAACAGGGCAGAGCCTTTGTGCCGTGCCTCAAGCGCCGCAATCTCGGTCAGGGCGCGGCGCAGACCGGTTTCATCGCGCACCACACCAACATGCTCGGTCATGGTTTGTCGCAGCGCCATCACGCCCTGTTCGTCAGTGGGGTCGCCGGAGGCAAAACGGATTACAACCTCGGGCGCGTCCTGTGCCGCCACCTCACCAGCAATGTCACGGGCGCAGGCGCGGGCAAAAACCAGCGCCTCAAGCAAGCCGTTCGAGGCTAACCGGTTGGCCCCGTGCAAGCCGGTCGAAGCGGCCTCACCGCAGGCCCAAAGCCCGGTCAGCGAGCTGCGCCCCGCCAGATCGGTTTCGACGCCGCCCATGTGATAATGCGCCGAGGCGGTCACCGGGATAGGCTGACGCACTGGGTCAACACCATTGCGCAAGCAGGCTTCGGTCACGGCGGGAAAATGCGTTGCGATTTCGGTGCCGATGGCCTGACGAGTGTCCAGCGCGGGGCGCTTGCCCGCCTGTGCCTGCATGTAAACTGCGCGGGCCACAGTGTCGCGCGGCGCCAGCTCGGCATCTGGGTGAATATCCAGCATGAAGCGGTGGCCGTCACTGTCGATCAGTACGGCCCCTTCGCCGCGCAACGCCTCGGTCGCCAGCGGTGTCGGGTCTTCGCCCACATCGATGGCCGTGGGGTGAAACTGCACGAACTCCGCATCCGCAATCCGCGATCCGGCGCGGGCAGCCATGCCGATCCCCTGCCCTCGAATACGCGCAGGGTTAGTCGTCTGGGCGTAAAGACCCGACGATCCGCCCGTCGCCAGAACATGTGCGGCCCCGCGCAGCAAAACAGGTTGGCCGTCGGGGGCGTCGGAACTGGTCAGATACACGCCAGTCACGCATTTGCCATCACTTTCCAGCTTGACGGCCAACGCTCCCTCAATCACCTGAATAGAAGGCGTTGCGCGCAAAGCCACGTTAAGCGCCCGCATGATCTCGGCCCCGGCCTGATCGCCTTTGACCCGCACCACGCGGGCAGCCGAATGCGCGGCCTCACGCGATTGCACAAAGCCACCATCAGCGGTGCGATCGAACCCCGTGCCCAATTCTGACAGATCAAAGATATGCTCGGGGGCGGCCTTGGTGACGAACTCGGCCACCTCACGCAGTACCGACCCGGCACCGGCGCGCATGGTGTCATCTGCATGCGCTTCGGGGCTGTCGGTTTGCGCCATGGCTGCCGCAACACCGCCTTGCGCCCAGGCCGAACTTGCGCCTGCGCCCAGCGGTTCAGGCGAGATCATAACAACCGGGAGCGGTGCCAGCTTCAAGGCCGTATAGACCGCAGCCAACCCAGCTCCGATTATGACCACACGCGGCGTTTCAACCGTCTGCATTTTGCGGATCAAATACCCAGTTGGCGCGACAGATCAATCATACGCTGCACCGACAGGCGGGCCTTGTCGGCCACGTCCGCGTCAACCTCAACCTGCCCGGTCATGGTATCCAAGGCGTACAGCACTTTCTCTAGCGTGATCTTCTTCATGTAGGGGCACATGTTGCAGGGACCGACAAACTCGACCTCGGGCAGCTCATCGGCGATGTTCGACGCCATCGAGCATTCGGTAATCAGCAGCGCCTTTTCCGGTTTTTCATCGGTGACATATTTGATGATACCGCTGGTCGAGCCCGAGAAATCGGCCTCGGCCACAACGTCTGGCGGGCATTCGGGATGCGCGATCAGGCGCGTGCCGGGGTTCCATTCCCGAAAATCGCGCAAGTCCTTGGCGCTGTACTGTTCGTGGACGATGCACGACCCTTCCCACCAGACCACATTCTTCTGGGGCACGTCGCGGGCCACGTTCTGCGCCAGATACTGGTCCGGTGTCATGATGACCGTGTCACTGTCTTGCGCTGCCACAATCTGGGCTGCATTGGAGGAGGTGCAGCAGATGTCCGAGGCCGCTTTGACCTCGGCCGTGGTGTTCACATAAGACACAACCGGCGCGCCGGGATAGCGGCGGCGCATTTCCTCGATCCCTTCGGCGGTGATCGACTCGGCCAATGAGCAGCCAGCCTCCATATCCGGCATCAGCACGGTTTTTTCGGGGCTGAGAATCTTGGACGTCTCAGCCATGAAATGCACACCGCATTGCACGATCACGTCCGCTTCGACCTCGGTGGCCTTGATCGCCAGTTGCAGACTGTCGCCGCCGAAATCGGAAATGCCGTGGTAAATCTCGGGCGTCATATAGTTGTGGCCCAGAACGACCGCGTTACGCTCAGCCTTCAGATCGTTGATCGCCTTCACATAGGGCGCATAGATCGCCCAATCCATGGGCGAGACCACGCGGGACATGCGGTCATAGATATCGCTCATGCTTGCGGCAAGCTCGGGCGATGGGGCCAGATCATATTTTTCGGAGAGATGCGCGCGCTGCGCGGGTAGGTCGAACACGGGACTGTTTTTCCGCCTGATGAAGTCGTGACGCCTTTAATATGGGGTTTGTGGCGGATTTACTACCGCTCAAACCAGAAGAATATTCCAATATTAGCATGACCGACGGAACTATCTTATCGAACATCACAAGTTGGGCGCATACGTCGCAATGGTGGACCTGATCGACTCGACCACTTTTCCAACCTGCGACGGATTCGCTGCGTCTTGGTGCGGGGCCGCAAATTGCCCGCTGTCATTGTCGAAATACCGCCCCGAAGCACTGGCGAATTCCGGCGACAGGGCAGCCCTGATCAGAATCTCCGCGCCTATGCCGATGTCATTGCCCGCCACGCCAAAGCCCTGCTGCACCATATTTGTGGCCAACAGCGACCCGGGGTTAATGGCGATCGAAGCGGGGCCATCGGGATGTTCCTCGGCGAAGGCCTGACTCCACATCGTTATCGCCAGTTTGCTTTGGGCATAAGCCTCAATCGCCTCGGGCTGTCGCTGGCCCGTCATCGCGGCCAGATCAACCGGCGCCTGCGCGGCGGACGACAGATGAAGGATACGACCGTCGCTGGGCAGGATCGGCAACAGCAACTGGCTCAGCAAGGCCGGAGCAAAGGTGTTGACGACGAACCGCGCGTCCAGCCCCCCTGCTGTGATTGGCGCGGCCATTCGGAACACGCCTGCGTTGTTGATCAGCACGTCCAGACAGTCATGTGCCGCGCGTACCTCTTGCGCAAGCTGCCGGACCTCGGACAGATCGGACAGGTCAGCGCGAAACGTATCCACCCGGGCACCGCGTGTGGCCAATTCATCGCGGATCGTCGTTAGTTTGTCAGAGTTGCGGCCATGGATCAGCAGATGGTGCCCCTGATCGGCCAACGACAGGGCGGTTGCGCGGCCAATGCCATCGGTTGCGCCGGTGATAAGAATGGATTTCGGCATCGTGGCCTCCTTAACTGAATTGCGGCAACACATCCTGCGCCAGCCGGTCGAGTGTTTCGTCGATGGGCGCGGAATTGAACCGCAGGTTCAGCGCCACGTGGTTCACGCCGACCGTTTCAAGCTGGCGTAGATATTGTATCAGCCAACGATGACCGGTCCGTACCCCCAGATGGATCGGTTGTGGCGGTTCGTCTGGATCGTCGGACAGATCAATATACAGCGGTTGCAGCACCGGTTTGGGCGGCTGCCCCGTACCAGCAACGCGGGCTTGCCAATCAGCCAGCACTTTGGCCTGCGAAACATCTGATCGCGGATAGGTCATCCACCCATCGGCGTGTTCAGCGATCCAATCCGGCGATTGTCGACTTGACCCGGTGACCAATAATGGCAGTCGAGAGCCCACGGGTTTAGGCAGCAAATCCAGCCGACCCTCCAACGACCCACAGGAATTGGAAACGGTCGGGTTCGTCGCAGACATGGCCCGAATATAGTCGAAACTGTCCCGAAACGCCTCGGCGCGCGCCTCATAGGAATGGTTCATCGCCGGGTATTCCTCGGGCCGGTCGCCCGAGGCTACGCCCAGTATCACCCGTCCGCCGGACAAGACATCGGCGCTGGCTGCAGCCTTAGCCACATGCGCCGGATGGCGCAGAGGCAACACGATGCTGGCAACGCCCAGCGCGATCTGTGAGGTCTGCCCAGCGAGGTAGCCAAGATAGGTGAACGGGTCGAACAACTGACCGGCATCACCAAAAGCCGGGACGTTAAACGGCACATCGCGCAGCCAGACTGCTTTGAAGCCCAGCGCTTCGGCCAAGCGTATCCGGTCCAGATGCCCGCGCATATCCGGCACAGCGCTGTCGGCATAGCGCGTGATTGGCACTACCAGCCCAAGCGTCAGCCGCCCGGCCTGAAAGGTTGTATCAAAGCCCCGGTTGATCCGGGCAAATGGCTTATGGATCTCGTCGCGCATGGCATCCTCACGTGATTGAACACCGCCGCGAGGCGGTGCCCTGCTGGTTCAGGCCAGATCGTCCTTGCCTTCGATCAGATAGTGATGACTGACCGAGCCGGCCGTTCTGGCCGCAAGATGCGGGGCATAGGCTTCGTCTTGCATGAAAGCCTGTGCCGCCTCTTTCGACGGCCATTCGATGATGATCCGCAGCGCGGCGGGCTGGGTATCGCCTTCCAGTTGCTCATGGTTCGACGTGCGGGCGATATAGCGCCCGCCATACGCAGCCACACGTTCGTTGGCTGATGGCAGATAACCGGGTATCCAGTCTTCGCTGGTAGGGGTTACGTCCAGAACGGAATAAAACGCCATTGGGTGCTCCTCATGGTCAGGTTTCAAAATCCAGGCAGAACCTGCTTGCCGATGACACGACCGCTTTCCTGCCGCAGATGGGCCTCGGTCAGGGTGTCCACGTTCAACTCGGCCGCGGTTTCCGTCACGGTCGAGATCAGCTCACCCGCGTCCAGCATCGCCGAGACCCGGTTCAGCAGGGCGCGTTGCGCGTCGATATCTGCGGTGCCAAACATGGATCGGGTGAACATGAACTCCCACGAAATCGTCAGCGCCTTGGGTTTGGCAGGGCCGATGTCGAACCCATCGGGATCGTCGATCAGAGCGACATGGCCGCGCGGTGCGATCATCTCGATGATCGCGGGCCAGTGCTGATCGGTGGCAGTCAGGGCGGCCACGTAGTCCGGAGCCAACCCAAGGTCGCGCATCTGCGCCACCAGATCGCCGCGATGGTCAACCACGTGGTCGGCCCCCATCCGACGCACCCAATCCTGCGTTTCCGGACGCGAGGCCGTTGCAACGACCGTCAGATTGGTCAGCTTCTTCGCCAGTTGGATCAGGATCGAGCCGACGCCACCTGCACCACCAATAACCAACAGGCTTTGCCCAGCGCCGCCGCCTTCGGTCAGACGAAAGCTATCAAACAGCATCTCCCATGCGGTGATTGAGGTCAGCGGCAATCCTGCGGCTTCGACAAAATCCATCGACGCGGGCTTACGCCCGACGATGCGTTCGTCGACGGCTTGCAATTCGGCATTTGATCCGGGGCGTGTGACGTCGCCCGCATAGAACACCTCGTCTCCGACCTTGTACCCTGTGACCTCGGCCCCGGTTTTGACAACCACACCGGCAGCGTCAAAGCCCAGAATGTCCGGTCCGTTTTCCGGCGCACGTAACGCGCGCAGTTTCACGTCCACCGGGTTCAGGGATATCCCTTTGACACGCACCAGCAGGTCGCGCGGGCCGATTTGCGGCGCTTCCGTTTCAAACACACGCAGCGCGCCTGCACCGCCAACGGCCCCCACCTTGTCATATCCGATCGCTTTCATCTTGCTTCTCGCTCCTTCGCGTTTCGCTTGAGGCGCAAGATATCTATTGTAATTTTGATAAAAACGGCGAAATTTGGAGTTCAGAATTCTGATATTCAGGATAATGAAATGGACACGAATGCTCTGCGCCTGTTCGTACGAGCGGCGGAACAACTTAATATTTCTGCCGCCGGTCGCAGCCTTGGATTGGCACCGGCAATCGCCAGTGCACGCCTCGCCAAACTTGAGCACGAGCTGGGTGTCGAGCTATTACACCGTACCACGCGCAAAGTGTCGATCAGCCAGGAAGGTGAGGCGTTCCTGCCCTATGCCCGCGAAATCCTCGCACAGATGGACGCCGGACGCGCGACGCTTGGGCTGGATGCGACCACGCCAACCGGCACCCTGCGATTTGCCGCGCCAAGCAGTTTTGCCCAGTTGCACATCATG
The DNA here is from genome assembly GCF_056542865.1 of Ruegeria sp. AA6. Taxonomy (NCBI): domain Bacteria; kingdom Pseudomonadati; phylum Pseudomonadota; class Alphaproteobacteria; order Rhodobacterales; family Roseobacteraceae; genus Ruegeria; species Ruegeria sp. AA6. Next base: position 23,636 of record NZ_JBQGAN010000020.1, read on the forward strand.
CCCCTGCTGCCGGAATTTCATGCGCTGTATCCAGAAATCACGTTGGACCTGCGCCTGTCGGACACCCGGTTTGATCTGATCGAGGGCAGCTTTGACCTCGCGCTGCGCAGTGCCCCGTTGCAGGACAGCAGCCTGAAAGGGCGCAAACTGGCGGATGACACCCGCGTTCTGTGTGCCTCACCCGCTTATCTGGAACAGCATGGCACACCACAAACCCCCGATGAGCTGATCGATCATGACTTTCTGGCCTGGACCGATCTGACACCACGGGACCTGATTGACCAAAACGGCACGGTCTTCTCGTTGAACCCAAAGCAGATGCGCTGTCGGACGATTGTGGATGACGGGGCCTCACAACGGGTTGCGACAATTGCCGGAGCAGGTATTTCCGCTAATTCACTCTGGAGCGTCGCGCATGAGTTTTCCTCGGGGCGATTGGTTCAGGTTCTGCCGGACTGGAGATTGAACGATCAGTCCGTCCTTTGGCTGATCTACCCCCGCTCGAACGTCCTCACACCAAAAGTGCGATGCTTCATGGATTTCCTGATTGCGCGACTGGCATTCTGAAAACAGCAAGCTCAAAGCTTCCTGCAGTCCAACACCGGTGTGCTCTTACCCACTATTGCGGCTTGGAAGGGCGTTGCTGTTCTGCGTTGCGGTGTGGCGTTTCAGCGTTCCCACCAAAGCCGGGAAGATGCACAGGGCGGATAGCACCGCGACTGCTTGCAGGCCATAGGCTTCGAAAACCGGTTTGAATGCTGCCGTACCGGCGAACATGGCCGCGTAGGTGACGGCGCTGTAAAGGCCAAGGATCGCGCCTCGACGGTCCGGGGACAGGGCCGTTAATTGACCCACAAGAATGTTCAGGCCCAGATGATTCAAAGCCCCCCATAGAACGCACGCTGCGAACACAGCCGCGGTTGAGCCGGATACCACCGCAAGCAAGGTGTATGCGCTCAGCAATCCGGCAAATACAAAAGGCGCTGCCCGTTTTGCTCCAAAGCGATCAATCAGCTTGTCCCAAGGCGTCACTGCCCCGAAGCCGACGCCGTAGGAAACCGCAACAAGGCCGACAATCCAGGTCGGTTGGCCCAGAACGTTTTTCACATGTGTGCCGATATACCCATAGAGACCATAAAACGCGACCATATACGCAAGGACCGCCATCAGAATGGGCATCAGCCCCTCGATCCGCAGCGCCTTCAACGGAGAGGCCGCTGGTGCATCAGATGGTTTGGACCCAAAGTTCGCGCCGCGAAGCGACAGAACAAGCGCCAGGCTACCGCCTGCAAGCAGGACATAGACCGCGCGCCAATGGATCACATCAGACAGGATCGCCGCGAGGGAAACGCCCGCCACAAGGCTGAGCGTCCAACCGGTCAGCACTTTACCCAAAGTCTCGCTTTCGCGCCCCTTAGGCGCGGCATCTGCGGCCAACCCATAAATGGCTGGCAGGGCCAAACCAGCGGCGGCCCCTGCCAGCCCTTGGGCCAGAACCAACATCCAAAGCATTGGTGAAACAGCGCTTAGGGCGAGTGAGGCAGCAAGACCCGACATCGCCAGCAGCAATGCGCGATGTAACCCGATCTGGTCAGCTTTGGGCGCCAGCAACAAAGCGCTCAGCGCTGTTCCAGCGCCATAGACTGCCGAAGCCAACAGCACATCGGGCGCAGTCTGTCCGGGGAAGGACTGCGCAACTTCCTGAGCAATCGGGCTGAGCACCAACGAATTCGAGCCCACAACGCCAACAGCGCACATCAATAGCCAAACGGGGTTCATGGAATCACCTCTTATTGTCACGAGGGATAGAGAAAACTGTATCCTTTTGGTATTGCATTATGCCAAATCAAAAAAGAAACGAATGAGGTTCTGTTTATGGCCCGAGATGCGCAGAAGTTGGACGACATAGACCGAAAATTGTTAGGTCTGCTGACCCAGAATGCCGAGCAAAGCTATGCCGCGCTTGGCAAATCCGTGGGACTATCCGCACCAGCGGTTCATGAACGGGTCAAGCGTTACAAAGCCAGTGGTCGCATCAAAGGCGTTGTCGCCCAACTTGACCCAGAGATGACGGAAAAGCGGTTTTTAGCCTTCATTCACGTTAACACCAGTGGCTGGGGTGCCAGCGATGCGTTGATTGGTATGGGCGAATTGCCGGAGGTTGAGGAAATTCATTCGGTCGCCGGGGACACGTGTATGCTTCTCAAGGTCAGAATGGAAAGCACACGGGCCATGGAGGCCCTGCTGGCGCAGATCTACGACTTGCCCGAGGTTATCTCGACCAAAAGCTACGTTGTTCTTTCCACATATGTGGAACGCCCCGTTCAGGCAGACGTATCAAAGGGGTTGGCACGGTAAAGACGGGGGCTTGCTGCAAGAAATTGCCGTCGCTCCGGGCACCAGAGCACCCGCTTCGTGTTCACCCAAGTCGGGGATGTTTGACCTTCGCAAACTTCGACAGCGGTCCTGCGGCCTGACTGCGTTTCAGTAGCGAAGTCCTGAGCTGCTCACTATGGTGGTGAACCGTTCATCAGACCGACGCGCCAGCTCACTATCTGGTTGAAAACAAAAAACGTTCGGGGTCGCCCTCGATACGTACTATCTGCCCAAAACCCGGCTAAGAGGCACGGTCGGACAGGCTGAGCACGCGATGAACCTGCACGGGGCTGCTTATCCCCTTCAGGTCCAGCTCCCCCAAATCTTCCGTCTTGGCAATATCTTCAATGTCCATAAGCGCTCGTTGGTTCAGGAGTATCTGCCCATCGCAGGCCAAGTCACACAGCCTTGATGCGGTATTCACCACACCGCCGATTGCGGTGTAGTCCGCCCGCCCGTGGAACCCGACAAGGCCAAGAGTTGCATAACCGCTGCTGATCCCAATACCCAATCCCATTGTATGTCCAAGTTTTTGCCAAGGCGCGCGTATATCTTCAAACGCCTCTCTGATTGTTTGCCCCAGGCGCACAGCCTCTAACACAGGGTGATCGCATGGAACCGGATCGTTGAAGAAAACCATCAGCCCATCCCCTGCGCGGTACCCAATCGTGCCTTTGTGTTGCGCCACAAGACCGCCGACCTCATCATGGAACTGTTGCAACAGAGTGATGACGTCTTCCGGTTCAATAACCTCGGAAACTGCTGTGAAGTTGCGGATGTCGCAAAACAAACAGGCGATGTATTGACGATGTGTCTTTAGAAGTTCGTCACTGTCTTTATCCACGACAAGCTGTGCCACCTGCGGCGCAAGAAATTGCCTTAGCCGCCCAAGCCGGTCGATTTCCCCCTCTTGGCGCTTCACTTTCTCGGTTAGCTTGTCGTTCAAAGCCTCAATTTCTTGGGTCTGGTCTCGAACAGTGTGGTTCAGAGCATCGAGTATGAAGTTCTGGTTCAAAAGCGCCGCAATCACCAAAAGCACATATGCAAGTGCTTCGATGCGCTCGTCATAGCCCAGATAAAGCGTGGTGATCAGGATCAGGGCGGCGATACCGCCCAGAGCAAGCGGCAATTCTTTTGTGTGACGTTTTCTGTCGCGCCACAGGAAAGCAACTGCCAAAAGGGCAAACGCCCACATGAGTATTGCCTGCGCATGAGGGTTTATTGAAAACGCCTGATAGCCCAAAACGTATGTCGCCAATATCCCAGCGTAGCATGTCGCTAACGAGGCAAGCGCAGCAACGACCGCCCCGATCCCAATGGGCATCGAGATTTTGAACTCTTCCGTCGCGGCTCCAAACCCATCCGCCACCGCGCGCGAACCGGGCTTGGGAACAGGGTTTCTCGCGTTCTCTGGATCAGACATTGGTCCCTTCTGCAATTGGCTGCGACCAGAGTACGTTTGAAATAGGATTGCGTCAAAATCACGAGGCCCGAACAAGGCGGCAGACACGTCGCGGACACAACGCGTTCACACGAAACACCCGCAAGCAATGCAGAACAAACTTGCAAACGAACCCACAAGCGTAGTCACCTACAGTATGAACGCAGGAGGACGTCGATGAACCCATGGGCCACTGCAGTAAGTGTTTGTTGCGCGCTGGCTCTTGTCGGCTGCGCCTCTAAAGTTCGCACATACGAAAAGACGGTTACAACTTCTCTGCCCGCGCAATCCAACAGTCCTTTGAGTCAGGTGGTCAACCGGCTAGGAGATCCCAAAGATGGCCGGTCAGGCGTCAAGCTGATCAGCGACGGCGAAGAAGCGTTGGTTTCACGATTATTGATGGCTGCTGGGGCCGAGCGCACAATTGACGCTCAATACTACCTTTTGCACAACGACCCAACGGGGCACCTTTTCGCGGCCAGTCTGTTGCAGGCAGCGGACCGAGGCGTTCGTGTTCGGCTGCTGCTGGATGACATGGACACGTCCAGCTATGACGCGATGACTGCCGTATTGGACAATCACCAAAACATTGAAATTCGGTTGTTCAATCCGTTTTGGCGAAACCAGAGTCTGCTTTTTGCTGGATTGACAGACTTCAAGCGCATCAATCGCAGAATGCACAACAAGTCCATGACCGCAGACAACGTGTTCACGATTGTGGGTGGGCGCAATATCGGGGCCGAGTACTTTTTGGCGCGAGAAGAAATGAACTATGCCGATCTCGACGTTCTGGCCGCTGGTCCCGTTGTGAACGAGGTCTCGCAGAGCTTTGACACGTATTGGAACAGTGAATTCGCCGTTCCCGCCCGCGTGGTCGTTGGAGAAGCCGAAGAGATTAGCTTGAGCGATGCGCGGTCTAGGCTGAACCAGCTGGTTGAAGAAGCAAAGCAAACCCAATACGGGGCGGCGCTGAGAAGGTCTGCAAACGAGAATTTTGCTGACGGAGCGCTTTCATTGGAATGGGTGCCCGCGAAACTATATGCCGATCCGCCTTCCAAAGCCGCCGGGCTTGAGAATTTCGACCCTATCCTTGCGTCGCAGCTGCTTCCGTACTTTCAGAATGCCGACAGTGAGGTGAATATCGTGTCGGCCTATTTCGTGCCACGCAACAACGGTGTGAAATGGATGACTGAACTGGAAAATCGCGGCGTGGATGTGAAGGTTGTGACTAACTCTCTGGCGTCGAACGACGTCGCACCGGTCTATGCGCATTACGCCAAAAAACGTCGCGCATTGTTGCGAAATGGCGTCGAACTTTACGAATTGCGACCCGACGCCTATCAGGTCCAACGCCGTGGTATCAACTGGGCACAGTCGCGGTCGGGCCTGCATTCCAAGGCCTTCGCCGTCGATGACCGGTATCTGTTCGTCGGATCGTTCAACTGGGATCCGCGATCGGTCAATATCAATACAGAAATGGGCATACTGATCGACTCGCCGGCGCTGACCGTTCGAACCATGGGGGCTTTGGACGAGGCACTGCCAGCCTATACCTATCACGTGACCCTGGAGGAGGCAGGCCAGTTAAAATGGAGAACACGCGGTGAGGATGGTGTGGTTCTCGAATATGACTCCGAACCAACAGGATCGGCCTGGGATCATATAGTCGCTGGATTTCTGGGCATTCTGCCGATTGGTTCTCAGCTTTAGGGTTATTGAAAACGGCTTGGGCGGCACAACCGATTACGCCGAAAGGAAATTCACCGTGAAATTTTATAAGCTCTACACCGATGCCACCGGCGAAAGTCATTGGAATGATATTGAAATCAACGTTGAAGAACGGAACTTTGCGCCACCCGCTCAGGCAATCGAGATTTCAGAACCTGAACATGTCAAACGAACCATGTTTCTGAGGCTGCGGTCAGGTTGGAACGAGCCCATCCATCCGACACCGGTGATCCAAAAGCTGGTTTGTCTGGCGGGCACAGCGCAAGTAACCGCAAGTGACGGAGAGTATCGAATAATAGGCCCGGGTGATGTCTGGCATATGGAAGACACCTTCGGAAAAGGCCATCACACCAAAGTTACAAGCGAAGGAGATTTTGAGGCCCTTATCATTCAATACGAGTGATTTGGGAACGCCCTCAATTTCGCCCGACATAGCTCGAAGAAATTTACTCTTTGGGACCACCGTTACTGAGAAGCATTTTCCAGCTATAGTGACAGCACTGTGCTGCGCTGGCCCTGGCGAGATACTTCAAACGACTGCTGGCGCAGGGGGGATTGCTTTGGAACAACGCCTCTCAGCTATTCTTGCGGCCGATATGGTCGGGTACTCGCGCTTGATGGAAGCGGACGAGCTTGGCGTATTGTCACGTCAAAAGAAGTATCGGCGCGAATTGATTGATCCCGAGATCACCCGCCGACGCGGCACAATCGTCAAAACGACAGGCGACGGCATGCTGGCCACGTTCGCGTCGGTTCAGGACGCGGTTCAATGCGCTGTCAAAATCCAACAAGCGATGAGCTTGAATGAGACAGAACTGGGGGACGATCAGAGAATCCGATTTCGAGTTGGTATCAATCTGGGCGATGTGATCTTCGACGACGGCGATATTTTTGGTGACGGCGTGAACGTGGCCGCAAGGCTGGAAGGGCTGGCAGAACCCGGTGGGGTTTGCGTCTCGGACGTGGTGCACCAGGCCATTCAGGACCGGGTCGATGCCCCATTCCGTGACATGGGCGGGCAACGGGTAAAGAACATCAGCCGACCGATCCGTGTCTGGCAATGGTCACCTCAGGCGGCACCCGTGCGCAAAGCTCCGGAAATCTCATTGCAGCAACGCGTGAAGTTCTGCAAATCGGTAGACGGCGTAAATCTTGCCTGGGCATCGACCGGAAAAGGCACGCCTGTATTGAAAGCGCCCAATTGGCTCAATCATATTGAATACGAATGGACCAGCCCGGTCTGGGGGGACTTTTTGTCAGAGATGTCCAAACTTTGCCGGTTGGTTCGATTTGATCAGCGTGGGAATGGACTATCCGACTGGGATGTCGATGACATTTCCGAAGACCGAATGATCGACGACATGATAGCCGTGGCTGATGCGGCCGGTCTTGATCGCTTTGGCCTGTTGGGTATCAGCCAGGGCGCGGCCTTCTCAATTCGATTTGCGGCAAGACACCCGGAGCGGGTAAAGTTTCTTATTCTGCTTGGAGGCTACGTCCGGGGACGTATGGTCCGAGAAGACGAGGAAGCCGCACAGTTCTACGAAGCCGCCCGTGCAATGGTGTCGGCCGGCTGGGGCTCACCTAACCCATTGTATCGCCATTTCTTTACGTCCTGCTACATGCCCGACGCGACACCCGAAGAGGGCGCCAGCTTTGACGAGATGCAGCGTATTTCCGCAAGCCCGGAAATGGCTTTGCGCATTATGGAAATGAACGCATACGTAAACGCACGCGCGGACGCGCAAAGCTTGAATATTCCAACCTTGGTGCTGCACGTAAAAGGCGATATGGGCGCCCCCATAAGCGAGGGGCGCGAGACAGCCCGAGAAATTCCGACCGCAGAGTTTGTGGAATTGCCCGGTGCAAACCACTGCATGATCCGAGGTCATCCGGGTTTCGACGAATTCTTTCAGGAAATTCAACCATTTCTCAGAGCCAGCGCGCGTCCTTGATACACGGTCGGAATTTGCCATTTGCGAAGATAGACGAGAGTGGAATTTTTGATCGCCTGTTACAACGGGTTGCCTCGCGTTGCCAATCTTTCAGCCTGCGGAACAAAACCTCGATTCAGTCGCGCTGCTTGCGGCGGCGTTTCGCATATTTGGCGGTGACCCTCGAAGCTTCCAGCCCGAAAAACAAAAGCGTACCCTATTGTCTTTCAAAGCCTCTCTGAACCAGCCAGAGCCTTGCCCCTCTAACCGCCAAGTGAAATCGGGCACGCCGATCAAAAGGCTTATGCGAGGAGCACTCACTGACCTGACCGGCAAGGACGAAAAGAAGACAAGTCACTCAAGATCCACACCTCGCTCGAAATTTCTCGTCAGGATGTAACCCAATGTCGATTGCGGGCGTATTTCGTTGAAAAACCCTTGGTTGATTGAGTGGTAAGTCTCTGATTCAATTCGTCCTGAAGGGAGGAATTGGCGATGATGGGACCGAGGCAGGAAGCGCGGGCGGCGTTGTTTTATGAGTTCTCTCTTGAGGATCATGTCCCGCAAGATCACTTGCTGCGGTCGCTTGATCGGTTCGTTGATCTGACGAGCATTCGCGCTCATTTGGCAAATTTCTACAGCCACACCGGTCGGTCATCTGTCGACCCGGAACTGCTGACACGCATGCTGCTGGTGGGATATTGCTTCGGCATTCGGTCAGAACGTCGGCTGTGCAAAGAAGTGCATTTGAACCTGGCGTATCGCTGGTTCTGCCGTCTCGACCTGACTGACCGCATGCCGGATCATTCGACGTTTCCCAAAAACCGGCATGGCCGGTTCCGGGAGAGCGAATTGCTACATCACATGTTCGAGGCCACTGTTGCGCGTTGCATCGCAGAAGGTTTGGTCAGCGGCCAGCGCCTGGCAATTGATGCCAGTCTGATCGAGGCGGATGCCAACAAGCAAAACTCGACACCCAAAGAAGAATGGTGCGTCTCCGACATCGACCCGGCCAGATGCGCCTCGCGCCGTTCGCGAGTATCTCGACACGTTAGACGAAGCTGCATTCGGTGCCGCCAGCGAAGTGCAACCGAAGTTCACCTCCCATTCTGATCCGGCCAGCCAGTGGACGGCGGCACGTAAAGGCCCTGCGTTCTTTAGCTATTCCGACAACTATCTGATCCACACCGATCATGGGATTATCGTCGATGTGGAAGCCACACGGTCTATCCGACAAGCTGAGGTCGGATCAACCAAAACCATGCTGGACCGGATAGAGGACAAGTTCGATCTGCATCCAGAACGGCTGATCGCCGACACCGCTTACGGCACCGGGCCACTTCACGGATGGCTGGTCCACCGTAAGATCGCGCCGCACATTCCTGTCTTTGATAAATTCGGGCGCAACGACGGCACTTGGACGCGCGCCGAATTCGAATGGGATGCCGAGAACGATCTATACATCTGTCCAGAGGGACACGCGTTGAAGCAATTCCGTCGAAACTACTCCGATCCGAACAGAGGGCCAACTGGCAAAGGGACGGCCCGTTATCGCGCCTTGAAAGACGTCTGTCAGACCTGCCCGTCGAAAGCCAAGTGCTGCCCGAACGCCGATGCACGCAAAATCACCCGCGAAGAACACGAAGATGCCTGCCAGGTTGCCCGCGATATTGCAAAGACCCGCCAGTACGAGGTCTCAATGAAGCTCCGAAAGAAGGTCGAATTGCTCTTCGCGCACCTCAAACGCATCCTCGGTCTGGGACGGCTCCGATTACGCGGACCATGTGGTGCCAATGACGAATTCCTCCTCGCCGCCACCGCCCAAAACCTCCGGAAATTGGCCAAGATCTTTCCTGCGCCGCAGCAAACGCGAAAAGCCTGATCAGAAAGGCGTTCGTGCAGTGCTCAGGTCACCCCATTCTGCGCCAGCAACACGTTGTTTTTCCACAGAATCGGCCGCTTTCCGTCCTTCGAAACCTCAATACGCTTTCGGTAATCACTGAAGAAGTTCACTCAACCGAAATCGCTATGACGCTTTCCTATGATACCCCTACCCGCTTTCTGTGCCGTGCCGGCCTATTTTGCCGCTACAATGCCCTTGTTTTATTGATCTGAGGACTTCTGTTTTGATGTAAGAAACGGCCTCGAAAACCGTTGTGGGTGCAAGCCTACCCAGGGTTCGAATCCCTGTCTCTCCGCCACTCATTCGGGGCCAGTGCAGCCCTTGATTATCGTTTCGAAACAACACTTACAAACGAGTGTAACTGTCGTTGAACAAGATTGGGTCGGCTTTCAGACAGACCAAAATTGTTTGCTTATTTTTATAATGAGACTTCCGAGTCTATTCCGGATATCAGCCGTTCAGCTTTTTCGCCCGTAACTCATGGTAGTGCAAAATGTGGTGTTCGAGATAGCTGCGCAAGTGCGGCGCGGTTTTGGCCTGCGCTTCGAAACGGTCGAGCTGTTGCTGACGTTCGTCCGCATCCATCGGGCTTATGCCTTTCGCCTGACTCACATCACCATGCCAGCCCTCGACCTGCCCCCACTCACTCGGCACTTCCTTTTGCCAGTCAAATGCGTGATCCGCCGGGCTCAGGCCCCACCTTTGCCAGAGCGCCTCCATCACCCTGCGCGGATCGGCACGCATGTCCTCGGCCGAGATGATCGGTGGAGTTTGCCCGGTCACAGCCACGATCCCGTCATAAAGCCTCCGTTGCGCCTCCAGCCCGATCTCTTCGCAGGTCACCTCGGGATCAAGCCGGTGATAGGACGCAATTGATGCCACCGGATCGCGCAACAGAAACCCATGGGTCAGACGATTGAGAAACTCTTCATCCTCAAGGATTCGGTGCAGTACGTAATAAGCCATATCCTTGAAAAAGACCGGGCGAGTTGAAGCGCGCGACAACAGCATGTCTCGAATATCCTCGTATCGAGTAGGGTGCCCTTCCTTCACATCGAAATGCGGCATCACGCGGATTTTGCGGTGCACGTAATAATCATACATGAAGGGCTCGTGGGCACAGTCCAGATCCCCACGTTCCCGCATGATCCGCTCTGTGGCGGTGGACATGGAGCGGGGATGGGCCCAGAGCACAAAGATCGGATATGCAGACATTGGCTGGCCTCAGCTTTTCATACGGCTATTTCCCGGGTCGTACGGCGGCTGGTCAAGGACCAAGGCACTACGCCGTTGCCCCAGAACCTCGACGCTCAGCCCGCTACGTGCGGATCGGTCGCGCAGGTAAGCCAGCGCAAGGGTCTTGCCGGTTCGATGGCCATAAGCCGCCGAAGTGACGATCCCAACCACGCGATCTCCCTGATAGACGCCATGGGCGTAATAGGGATCCACTTCAGTGGTGTCCAAATCCAGCAATACCATGTCCCAGCGATCTTCGGCCTTCATGCGTTCAGCCAGCGCGTCTTTTCCGATGAAATCGTGATCCATCTTGATCATAATCCCGGCACCGGTTTCAGCCGAGGTACGCTCGGTGGTGAAATCCGATCCCCACGCGTGATAACCCTTTTCCAACCGCATCGCGTTCATTGCGTAAGCTCCGAAGAAGTTCAGCCCGTGCGGTTTTCCTGCCTCCTCCACCGCGTCGAAAAGGGCAGGCATGTCAGCGGTTTTCACGTGGAGCTCCCATCCAAGCTCACCCACATAAGACACCCTGAGCGCGCGGACCGGAATGCCAGCCACCTCAATGTTTCGTACGGACAGCCACGGGAAGCCTGACGCCAGATCGGCATCGGTCAGCGCGGACATCACATCGCGCGACTTCGGCCCCATCAGGCCCAGCACGCCGAAATCTTCAGTCACACGGGCGATGGTGACGTCAAAACCTTTGGCGCGGGCGCGCAGCAGGTCGTCATCCATTTCTTCCGCCGCAGCGGCCGAGGTCAGGTAGATGTGGTCCTCGGCCAGAACACTGACGGTGAATTCCGATTGTGTTCCACCTGCCGGTGTCAGTGCGTGGGTCAGACCGATGCGCCCGGTTTTGGGCGCACGGTTTGCGCCAATACTGTCCACAAAGGCACGGGCATCCGGACCAGTCACGTCGAATTTGGAGAAGACCGACATGTCGGCCAGCCCCACATTGTTGGCAACCGTCTCGCATTCCTGCGCCACACGGTCGAACCAGTTCGAGCGGCGAAAGCTTGGCACCGCCTCATCCCCGGTCTGGTCTGAGAACCAGTTGGGCCGCTCCCACCCATAGGCTGCGCCCATCACAGCGCCGCGTGCGATCATGCGATCGTGGATCGGTGACAGGCGTTTGCCGCGTGCGGCAGGGCGTTCTTCGTGTGGGTAATGCACACCAAATTGCAGGCCAAAACACTCGATGGCTTTCTGCACACGATAGTCACGGTCAGCCCAATTGCCGAACCGGCGGCTATCCACGGCCAGTGCATCCATCGGCGGCGCTCCGTGGGTCATCCAGTGGGACAGGAACCAACCCGCACCGCCGCCTTCCATCACACCCATCGACGATCCAGTGAGCAGCCAGGCATTGGGCAACCCATGGGCGGGGCCGATCAACGGGTTGGCGTCCGGCGTGAAAGTGATGGGTCCATTGACGACCGATTTTACCCCACCTGTTTCCAGCGCCGGAATGCGCGCCATCGCCATCATGATGATGTCTTCGACCCGGTCCAGATCGGGCGGCATAAGGTCAGCACCAAAATCAGGCGGGCAACCATCAATCGACCAGGCCTCGGCGTTCTTTTCATAAGGGCCAAGGATCAGCCCGTCTCGCTCTTGCCGCACATACCAGCTTTCCTCGGGGTCGCGGATCATCGGCAGTTCCGGCAGACCTGCAGCGATCCGATCTGCCACCGCGCTTACTGTATCGGTCACAAGATACTGATGCAGAACAGGGACCGAGGGGATGTTCAATCCCATCATATGCCCGATCTCCCACCCCCAGGTGCCCGCGGCATTGACCAGATGACGGGCGTGGATCGTGGTCTTTTCGGTCTCGACCACCCAAAGGTCGCCTTCGCGGCGAATCGAGGTCACCGGGTTGTAGCGCAGAATCGTCGCCCCGTTTTTGCGCGCCACCTGCGCCATGGCGTTAGTGGCCAGTGACGGGTCCACATGCCCGTCATCGGGCTCGTAAATTCCGCCCAACAACCCCTCGGTCCGGGCCAGTGGGTGCAGGCGCTCCACGTCATCGGGGGTAAGCATCTGCAAGTCATAGCCAGTGAACCGGCTGAGCCCGGCAACATGGGCAAACTCGTCCATCCGGTCCGGGTTCGAGGTGATCCGCATCGCGCCCGAGCGGTGAAAGCCACAGGTGCCGCTGGTCTCTTCCGGCAGGATGTCGCGATACAGCCGAACCGAGGTTGCGCGCAGTTCCTGAATGGTTGGGTTATGGGCGAAATGTGTACACAAGCCTGCAGCGTGCCATGTCGATCCATGGGTCAGGTCGTTCTTTTCCGTCAGCACCACGTCCGACCAACCCGCCTTGGTCAGGTGATACATCAGCGATACTCCCATAGCACCGCCGCCAATGATCAAGACCTGAGCTTGCGTGACTGTCATGATTTCATCCGTTCGTTCTTTGGGTCAAATGGCGGGCGCATCAGCGGGATGGCCTGATAATGCGAGCCTGCCACATCAATGGTGAAGCTGCGGGCGCAGGTCTCGGGCAGTGTCTCTCCGACCGCGATTTCAACCAACGCCAGAGCATAGGTCTTGCGGGTTCGCGCGCCCCGCGCGCCGGATGTGGTCGCCCCAACCACCCGACCGTTTTCAAGGATCAGTTCGTCATGCAGGATAAGTGGTTTGTCAGGCAACTCGAAAATCACCGCGCGACGGCGAAGACCTTCTGCCTTCTGCCGGGCCAGTGCCTCTTTGCCCAGAAAATCGGTCTTCCAATCCACAGCAAATCCCAGCCCGGCTTCCAGCGGAGAGATATCCGGCCCAAGGTCATGACCCCAGTGTTTGAAACCTTTCTCGATCCGGCAGCCATCCAGTGCAAAATGACCCATCGGGCGCGCGCCTTGCACCGTGAGCGCATCGAACACCGGCCCACCCTGCTGTACCGGAATGTAAAGCTCCCATCCCAACTCGCCCACAAAGCTGACCCGCTGCGCACGGCACGGCACACCTGCCAAGGTGACATCCCGCGCGGTAGAGAATGGAAAGTCTCTCCAATCCGCGTCAGACAGAGCCGCCAGCGTATCGCGAGACCCGGCGCCCATGACGCCGATCACCACCTCGTCTTCGGTCACGTCCCGGATCATCACGTCCCGGCCCGTACCGTGCCGCCTGAGCCACGCCAAATCCTTTTGCCGGGTCGCAGCACCTGATACCATGCGGAAGTTGTCCGGCCCGAGCCTCAGCAAAGTGACATCCGCCTCAACCCCGCCCCGCGCGTTCAGCAGCGGCGTATAGACCGCGCGCCCCGGCGCGACGTCCATATCCGCAGTCGCGAGAAACTGTACGAACGCCAGCGCGTCCGGTCCGGAAATATCAAACTTCCCGAACGGGGATAGGTCGAGCAACGCCGTGCCGCGCTCCATGATTGCAGCCTCGCGGTGGGCGATCTCCTGCCACGACTGTTCGCCGGTGGAATAAGGCAGCGCCCGTTCGCTGCTGTCCTGCGCGTACCACAGCCCGCGTTCCCAGCCTGCGGTCAGGCCGAATTCGGCCCCCGCCGCGGCCCATTTGTCGTGCAGAGAGGATTTGCGCAGACCTCGCCCGGCTTTTGGTTGCTTGAAAGGCCAATGAAGGGCAAAGGCGTCGCTCACTGCTTCTTCCATGCGGGTTTCAATATGGCTGGCTGCGGCTGCCAATGGATCGACCCGAGCCACGTCGACCTCCCACAGGTCCATCGGTGCTTCGCCTTCGATCATCCAATCGGCCAGAACCCGCCCGACACCCGCCGAGGACATGACGCCGACCGAGTTCATACCGGCCGCAACGTACAGCCCGTCCACCTCGGGTGTCTGGCCGATCAGCGGGCGGGTATCGTGGGTAAAGCTTTCGGGTCCGTTCATGAAGTGCTGGATGCCGGTTTCGGCCAACGCCGGGATCAACTCCAAAGCGCCCTCCATGAAAGGCATGAATTGATCCCAATCCTCGGGCATTTCAAGAAACGGGCGATCTCCTTCCGGGCCGAAGGCATCCCAGCATTTCGCATTCGGCTCAAAGCCGCCAATGACCAGCTTGCCCGCGTCCCCCTTAACATAGAACCCACGGTCCAGATCGCGCAGCACCGGATAAGGATTGGGCAGGCCTTCCATAGGCTCGGTGACGACATACATATGTTCGACGGCCTGCAGCGGCAGAGCCACACCCGCCGCATCGGCCAGCTTCTTCGACCACGCTCCGGCACACAGTGCCACGCGGTCGGCCAGCAATTCTGACCCGTTTGTCAGCGCAACGCCCTTGATCCGTCCGGATTCAACCAGCAGCCGGTCGACCTGCACGCCTTCGCGGATTTGCACCCCTTTGGCCCGCGCCGCTTTGGCATAGGCCATGCACAGATCCACGGGGTTCACATTGGCGTCTTCCTCGACCCGCAACGCCCCCACCAGCCCGTCGGGGTTGAGGCCGGGAACATCGACCGCATCCGGCCCCACGATCGAAGGGGTCAGCCCGAGGTGACGGCCCAGCGACGCAATCCGGTGCAATTCGTCAATGCGGTTGGAGTCACGAGCCAGCCAATAGCCTCCAGTTCGGCGATAACCGGTGGACAGGCCACATTCTTCTTCCAGCTTTGGGAACAGCGTACCGGCATACATGGCCAGATGAGTCATATTTGGCGTGGCGCGCAGTGGCCCAACAATCCCGGCGGCATGCCAGCTGGTCCCGGACGTCAGTTGATTACGTTCCAGCAATTGCACATCCGTCGCGCCAGCCGAGGCCAGGTGATAGGCCAGGCTCAGCCCGATAGCGCCACCGCCAATGATGATGGTTCCCGCCATTTCGGAACTCCTTGCTGTCATCTGATCATGTTCTCGGCAAAGCGGGCGGGATCAAGTCTCGCCAAGCATCATAACTACAACTAATGATAAGCAGAGCTTGCGCCTGTTGAATCCAGCGCGTTTCATGCAATTACAGAAGTTTACGGAGAGTCGAGGAGCGAATGGCGCGCAACGAAGCGGAAATCAATTTGTTCCGGGCAATCGAAGTCTTCATGGCCGTGGCGGATATGCGTCATGTGACAGCGGCGGCAAAAGCCCTTGGAATCACTCAATCGGCAGCTTCGCAACATCTGAAAAACCTGGAAACCGCCTTTGGTGTAACGCTGCTGGACCGTTCGCGCCGCCCGTTGGGTCTGACCCATGCGGGAGAGGCCGTGCAACGGCACGGGTATCGCATTCTCAATGAGATCGACGATCTGAAGTCCGACCTTCGTCACCTGAATGCAACCGCACTTCCTATACTGCGAGTCGGGCTGCTGGCATCGACAGCGACGACATTAACGCCGGGCCTTTTTGAATTTGTTGAGCATGAATTGCGGGTTCCGGAACTGATACTTTCGGCAGGTCTTGCCAGCGATCACCAAAGCGCGCTGAACGCACGCAAGATCGATGTGGCTGTCACCTCGGAATTGTTCATGATGAGTGACGACTATGACACCTATCCTGTTCTGGAAGAACCCTTTTTTCTGGTATTGCCACAGGATTACCACGGGCCCGAGGATGACATTCACGCAATCTCAGAGCGCTTGTCTCTGGTGCGTTTCGGAGCGCTGACCCCGGTGGGGCGACGCACGGATCAGCACCTGCAACGCTGCCGCCTGCATCTGCCTCGTGCGATTGAGGCGGACCGGTCGTCGATGGTTGTGGCCGGGGTGGTAACCGGCAAGTGCTTTGCAATTCTGACGCCTTCGCTTTTGATCGATGGGGTTGCTGAAGGTATGCCGCTGCGCATTGCGCCACTTCCATTTTCCGGGTTCAAACGCGGTATCCAGGTTGTGTCGCGCAAAGGGGATCTGGGCGATATCCCGGCACGCCTTGCTCAGCAATGCGCTGATATCCTGCATGAGCACTTCACCCGCCGTTTTCCCGAAATCGCGGATCAGATCACGTACCACGCCGATGCTAATCCCAATCATTAGGATTTCCGATCAAGCACGCCTCCCCCTGTTCCCTGCGCGTTTTCGTTGCATAGTCACGGCATCGGCGCGGTCTATCCGCGCCACGATTTGGGACAGATTGTCGAGGGGTGCCGTATGTCACGTCGTTCAGGCCGCAAGTCGCGCGTGCAGGCACGGGCCGCCAAAGGGGCTGTGTCCGCCCCCTACGTGACGCGCCGGATTGGATTGGTCAGTCTAATTAATGAAGAGGCCATCGCCATCATCGAGCGAAATGCAGACCGCATTCTGGACGAAATCGGCATGGACTTTCGAGGTGATCCCGCCACGCTTGACCTGTTCAGGGCGCATGGTGCGCGGGTCGATGGCGAGCGTGTGCGATTTGACCCCGGCTGGTGCCGGGAAAAGATCAAGACCGCACCGAGCATGTTCACGCAACACGCGCGCAACCCTGCACGGTCGATCCAGATTGGCGGGGACGCGCAGGTCTATGCCCCCAGTTTCGGCCCGCCTTTCGTGCATGACATGGAAAACGGTCGGCGCTATGCCACGCTTGAGGATTTTCGGAACATCACCAAACTGCACCATCAGCTGGGGGCAGTGAACCATTCCGGCGGGGTGGTGGCAGAGCCGGTCGATGTCTCGGTACCGCTGCGCCATCTGCACATGGCCCACACTCACCTGACAATGAATGACAAGCCTTTCATGGGGGCAGTGACGGCGCCCGAGCGTGCTAGAGATACGATAGAGATGTGCAAGATCGCCATGGGTGCGGATTTCGTCGATGAAAACTGTGTGCTCTATTCCGTAGTCAATACGAATGCGCCCTTGGTGATGGATGAAACCATGCTCTGGGCGCTAAAGGAATACGCTCAGGCAGGGCAATGCACCGTGGTCTCCCCGTTTGTGCTGGGCGGAGCGATGTCCCCGGTCTCGGTCGCGGCTACACTGGCGCAAGTTCTGGCCGAAGTGATGGCTTCGGTCGCGCTGATCCAGATCATTCGCCCCGGTGCACCCGCCGCGTTTGGTACGTTTTTCTCGCCCATCAGCCTCAAGACCGGTGCACCAACCTTCGGCACGCCTGAAGGAACCCAGTTCCAGATGTGCGCTAAAACACTGGCGGATCGCCTGGGCCTGCCGTTCCACTCGGTCGGTGGGCTTACGGCATCCAAAGTGCCGGACGCACAGGCCGGGTATGAGAGCCAGGCGCAACTTATGGGGGCCGCGTTGGCGGGAGTGAATTTCATCATCCACGCGACGGGTTGCCTCGAAGGGTTGCTCACCACAGGCTATGAAAAGATCGTCATGGATGCCGACCGCTGCGCCGCGATGCAACGCTTTGTGCAGGGTGTCGATTTTTCAGAAAGCGCGCAAGCGATGGAGGCGTTTTCCGAAGTGGAACCCGGCGGTCATTTCCTTGGCGCGCAGCACACACAGGACAATTTCGAAACCGCCTTCTGGATGGGCGACATGTCCGACAACGGCACCTACGAACAGTGGGCCGCCGAAGGCGCAGAATGGCAGCACACACGCGCCAGTGCCCGCGTGAAGCAATTGATCGAAGACTACGAAGCCCCGGCCATGGATGTCGGAACCCGTGAAGCCCTTGATGAATTCGTCACCCGTCGCAGCTGGGAAATCGAAGGAGAACAGCCATGAACATGCAAACCGACTGGACCCTGAACGACACCGCACACCGGCGGGACAACTTCTATGCTGCCAGCCAGCGCAAATTCGTTCCGTTCAAAGAGCCGATGGTCTTCAAGAAAGGCTCGATGCAATACCTCTGGGATGTCGAGGGACGCAAATATACTGACCTTCTGGGTATGAACGTCTGCATTTCAGTTGGTCACAGCCACCCCAAGGTCGTCGCCGCCGCGATGGAGCAGGCACAGGAACTGACCCACTGCACCACCATGTTCTACCATCCGGTACCAGCGCATTTTGCCGAAGAACTGGCCGCTACCATGCCGAACCCGAACGGCGACATAGAATGGGTGGTGCATTTCACCAATTCGGGCTCCGAGGCTGTCGATCTCGCCATGACCATGGCCCGCAGCTATACCGGCAACCTTGATCTTCTGGCGCTGAGGTCGGCCTATCACGGCCCTACGGCGGCTGCTCAGTCGATAACAGGCATCAGCGGCTGGCGCCATCCGGGAATGCCGGGCAACGTTGCTTTCGTCCCTGACCCGCATCAGTATCGTGGCATCTTCGGTGAGAATGCCGGAGCCGAGCCTTATTTGGATGAGATCGACCGTACGATCCACTCGGCAACGACCGGACAGGTCGCTGGCATCTTTATCGAAAGCGTTCAGGGCTATGGCGGAATCGTCGAAATGCCCAAGGGTTATATGACCGGCGCTGCAGAACGTGTCCGGGCCAAGGGCGGGTTATTGATCGCGGACGAAGTTCAGGCCGGGTTCGGTCGTACCGGCGATCACATGTGGGGGTTCGAGGCTGATGGCGTCATTCCCGACATCGTGGTGATGGCCAAGGGGATAGGCAACGGCTTTCCGCTGGGCGCAGTGGTTGCGCGCAAGGAAATCGCTGCACCAATGGCCGAGAAATTCATGTTCCACACCTATGGCGCCAATCCAACCTCCTGCGCGGCAGGGCGGGCCGTTCTGCAGATAATCAAGGAGGACAAAGTGCGTGAAAATGCACGCGACGTCGGCGCCGCGCTGCTAAAGCATCTCCATGCATTGAAGGACAAATACCCGGTCATCGGCGATGTACGTGGACGTGGGCTGATGCTGGCGATTGAGATGGTCAAGGACCGTAAGACCAAAGAGCCCGACCCGCAAACCACAGCCGCTGTTTTCGAGGCTACGCGAGAAAGCGGAATCATTCTTTCGAAATCGGGCGCATATCAATCCTGCCTGCGCATGGTGCCACCTATGTGCCTGTCGATAGACGATGTGGAACATGTGGCCGAAGGCCTCGATCGCGCATTTGCCATGGCCAATAACTGATGTGGTAGGAGCAACACTTGTCAATCCGCGAAGGGCCAGCCGCGTGATCGGCACATGTGCATGTGGAGAAAGCCGCACGGTTTTTTCGTCCGCGATGTATTTTTGCGCAATGGTGCTGATCTTGGAGCAACCCAACAAGCATTGTAGGCGCGCGCATAACGCTGCGCCCCAGACACTGATTACATTCAGAAAACTACGGAGTCCTCGCCCATAGTCTTGCGCTCTAATTGCGCATAGTTTTGCACGATTTGCCCATAACTTTGCGCGGCTTAAAGAAATCGTTCAATCGTTGGTAATTGTCTTACAAATCAGCCAACTACAGGCGTAATACCTCAATCATAGGCGCACCTAGAAAAGCAAAACTCAACCCCTACCAGAGGGATTCAGTTTACGGGCAACTACGAGGGATGAGTTCACCTATCTTCTCGCCGAAATCTTTCCTCTCCGCGTCGAACGGAGAAAACAACCCGTTAACAACCGACGAACTCTTACGAGGTATCGATTGGGTGCTGACGCGCACGACAAAGGATGCACGCCAGAACTCAAAACGAGACATCTGGAACTTAAGAGATATTGACCCTTCTTACTTGAAGGACTATCTGCGCCAAACGTATGAGGCGGAGCGCCTCACACAACGGAGATTTTATGAAAGAGACCCGGGCCTAACGCCCGTTCCTGGCGAACCAAATTCAGGAACACCAACACTGATGGGCACACTCACGCGCGATGCTGAGTGTCCTTTTTGTTGTGCTTTCGTAAAATCGAGACATCCCAATGAATATCTCAAAGCACGAGCAACGTGTTTTGCACGAACTCGCCCTTGGTGGGGCTATCCACTTTGAGCGCTTGGAAAACGGAAAAGTCCATGACGTCACTTGTTTTACGCGTGACGGTTATGTGCTGTCCGACTGCACCCTTAGCGTTTTCCAGCGCTTGCTGAAAAAGCGCTTTATCCACTCGAAAAACGGCAACCCCTATCGCGCCTCCGCGTTGGGGATCAAATCCGTGCGCGCCCAAATGAACCAAAGATAGGAACGAACCATGACCCAAGCAGACACCGACGCCATTATTGAAGTCCACCGGCTGGCCTTTGGAAATGAAGAAGGAGAGGACATCGCTCGGCTTGCCGAAGTCTTCCTCGGCCTCGCGGACACGATATCTATCAGCGCCAAACGCGACGGGAAGATCGTAGGCAACGTGCTTTTCACTCCGTTTAACTTTCTGGACCACCCTGATGCGAAATGTTACCTGCTGGCACCTTGCGGGGTGCTGCCAGCGTATCAGGGCCACGGCGTAGGGAAAGAGATCATGGAGGCGAGCATTGAACATCTCAGTTCCGTCGGGGCGGATGCGGTGTTCGTGCTGGGGGTCCCGACATTTTACCCTAGAACCATTGTAGGTCTGCGCATAACACTGCGTTCCAATCATTGATTTCATTCATGAAATTCAAGTGTGCTCGCCCATAACTTTGCGCGAAGTTAGCGCATAATTTTGTACGATTTTCCCAAAAGTTTGCACGCTCCCCCAGGGTGACCGATTACACCCTTCCGAAAGTCTCTTTGAGTTCCGCGACTTGTTCTGCATCCAGCAGGCGGGTTGGCAGGCCGCGCAAAGCCACTAGCAGCTTGGCCGTCTCTTCCAACTCTTCCGCGGCACAGGCCGCTGAGAAGAGATCCTTTCCCGAGACGACAGGACCGTGATTGGCCAATAGAACCGCACCATATTTGCCGCCCAATTCGCGGATCAAATCACCGGATCTTGGGTCGCCCGGCTTAACGTAGGGAACCAGTTTGACCGTACCGACGCGCATCACCACGTATGGTGTCAGCGGTGGAATACAGTCATCTGGATCGGTGTCTTCCAAACAGGACAGAGCAGTGGCCCAGGTCGAATGCAGATGAACCACGGCGCCCGTTTCTGGCCGCGTCTCATAGAAGGCTTGATGCAAGAAAACCTCTTTTGTCGGCTTATCCCCGGAGACGTGGTTCCTATCCAAATCAATCTTGGCAATGCGCTCTGGGTCGATATCACCTAAGGTGGAATTGGTTGGCGTCATGAGGATTCCGTCATCAAGACGTGCGGAGACATTGCCCGCTGTGCCGACGGAAAAGCCACGCGCAAACAGCGAAGCACACAGTTCCGACATCTGCTGCCGTAAAGCCAATTCTTCAGATCTCATTTGCCGACCTCCATCATTCTGAGGGCTTTCGCAAAAAAGTCCGGAGCGCCAAAGTTTCCAGATTTTAGGGCCAGCGCAATGGGTTCAGATTTCCCAACGCTCAGGACTGGCACGCCCGGGTCGATCTCTGGCCCAATTGACATGGCCGGTGACCCCAGTGCCTCAGAGACGGCTTTGGCAACAGCTCCCGACGTCTCCCCTCCTGCCACCACAAGGCGCTTGTACCCCGTTTCGGCAAGTTCTCGTGCCGTATCTGCAAAGAGATTGTCCAGCTTTTCCGCCACAGCTTCCTGACCAAATTGACCTTGGATCGCACTCACATTATCCGGACTTCCCGATGAATATGCGAGCGGAGCCCGACCCAGATGCGCTTCAAAAAAATCCAGAAGCGTTTGCGCGGTCACATCCCCGGACATCACGCCCGGAACATCAATGGCGAAGGTTGGATGGGATTTCGCATGAACATCGATCTGCCCGCGTGTCGCACCTGAACATGATCCTGCAAGGATGGCGGCGGGCCCAGCGATACCTGTGAACACACTGCCACCTCTTTTGGACGAAGCTCTTCTGACGAAGTTTCTGGGTAGACCCAATGCTATCCCCGACCCGCCAGTAACGAGCTTGGCATCCTTTAGAGCCTCACCCCAAGCCAGCAAATCCTCGTCCGAAATCGCATCACCGATCACAAAGCGTTCGTCTGCGATCTGCAACGCATTAGCAATCGCCTCTGACCCTTGCTTCACGGTGTCAACTGGCACCAACCCAACTTCTTCTTCGGTCTGATGCTGCAACCACCGCCTGATGTTCGCATCCGTCATCGGAGAAAGAGGGTGATTTTCCATCCCAGACTCGTGTAGCGGCTTACCGAGCACAAAAAGATGGCCCTGGTAAACCGTACGCCCCGTGGTGGGAAAGGCCGGACAGAAAACCACCTTTTGCGCACTCAGTTCATTGGCCAACGCTTCCGCAACGGGGCCGATGTTTCCCTCCCTCGTGGAATCAAAGGTCGAGCAATACTTGAAGATGAACTGCTGGCATCCTTGATCCGCGAGCCACCGCAAAGCACTCAAACTGTCTGCAATGGCTTCCGCGACCGGAGCAGTGCGGCTTTTGAGCGAGATCACACCCGCCTCGATCTCTTCGTTGGCTGGGGTCGTGGGAATACCCGGGAACTGAGCCGTACGTAATCCACCTTCCGGCTCAACGCCCTTGGCCAAGGTGTTCGCAATATCACTCGCACCGGTAAAATCGTCCGCTATGACACCGATTTTCATAATTCAATGTCCCTCTTCGGTCCTGGATCCAACCTATGGATATGCGGTGCCGCACCGACGGGAAAAATCTCACGCACAAGTGGATCATGGCCGGGCACGATAAGTCGAGGATGCGAGGCCAACCTCTCCAGGGTCTTGAAACCATCCATCATGTCTTGCAGGTCGACGACGATAGGAAAGGCTTTGCGCGCCATGAAATTCTCATAGTAATGCGAGGCATCAGAGGCGAGTACCATCCACCCGGCAGCCGTTCTGACGCGCACGCATTGCAACCCGCGCGAATGCCCTCCGATGCAGTGCACCGTTACCCCATCTGCAATCTCGGCATCTCCGTCGTAGAACACGACCTTGCCCGAATAGAGACGCTTTACGACCTCGCAGACATGGCCAGCCGTGAAAGGCGCACGTAGGTGGTCATGGCACATGCAGGGACCAGTGGCGAAGGCCATTTCCGCCGACTGCATGTGCAACTTCGCGTTAGGGAACATATGCAGCCCCCCTGCATGGTCATAGTGAAGATGGGTCACGATGACCTCAGTCACCGCTTGCGGCGCGATGCCTAAGGGTCGCAAAGCCTCGCGAGGGTCCAACGCGATGGGACGACCACGGGCGGCAGCCTCTTCGGTATCGTAACCAGTATCGACCAAAATGACTTTGTTGCCGCGTTTGAGCACCCAAACGAAATAGTCCATCGCATGAGGCGCGTTGTGATTGTCATCGATGATGAAACTGTCAGCTCGCGTCCGGGCGTTGCGATCCGCGTATTTCACGGCATGGATCTCCCAATCGTTCATCGGATGACCTCGGAATAATGGTGAACTACTTTGGTGGCGATCATATCAGCCACTGCCGTATCGAAGGACTGAAAATGCACGCTTTCTAGATGGGCAGAGAACGCCGCGCTGTCATCATAAACCTCATAGAGAAAAACTGTCTCGGGATCGTCGCCGAGGCATACGTCAAACTGCTGGCATCCGATTTCTTCACGTAAAGAGGTTGAAGCGTTTTCGACCATCAGCGGTAGAAAGGTGTCTCTCATACCGGGCTTGAGAGTGAAGGTGACAGTAACTACAAACATCAGACTGAAAGTCCTTTCAGACGTGAGAAAGCGCGTTTTGCTACGGGCAGTTGGCTGAGGATCAGACCAATATTGAGCATCAGCAGAATGGCCGCACCGGGTCGTGAAAAGAAGACCGAAAGATCCCCATCCGACAAGAACAGTGACCGGCGGAAGGTTTCGTCAAACAGACTTCCCAGAATAACACCGATAACCAACGGGGCGATTGGGTACTTCATCAAGTTCATGAAATAGGCAACGGCGCCGACGCCAAGCATCAGGTAAAGATCATTGATGCCGCCGCCGACGCTGAAAGACCCAATCGTTGTCAGAACCATAACGACGGGCAAGAAGATGGTCTGCGGGATGGCGAGTATTTTGATAAATACCCGAGCAGTGAACAGCCCCATAAGGAACATCGTCAGTGACGCCAGAACCAGGATTGCAACCACGCGTAGAATGATCTCGGGGTCTATCGTGGGGCCCGGGATCACGTTGTTGATCTTGAAGGCCCCCATCAAAGCCGCAGCGGGTGGTGAACCGGGAATGCCCAAAACCAAAAGCGGGATCAGAGCGCCACCAATACAGGCGTTGTTTGCAGTCTCCGAACACAGCAGACCTTCCAATGACCCTTTTCCAAACTTGTCGCCGTCAGCAGATACGGTCTTGCCGACACCGTAGCTGACCCAACCGGCGACATCTTCGCCCACGCCGGGAAGCGCTCCTACCCCGGTCCCAATCACCCCTGACCGGCCAATGGTGGGCAGGTAGCGCCGAATAGAGCTAAGGTTCGGAAGAATACGGCCTTTCAGGGCCAGAACTTTCCCGGCCTCAACGTGCCTCAAACCGTCGATAATTTGGGGAATGGCAAAGGCCCCCATCAAAACTGGCACGACTTGAAACCCGCTCATCAGATAAGGCCAACCGAAGGTATAACGAGGTTCAGACAACAGAGGGTCAAGCCCCACCATGGACATCGCAAGCCCGATCAGACCGGCGATCCATCCCTTAATCACCAGGTCTTCGCTCATCAAAGTGCCAGAAAGCAGAATGCCGAACAGGGCCAGCAAGGCTTTCTCCGGGCTTGCGATGTTCTTTGAAACCAAAAGCAGCGCCCAGACAAAAATCAAAAGCGTGATGGTTCCGATAACTGTGCCAATGAAACTCGCCGTTGTGGTCAGCCCAAGTGCTTCACCCCCTCGACCCGCTTTGGCCAGTGGGTAGCCATCCATGGCCGTCGCCGCGCTCGCTGCTGTACCGGGTATGTTCAGCAGAATAGACGGGTAAGAGCCGCCGTAAATCGCGCCGACATAGGCGCCGAGCAATGCGATGAGAGAATAGTCCAGCGGGATTTTGTTGCCGAAAAATCCCGTCAGGATCGTCACTGCTAGGGTTGCCGTAAGGCCCGGCAATGCGCCGAACGTGATGCCCAGGAATACGGATGCAATCAAATACAGATAGGTCAGCGGGTCCACTGCCAGGCCCACGAATGCAGCCCCAAATCCAGCCAGTTGCGAAAGAATAAAGTCCATCCGGTCAATCTTTCCATAGCGGACGAAGCGTCACGTAGTAGTGGTATTCGATTTGCTTGAAGATTAGCCCGCCGCGCGCGGGCACGTTCTGCCGAAAAACAAAGGCCATCGCACAAACGAGGATGAGCGGGGCAAGTATTGCCACCAATGGAACGAACCGCAAAACGCGTTCGGAAGCCGCTTTGGTCAACACCACTAGTGTTAACGCGACCCACAAGGCCAGTGTAAACCAATCATCACCGTGTGCATTCCAATCCGCCTGAGCAGGAAACACGGCGAACGCAAACAAACCGGCGACGACAACTGCGACACAGGCCACCAAAGCACGCCGCGCATGACCACCGTAGTAGCCGTAAGTCAAAGCTGTAATCAGCAACCCAGAACACAAAATGAAGTCCACTCTGGGGACCAGACCGACGACATATGCAAGAAGCATCAGGCCGATTGTTGATGCTCGATAGGCTTCCGACTTATCCCATCCGATCCCCAAAGCACTGAGCGCGTTTTGGGCTCCACCTGAACGGATCGAAATAGCCAGCAAGACGAAGGACAAGCCAAGCAATCCACCGAAGATGGACAGCGGTACAATTGCAGCCGAGTTGTACCAATCAGATCCACTTACACCTGCGCGGTTTTCACCCCAAAGCGGGATGTCCGACGTCTTCCAAAGGAAAAAGGTGGAAATTGCTATCAGACCAATCGATGCCCAAAAATCGCGCGCCCGCATGATCAGTGTAACGTCAGGTTTGTCCATTGCCTGCCTCTTGTCGGAAAGGGCGCGATCAGGCGCGCCCTTTCAAAAGTGATCGGATTATGGCTTCTCGATACCCAGCGACGCCGGGTCGACGGTCGCTGCGCCCAGATCTTGCAAGGTATAGGCAAAGGTAGCTTCGAGGTTCGCAAACAGCTCTTGAGCTTCTTCGCCGTGTTGACCACCGACATCATAATTGTTTGCAGAGGCCCATTCAGCGACGGTGTCGGAGGAAATCGCTTGCTCGAAGGCATCACCAAGCGCGGCCTTTACGTCGTCCCCGGCTGAACTGTGAACTGCAAAACCGATGGCCTGTTTGAGCGGCAAATATTGGTCGAGACCGTCATAGATGCCAAAGGCAGATGGCACCGTAACTCCTGCAATCTGCGCATCTTCGGGCGTCAACATCGCAAGCGGTTTAAGTTGACCGCCTTCGATCAACGGGGCCTGTTCAGCTAGAGAAGTCACAACCAACGCAACTTCACCCGCTATCGCTGCTTCCTGCCCTGGCGCTGAGCCTTTGTATGGAACAAACTTGAATTCTGCACCGGACCCTTTTTCGATTGCCAGAAGGTTCAAGTGGTGGATCGAACCTGCGCCGGAAGCTGCCGCTGGAATAGTGCCAGGAGCAGCTTTCGCAGCGTCAACCAGCTCTTCCAGGGTATTGTAAGGACTCTCCGCCGGCACCGAGATCAGGTCAGGTGATCCGCCAACAATGAACGGATACCAAAAATCAAATTTCTTATCCCAACCACCTTGCACAGCAGCGGTGACGTTCGACTCTGACAGACCAACCAATGTATAACCATCGTCTGGTTGGTTCATGACATAGACCATCCCGTTGGAGCCTGCGACACCACCTGTTTGATTGATCACATTGATCGAGACGGGAAGGTGTTTTTCCATCTCGGCCATGATCATTCGGTTGATCGTATCCGTGCCACCTCCGGCCCCCCAGACCACAGCTGTAGTGATATCGCGATAGGGATAATCCTGCGCAGCAGTTGCGCCTGCAATCCCGGTCGCCATCACGGCTGCGGCCGCCAACCGCCCTAGCTTTAGTTTCATTTCCAAGTCCTCCCAAACAACTTCGCGTTTATTATTGCATTTATTTGCGTATACATTACAGAATGCATTGTCAACGGACTGTAGTGAAAGCTGCTATCGGGCTATGAATGCGAAACGGGAAGGAAGCGGGCTAAGATGAAAAAGAATTATGATGTGGCAGTTTTCCACGGCGACGGGATCGGCCCTGAAATTATGGCCCCTACGCTTGAAATCCTGCGCCAGCTCTCAGGCGAAAACCCCAGCTACGAGTTGGCGTTTTCAGACGCGCCGGCAGGCGCCTCCCACTACGCAGAAACTGGAGAATCGTTTCCAGCGGGATCACTTGAAACGGCTCGCAACGCCGACGCAATTCTGCTGTCTGCAATGGGTTTGCCGGATGTTCGCTACCCGGACGGAACTGAGATTTCACCGCAGATTGATCTGCGAAAGCAGCTGGGACTTTTCGCTGGGGTGCGGCCAGTAAAGGTAAGCAGTGGACAAATGACCCCCTTGGCGCTGCCTCCCGGAAAAGAGATCGACTTTGTGTTGATACGCGAAAGTACAGAAGGGCTGTTCTTCACCCAAGGCGCTGGTGAAGTTACCGAACACGATGCGCGTGAGACCCTGCTGATCACTCGTGAAGTGTCCGAAAAACTGTTCCGTTTCGCGTTTGAACTCGCCCAGAACCGAAAGGATTCTAGGCGTGGTCGGGGACGGGTTACATGTGTCGACAAAGCCAATGTATTCCGCGCCTTTGCATTCTTCAGATCGATGTTTGATGCAGAAGCCGCCCACCATCCCGATTTGCAGGCAGACCATGCTTATGTTGATGCCACCGCACTGTGGATGGTCCAAAAACCTTGGGAGTTTGATGTCTTGGTGACCGAAAACATGTTCGGAGACATACTCTCCGACCTTGGCGCGGGTCTCATGGGTGGTCTCGGACTGGCTCCGTCTGCGGATATCGGATTGAAACACGCTGTGTTCCAACCCTGCCATGGTTCGGCTCCGGACATTGCGGGACAGGGTTTAGCCAATCCTTTTGCGATGATCCTGTCCGCAGCAATGATGCTTGAATGGTTGGGCTTGACCCATGATCACCCAGACCTGTCCAACGACGGCGAACGATTGCGTGAAGCCGTGGAAGAAGTGGTTGCGAAGGGACAAAACCTGACGCGTGACCTAGGTGGCACCGCCGGAACGCAGGACGCAGCCTCATCGGTATTGGAAGCATTGCGGGCATGAATACTCAACAAGCCATCAGGGTCGCGTGTGTGGGCGCGGGATATTTCAGTAGGTTCCACTACGAAAGTTGGTCCCGAATGCCCAGAGCGGTTCCGATTGCATCCTGCAACCGTGATATCAACAAGGCGAAGGAAACAGGACTGACGGCTTACGACGATCTGTCGAAAATGTTGGAGATCGAAGAACCTGATCTCGTGGACATCATCCTACCACCAGTGGCGCAGGCCGATGCCATCCGAACGGCACTGCGCTCTGGAGTAGAGTGGCTGATCTGCCAAAAACCTTTCTGCATGTCATTGGATGAAGCTAAGAAGATCGTCTCCGAGGCTGAAGCAGTAGGCGCAACCATTGTCGTGCATGAGAATTTTCGCTTTCAACCCTGGTATCGTGCAATCAAGGTAGCGATGACCGAGGGTCGAATTGGAACACCTCTACAAGCGACTTTCCGGCTTCGGCCTGGCGACGGACAGGGACCGCGCGCCTACCTTGACCGGCAGCCGTACTTTCAGGACATGCCGCGTTTTCTGGTGCATGAAACAGCGGTTCACTGGGTAGACACATTCCGATTTTTGTTTGGTGCGCCCAACGCAGTTTATGCGGACTTGCGCCAAGTTAACCCCGTTATCTCGGGCGAGGATGCAGGTTACATCCTGTTTGACCACCCCAACGGTTTGAAAGCTCTGTTCGATGGCAACAGATGCCTTGACCACAGTGCCGAAAACCTGCGCCAAACCATGGGCGAAGCTCTCATCGAAGGAACGGAAGGATCACTGGTTCTTTACGGCGACGGCTCAGTAGAACTCCGCGGTTTTGGAAAACAGGAGCGACAGCAGATTCTACCTCCAAGCGATCATGATGGTTTTGGAGGAGACTGCGTCCACGCCTTGCAAAGTCACGTCATTTCAGGCCTTGTAAATGGTACGCCGCTGGAAAACACGGCTCGAAACTATTTGGACGTGATCCGCATCGAAGAGAGCATCTATCTCTCGGCTGCGGAGGGACGAAAGATCAACCTGGAGACGCCGTGAAGGGTCAAGACGCAAAAACTCTTTCCAACACCCAACGCGCCGTTAGGGATTTGCGACAGATGATCTTGTCCGGCGAACTTGCAGCCGGAACTGACCATCTGGAATCGGAACTCGCGGAAACCCTTGGAATGTCCCGCACCCCGATACGGGAAGCTGCGCTGATGTTGGAAAGTAAGGGCTTGCTTGAAATGCGGCCCCGAAAGGGCGTGCGAATACTGCCTGTTTCATCAGATGATATGCGTGAAATCTACGACATATTGACGGAACTCGAGAGCCTCGCAGCACAGCGCGCGGCCGAAGCGGGTTATTCAGAAGATGAACTGGCGGTACTTGCCGGATCAATCGCAAAAATGGATCAAGCCATCGAAACCGAAGACTTGGAAGCCTGGGCTGAGGCCGATGAATTATTTCATCAGGAACTCGTTCGGTTGGGTGGCAACAAACGGGTCGAAGCGATTGTGGCGATGATGAGCGATCAGGTTCGTCGCGCACGCGCTACGACGCTGTTTATCAGGCCTTTACCAGTCAAATCCAACGAGGATCACCGTGTTGTTTTCCAGGCGATTAGCGAAGGTCGACCGGATGTGGCGCGCGAACGCCATCGGGAACACAGGCTGCAAGCGCAGGCTATGCTCTGCGGGATATTAGAGAAGCACCGACTCAACAGCCTCTGATCTTCTCGCATCCAGTCGTTTATCAACTAAAATAACTGCTTCTTTTCGGCACCAAAGGCGCTCCGAGTACTTGTCCACCGCGGTAATCGGCGGTTGCGTCCGGCGGCTCTAATATTCTTTTTTAATGGTCGCTCAAACAATCACTGCATCGATTGAGGTTGAAATAGTTCGATTTCGTATTATTTTAGTTCGATATCGTACTATTGGAGAGTGAAGATGCCAAACCGAAGACGTTTTCTCAAGATTCTAGGCGGAGGCACGATACTGGCGGCAACCGGCGCGGTTGGGTTCCTCGTCACACGCACGCCGCATGACGCGTTGGCTCCGTGGACGCCGAAATCTTATGACGACCCACGCAAAGCCGCCTTGTCCTACGCGATTCTCGCCCCCAATCCACACAACTTGCAACCTTGGCTGGTCGAGTTCGTTGGGCAAGACAGGGTGCGCATCCACCGTGATCCTGATCGCGAGCTTCCGGAAACCGATCCTTTCCACCGCCAGCTCTATATTGGCCTTGGTGCATTTGTTGAGACGATGGTACTGGCAGCAGGTGCTCTCGGGTTTGATACCGAGGTCAAATTGCTGCCAGATGGGGATGAAGGGCCTATTGCAGAAGCAGTGTTTGTACCTGGAGGGGCAACCGATCCACTTTCAGATCAAATCCTCAACCGACATTCAAACAAAGAACCGTATACTGAACAGCGGCTGTCCGAGGCGGAATTGTCGGTCCTTGAAGACTACGCCACTCTGATAACCGACGAAGATTTGGTGGCCCGTATTCAAGACCTTACGAAACGCGCTTTCGAAATCGAAATGCGAACACCGCAGACCTTGAAAGAATCCGTGGACCTCATGCGGATCGGGAAAGCAGAAATCAACGCCAACCCGGACGGGATTGAGTTACGCGATCCGTTTCTGGAAACGCTGCGACTTACTGGCCTATTGGACAACGAGACCCTGATGAACGTTGACCACCCAGGCACTCAGTCACACATGCGAGGCTACTTCGCCATGCTAGACGCGACGCCGCAATACGCAGTCCTCACGACGGCTACAAACACGCGAAGCGATCAACTCGATGCCGGGCGTCAATTGATGCGTTTTTACCTGAAGACAACCGAAATGGGCCTGGGCGTTCATCCGGTCAGTCAGGCCCTTCAGGAGTATCCTGAAATGGCCGATGAATACGCTCTCGCCCATGAGCTTCTTGCGTCACCGGGCCACACGGTGCAAATGTTGCTGCGTTTGGGGTATGGACCCAAGCCAATTGCCACACCCCGCTGGCCGCTGGAGACACGAATTCTGAATGAAGCCTGAAGATGAGACCAACGAAGTTTACCGGTTCTTCACCGAGGTCGGGATCATAAATCAACTGATCTCGACCAAGCTGGAAACGTTCTTACCTGGTCGAATGACGGCAACTCAATTTGGAATTTTAGGCCATCTGGTCCGGCGCCCCGAGGGAGAAACGCCACTACAGCTATCGAACGCATTTCAAGTGCCCAAGACGTCGATGACGCACATGCTCGCGAGCCTTGAAAATCTTACCCTGATTACCCTTGAGACCAACCCCAAGGACAAGCGTTCGAAAATTGCCCGGTCGACACCGCATGGCGCAGAGTTCCTGAAAACTTGTATGGATCGGATGTCGACAGCTCTTGGTCCGGTTTTGTCCGAACTCGGGCCTGAACCGTTCCATGAATCGCTGCCTAATCTGACGCTCATACGCGAAACTTTGGACAGCGAGCGCGACTAGCGGAAACCTGCGTCGACCCAAGCAAACAGAAAAGCTCTCAGAACATCATGCAATCCGCGCCCGGCGGCAGTGGCGGTGATCCTTCTGGCAAGGTGGGCGTGTAGTCAAATGTCACAATCTTCGCGCCGCCATCGAATGCCACGAACAGTTGGTTAGATCCTGGCCTTATGGCGATGCCCTCCGGGTCAGTGCCGAACTCCAACAAACTTTGCTGGGCGAGCAGTTGGCCATCTGCCGTGAACTCATACAGGCTGTTTGACCCTTCCCAGTCATCAACAATCAACATGTGACCGGTGCGTGGGTCAATCGCAATGCCTTGTGCCTCGCTTAACGGGGGAGAGAGCTTCATGGTATCCAACCTCGCCGTCAATGCACCCTCTGAAGTGAACCAAGACAACCGTTCCGGGTCATCTTCTACGGTCACGATCTGCCCCTGGGCATTGATCGCGATGCCTTCGGTATCCGCAAAACCACCTTCAAGTTCAAAGGGTGCTCCTAAAGTGACTCCTTCTTTAGAGACACGTTGAAGACGGCCGAGACCATCACCCAGTAACAAGTGATCCCCTTCAACAGCAATTGCTTTGATCCGAAAGAGATCGCTGGATATTCGGCGCAACTCATCCCCTTGCAATGTAACGAGAATTGCTTCGGGCCCCTCGTTGGCAATCCACAAGCCACAAAACGTTGGATCGTAGTCAAGGCTTGCGGGTTGGTTGAGCTCGTAGCGCCCAGTTTCGCGAAGCTCCAATGCCGTGGCCGGAGAAGCCCCAGCGCAGATCAATAAGGCTATGGTTCTTGCAAACACTGAGGATGCTCCCGGAAAGGTATGTTGTTTTAAAAAAACTATACCTGATTATTGCGCCCCTTCAGTGAGAAAGAACAGTTCAATGGGTTGAGCAAGGCCACGTATTTCGTGATCCCCACAGCTAACGAACATGTTCGGCGCAGCACTTGCAACGGCTGACGTCGCCAACACCCTCTGACCAATTGATTTTGTTAAGTTTTCAATTCGGCTTGCGACGTTCACCGCACCACCCAAAACCGTAAAATCAAGCCTGCCGGGGCTGCCGATGTTACCGTAGCTGACCTGCCCAACGTTGATCCCAATTCCAATGTCCAAGGGCGGTTTTTGGAACTCGTCTCGTCTAGTGTTGAGAGCTTTCAAACCACTCAGCACACTCTGCGCTGCAAGAGCCGCCATTCTGCAACGGTCGGCATGGTTTTTTTGAGCTTCAATAGTGAAGATCGACAGGATGCCATCACCCATGAACTTGAGGACGTCTCCACCGTTGTCTTCTACGGCTTTGACTACCAGATCAAAATAGTCGCTGAGCGTGTCGAAGACTTCTTCTTCCGAAGAGGTTTCGGAAAGTGCCGTAAAGCCTCGCAGATCAGAGAACATAACCACGGCATCCAGAGTTGTTCGCTCACCGCGCTTGATGTTGCCGCTCCAGACTGCCTCGGAAGGCCCATCTCCTAAATAAGTTCGAAGTAGACCTTTAGACGATTTTCGCATCGTCACAGGTTCCAGAGCGGAAGAAAGGGCAGGTAAGACCGCTTCAATCAGCCTTAGATGTTCCGGCGAGAATCCATCCGGCGCCTGTGTAACGAACGTACAACCATGCAGCGATCCATCACCGTAATAAAGCAAAGTAGCGTAGTAGTCGGTGCCGCCTTGCTCTGCAAATTCCAAATAGGATGAATGCTCTGTTTCTGAGTCCAGTTGCTGGAGACTTTTGTGAAGCGGCTTTCTATTCGCCAGAATATACTCGAATGAGCTCCCAACATAACCATCCGTCAACGTCGTCTCATGTGTGACATCGTAGCTGTCGGTGCCGTTGGGCGTCCAAACCACGCCCCAAGCAATAAGCAGTGGATTGGCAAAGCGCTGGCCAATGTTTACTCGCCACAGCGGAACTCCGGCTTCGACCAAGGAGGAACAAAACTGTGACACCACCTTTACGGGATCGCCGGAGCGACGACCTTCTGTAATCATCCATTCGGTTAGTCGAGTGACTTCTTCCATGTACCCAAGTTAGTCGCTTGCAAAGGATGAGCAAAGACTATTGGAATTGCATTGTCGCTTGCATTTATTGATCCGCCTGATCTGATTGGTTCAACAGAAGATTGCAGCCCCTCGCTTGGCCGAACTTCAATAGAAACCAACTTCGCTGACATCTACGCGGGCCTCGTGTTCTCGCCCGTACGCTACAACTCCAACTGAGGTGATTGCGTCCGCAACCGGAGTAGCGCGCAACATGGCACCTGAAACTTTGAAGCCTGACAGAGGCAAATAAACTTCGGTCCATTCGTTAGAAGTTGCAAATGCGGCCTGATAGTATTGCCACGGAAGCACCGTACCCCGTGTTCTGAGGTGGACGAAGTATTGTTCGCCGTTGCCCCGGACCAATAGCCTGACGCCTGATACACCCGTACCTGGCCGATCAGGCAACTTTCGTCGGAACTGGATGAAGCCACCGTTGTTTACTGTACTCACGGTTCCGGTCAGCCGCGCGAATGCAACATTACCTTCCGAACGAAACTGCACCTGCCCTGAAGAAACTCCTCCCATGACGGTATCGGCAACGTAGTCCCAACGCGTTTCCGGAGACTTGGAGAAGTCTTCAGTCAGTTTTACATCAGCCTGCGCCATCATGCATCCGATGATAACAAAACCTGAAACAAGCCCAGTGAAGTTGGCACGCATATCGATCCTTCTCAATTCAGTATCGCAATGGAAAGGTTCAGTGCCGTGGCAAATGCGACCCATGCAAAATACGGCAGGAAGGCCAGTGCGGAAACCCGATCTGAAGTCCTGACCTGAGCTATGAACATGACGATGACAGCCAACAACGCGACAATGACGACAAAGGCAAACCATGGCAGTTGCAGTACGAAAAAGGTTGGGGACCACAAAAAGTTCAAACCCATCTGCGCCCACCACAGCTTCATGGCGGTCGAGCTTCGGTCTGTTTCAAACTGACGCCAACCAACCATAGCGATCAAAACATATAGCGCCGTCCAAACCGGTCCAAAAATCCAATTTGGTGGATTGAAAGCCGGTTTAGAAAGCTGCGCGTACCATTCGCCAGGTGCAGTCAGTGCCCCGATCAGGATGCCGCCGCCCACCACAAGCGCAAGGAATGCTATGCGGATCAACCAGTTCGACATTGCAGGATAGCTTTCAGCAGTCCTTGGTTGTCACTTTAACAAGTGCTTCGGAAGAGAAGGTCGCAGTACTGGTCTCGTTCGCATCGGTATATGACACGGTGGCGCCTTCGATCTCTGACCCGGTTACGGTGATTTCGCGTTGCCCGATAGTGTCATCTACATCGATGGTGAAGGCGAGTGTGTCCCCGGCTGCGAGGGAGGCGATCTCAAGTTCAATTGTTTCTTGCCCGTCTACGACAGCTGGAATTTGCCGCAGAGCATCAGCACCCTCAACGAATTCAAGCGGTTGGAAGACCTCCACACCCGCACCCTTTTCGGTGACGTCGAAAATCAAACGTCCGGCAGATTGCGACAAGTCAATTTTGACGGTCGAGGCTTCTACTTCGCAAGCTCCGACATTTGTCAGAACAAAACGGTCTTTGGGTGCGCCTTCTATAAAGCGAATTTGTACACCAGCCTGAAGCGAAGTGGCTGCAAATAATCCAAGGGTCGCCGCAAGAATACTCTTCGGGAGCATATTTATCTCCTTCCTAATGGGTTCTTGATAGTTACGCTTCGGCGGATTTCTTGGATCAGACTTATGCCCTTTGACTATCTTGGTTTAGCCGACAGGACCTTTCGAAGTTCCGTGCACCGCTGTCAGAACGGTTAAGTCAAAACATGCCATTGTCATTCTCGCTGTTTGCCGGAACCTCCTGAAGAACGTCCCAGTGTTCAACAACCTTACCTTCGGCATCCAGGCGAAAAATATCGATCCCTGCGTACTCGAGACCATCGGGCCAGATTTGATGGCAATGCAGAACAACGTGATCGCCTTCAGCAAACGCACGTTTGATATCCACACGCTTTCCCGGGTATTCGGCGGCCATGCGCTCGAAATACTCGACAAAGGCTTGCTTGCCGTCGCCAACATGCGGGTTGTGCTGCGTATAGGTATCACCAACAAAAGTCGCTATAGCCTCGGCAGGTCGACACTCGTTGAACATCATTTCGTAGAAAGCGATGACGTTTTTCTTGTTTGTTCCGAGGTCCGGCATGCTGATCTCCAAAGCGACGTTTGTACCGCCCAAAAATGTTGGTCCGCATAATTCTTGGAAGCAACCCCGTAACGATTTCGATCACTAATTGGCAAGAATTTACGAGCTTAGTTTTGCGTTCCGACTATTTCGAGGGTTGGCCACTTACTCAGTTTCTTCGAAGTCTACGTGAATATGATTTCCATCAGGATCGGCCACATGGATTTGGACCATTCGAGCCCCTGGGACTTCAGTTTTGCGATACTGGATCTGACACGAGATCAGTTTTTCTTCGAATGCTCTCAACCCTGTGGCTGATAGCGCAAAATGCTCGAGCTTGAGCTTCACTTCAGAGCCGACATTAGGCGTTCCTTCGTGACCCACAAGATGAACCACGGCGTGATCACCCGCATACAACCAAGCTCCGGGAAACAGAAAATCGGGGCGGGCCCCGAGTTTTAAACCCAAGACCCCTTCATACCAAGTAACCATCTCAGGCAACCTAGTCGTCACGATATTCACATGATCCAGCCGCTCAATTCTCATCTAAAAACCCTCAAGCACGAGCTTTCCTTTGGCCTTCCCGCTTTCGAGGATAGCATGCGCTTTCGCTAAGTTGGTGGCATTGATCCTACCAAGTGTATCGGTTGCTGTGGATCGGATCTTTCCATCGTCTATCAAGCCGCCGACCTGATTCAGGATTTCGCTTTGACGGTTCATATCCCCAGTCCCGAAAAGCGACCGAGTGTACATGAACTCCCAATGCAATGAGATCGATTTGGGTTTGAACGGCGCGATGTCGAAGGTCTCAGGATCATCAATCAACCCAAAGCGACCTTGAGGTGTCATCACCTCTCCAGCTTGGGAAGCATAAAGCTGGGAATGGTTCGTGGAATAAATGAAATCCACGCTGTCGATACCGAGAGCCTCGAGTTGTAAGCCAAAAGGTTCCGCATGGTTGATGACATGGTGTGCGCCAAGCTCTCGAACCCAGTCTTGTGTCTCGGGCCGGGACGCAGTGGCAATCACCGTCAAGTCAGTGAGAGCCCGCGCCAATTGAATGGTGATTGACCCGACACCGCCTGCGCCACCAATAACCAGCAACGTATTGGCCCCGCCGGAAACGGCATCATGAACTCGCAAGCGGTCGAACAGCATCTCAAAGGCAGTAAGTGTCGTTAGCGGCATCGCCGCAGCTGCCTTCGCCGGTATGGATTTTGGCGCTGATCCGACAATACGTTCATCCACCAGATGAAACTCGGCATTGGTTCCCGGTCGGTTTATTGCCCCGGCATACCAAACTGCATCTCCCGGACGGAAAGTCTCAACCGTTGCGCCAACTGCTTCGACGATCCCTACTGCATCCCACCCCAGAATATCAGGTGCTGGACCCGCAGGAGCGCGTTTCTGCCGAATTTTCGTATCGACTGGGTTCACTGACACGGCCTGCACCTTCACCAACAAGTCATGTCCGTTTGGCGTCGGTTTGTCGGCCTCGAAGTCGATTAAGGCGTCCGCCCGATCAATCGACCCCGTCTCACGGTATCCCACGGCTTTCATAACGTGCTCCTTTGTTTGGCTCTGTATCAACCGATGACAGTCATTTCATTCAACGTGAACTCAGCTACGGCGCCTTCGGTTGCTTCCAGGTAGGCCGCAAGGTGCTGTGCACCCATGTGGGTTTGCCAAAGCTCTCGGCTTTCCCAATTTTCGTAGAACACAAAATGAGCCGGGTTGTCGTTGTCCTGATGCAGGTCGTAGTTAATGCAACCCTCTTCGGAACGCGTAATGTCGATGAGCTTGATCAGCTCGGCCTTTACGAGGTCGATCTTGTCGGGGTTGGCTTTGATGTTGGCGACGATTGTCAGCTTGGCCATTGGAATAAATCCCTTGTGTTCTTGAGCGATGCGCAAGATTTACGCCGCAGCCCTTTCGGGATAAACAGGGCAAGATCGAACATATAATCCGGAAATTCCGTTTAATGCTTTTGGACAATCTTCGTTTGTTTCTGACCATAGCCGAGAAAGGCAGTCTTGTGGCCGCAGCGCGCGAGACAGGGATGTCGAGCACGACAGTGTCCGAGCGGCTCGCGGCTCTAGAGGCACATTACGGTGTGGTTTTGTTCAACCGTACCACCCGTTCCATTAGGCTGACCGAAGAAGGACGAGTACTAGCCAATGGGGCAAGAAACGTCCTCAGTGAGATTGCGGAGCTGGATACACTTGTTCGGCACGGCGCCGAAACTCTGTCTGGTCCAATTCGCATAAGCGCGCCGATTGACTTGGGACGGAGCATTGTCTCCAAGGTTATTGCCGAATTCACCGAAGAGAACCCTGCCGTCTCAATCGAGCTGTCCCTCTCAGACGGTTATGTCGACCTTGTAGGCCAGGGTTTCGACCTCGCCGTTCGCTTCGGCAACATCACAGACAGCTCGCTCAGATTACGAAATCTAGGAAGCTACCAACGTTTCGTATGTGCGTCCCCAAGTTACCTAGCCTTATTCGGAACGCCCGAAAAACCAGAAGATCTATTAAACCACAACTGCTTGGTCATGAGGTTTGGCGACGTGATCGATAACGTTTGGGAGTTTGGATCAGGACCAAATGCCCAGCGCGTATCGGTAAAAGGAAATCGAATAGTCAATGATGGTTCCCTCATCCGCGATTGGGCGATTGCAGGCCATGGGGTCGTATTGAAGTCCGAGCTGGATGTGGGCGGCGACGTTAGATCTGGCAGACTTGTTTCTGTCTTGCGCGATTTCCTTCCACCGCCGAAACCTTTGCAGATGATGTTTCCGCCGAGCCGAGCCCAACCACGTCGCATAACGGCCTTAGCTGAGCATTTGCGTCGCAAATTTGGTGTGAGTTAAGGCCGCAGGGGAAGTCACTAATCTGGCAGCAGCTGTGTTTGCTCAATAAATTTCAAAGTCGCCTGTGCCAGCTCTGTGCCAGCATCTTCTTGAATGAAATGCCCCGCTTTAGGCACAACGGTATGGTTTTGACCAACTGCCCCAGGGATCGACTTTTGGAACAGTTTGTCTACCCCTGCCATGACCCTGTCATCTTCTCCAAAAACAGTCAGAAACGGGGTGTTTAGGGTCTTGAGGGTTTCCCATGCGGCTCGGTTGGCTTCAGAAGCTGGATTATCAGCTGTGTCAGGCACCAACATTGGAAACTCTCGAGCGCCTGTCAGATAGCGCGCATCCGGAAACGGTGCGTTATAGGCTGCGACCTCTTCATCGGAAATCTTCGATGTTGTACCGCCGAATACAATACGGCCCGAATTAAATTCAGGCACGGATTGTGAATATTCCCGCCATGAAAGAAATGCTTCACCCAAGGGCACGTCACCGGTGGGCAAGGCCGTGTTCGCCACAACAACACGAGAGAAACGCTCGGGCATACTCGCGACCAGCCGCAAGCCTATTAGACCGCCCCAGTCCTGGCAAACCAATGTGATGCCCGTTAGGTCAACTTTCCGCAACCA
This sequence comes from Ruegeria sp. AA6, assembly GCF_056542865.1. Classification (NCBI taxonomy): domain Bacteria; kingdom Pseudomonadati; phylum Pseudomonadota; class Alphaproteobacteria; order Rhodobacterales; family Roseobacteraceae; genus Ruegeria; species Ruegeria sp. AA6. Next base: position 63,353 of record NZ_JBQGAN010000020.1, read on the forward strand.
CTCGGACATCCAGTCTACATGGCGTTGGTAGGTATAATCGAACCGCTCGGTTGGCTTGTCCGACCGTCCAAACCCAATCAAATCAGGAGCCAGAACTCGATGGCCCGCATCTTTGAATAACGGAATCATGTGCCGATACAGGAAGCACCAGGTTGGCTCTCCATGCATCAACAATACGGGCGGTGCCTGTTCCGGTCCCTCGTCCAAATAGTGCATTCGGAGACGACCGCCTTCGGTATCATCCACATCAAGATAATTCGGGCCGAATGCGAAATCTGGCAACCCGTCAAACCGATGGTCAGGTGTTCTAAGGAACTTCATTGTGAACTCTCCAATATGCCGACGGTATTGGCCAAGCAACAGTGATCGATAAAACAAAGACGGTCCAGTACCAGCGTATGTCGACGTCAGGTTTGCATTTGTTCGCCGCCCTTCTTCTCTTGCTCGCAGCGAAGGTCCATTTGTATAGATCTCGGATTTTCTGCTCCAACAAAAGGATTGGTCTCAAAGACCTCATCTTGCCAGTTCTTCTGAGCTGAAGCAGAGTTCATCAATGCGGATCGCCAAGAAGCGCATCAGAAGAAGAGCGCAAGTCCGGTCATTGAGACAACCAAGAAAAGTAGAGTCATGATTCCACCTGAGCGAACGAAATCGACCACCCGGTAGCCTGCCGGGCCCATGATCAACGCGTTCACTTGGTGTGTTGGGATCAAAAATGAGTTGGACGTTGATATTGCCACCGTGAGAGCAAACACAGCCGGATTGCCACCCGCGGATACGGCAATAGAAACTGCTAGTGGCACCAGCAGGACAGTTGCGCCTACATTGGACATGACCAGCGTGAACGCCGTTGCCAAAACGGCGATCCCTGCTTGCAAAGACCAGATCGGCCACCCCTTCAGAAGGGCCAACACATGCGCTGCAATCCAATCCGCAGTGCCGGTGTTCTGAACCGCCTGACCTAGCGGGATCAGTGAAGCGAGTAGAAAAACAGTACTCCAACTTATCGACTCGTAGGCTTCGTCAATCGAGAGCACACGGCTCAACACCATCCCAATAGCGCCGGTCAACAGGCACAATGACAAGCGCAGATCAGAGAATAGAATTAAGCTCAACGCTATTAGGAAGAAGGCGAGCGCCCATCCGACCTTGTGTGGTCGTAACTCTTCCTGGGGAAAATCCGAAGTTACGACGACAAAATCCCTGTCCGACTTAAGTCGTGTCAGACGGTCCCACTGCACGTGAACCACACACGTATCACCGGCCTGCAAAGGGACTTGCCCGATATGCGTGGCTGAATGATCCTCGGTTTCAACGTGGCTCAGTGTTTCTTCTCCGCGCTGAATGGCCAAAAGAGACAAACCATGTGTCTGACGGAGACGCAAATCAATCGGAGTCTGGCCGATCACTGAAGAACCGGGAGGAATAACAACCTCGGCCACCCCCGATTGGGTCGCGGCGAAATCATCCGCAAAGACATCTAGTTGGGGTAGGATCTCTAATCCGTAAGGCTCAGCAAACTGATGCTCAACCACCCGATGCAGGCCAAGCACTGCGAGCCGCGCAGGGGCTTCGATCTTGGTATCCGCCATCGGCGCGATAACCTTGTGGCCGCGATAGGATGTACCAAGAATGTACATGTTGTGGGCGACCATGACATCCGCGAGCGTTTGTCCAATCAAGATCGAGCCTTCTGGAACGCGAATCTCGAACATATCAGCTCTAAGACCATAGGTGTTTTCGACATAGGTCTGCATGGATCGAGCTGAGCTTGCGTCTTCTCCACGCTCCCGCTGCGCTGGGAGGACCCAACGACCAAAGAGCACAAAGTAAAGCACCCCTGTCAGCACCAGCATCACACCGATAGGCGTGACTGAAAACAACCCAAATGTCTCCATTTGTTGGTCAGCCGGAAGGGATGAGTTTGCTGAAACAATCAGGTCATTCAACAGGATGAGGGGCGACGACCCGACCAATGTAATCGTACCACCCAGAATCGCGCAAAACCCCATGGGCATCAGCAACCTACTCATCGGGATTTCCGTACGTGCTGAGATACGGCTAACAACGGGTAGAAAGAGCGCAGCAGCTCCAACGTTCTGCATGAAAGAGCTAATGACACCAACCGTTGTTGATATGATTGGGATGATCCGGGCCTCTGTCGTGCCACCATTCTTGAGGATCAAGGCCGCAACCTTTGACATAAGTCCGGTCTTATCAAGCCCAGCGCCAATTACCATAACTGCGATGATTGACATCACAGCGTTCGAGGAAAAACCTTCAAAGAGCCTGGAGACATCGGCAAGATTAGCTAGCCCCGGGAGATAGCTCAGTGCGCCAAGCAGCACCATTACAAGAATTGCTGCGACATCGATCCGTATAATCTCGGTAACAAAAAGTAAGACCGTAAAAGACAATAGACTCAATACGGCTATCATTTCGTAAGTCAGTGCTGGTAATTCCATATTGTACTCCCAACCTAACGTTACCTAACCAGCAGCAAATACGAAGGACCAACTCTGCGCCGCAGATAAGGCCAAAATCCATCAGGCCTTCTCACGCGGCTTGTTTTCTCGGATGTGGTATCTGCTGAAACCTGGATTTCGCCAACACAAAGAAATGCTGATGATAAACTCAAAAGCCTCTCTTAATCACCGCAATCGGAGGGAAGCAGTCCATTCGCAGACTTGTGATAGATCCCCGCTTCCAGAATTGATATTGCCGTACCTGCGAAATGAGCGCGTCCAAACCGGCGCGCTCACTCTATTTTTTATTGCCTGTCACTAAGGAGTTAAGAGTGATGCATCACTCTGCGGCAACAGCTTCCTCTTCTAGCGCTGGGTAGTCGGTGTATCCTTTTTCGTTACCACCGTAGAGGGTAGTTGCATCCAGCTCATTCAGCGAGGCGTCTTTCTCCAGCCGACTGACAAGATCCGGGTTGGAAATGAACGGTCGGCCAAAAGCCACCAGATCGACGGCACCGGTCTCAACCGATTCAATCGCCATTTCGCGATCATAAGCGTTGTTGCCCATTTTCGCACCGTCAAACAATTCATAGAGCGCCTTTAAATCGCCACCTTCAGGAATATCGCGCGGGCCGCCGGTCTGTCCTTCCACGAGATGGAGATAGGCCAACCCATAGCTATTCAACAATTTGATCGCATGGGAGAACGTCGCCTGCGGGTCGCTGTCGGAGATGTTGTTGGCGTCCGAGAACGGGCTGAGGCGAACACCAACGCGGTCGGCGCCCCACACGTCGACAACCACGTCCATGACTTCCTTCAGGAATCGCGCTCTGTTCTCGACAGGACCGCCGTAATCGTCTTCACGCCTGTTGGACTCGTCCCGCAGGAACTGATCGATCAGATATCCATTGGCTGCGTGGACCTCGACACCGTCGAAACCAGCCTCTTTGGCGTTTTCCGCGGCCCTCCGGTAGTCGGAAACAATGTCCGCAATTTCTTCGATGGCCAGAGCCCGCGGTTCCGAAGTTTCGACAAACTGCTCACCATCAAAGGTCATAGCCTTAGCGCCAATTGCGGATGGCGCAACAGGGGCGCCGCCATCCTGCTGCAAGCTGTAATGCGAAATCCGGCCAACATGCCAAAGCTGGATCACAATCTTGCCACCCTCAGCATGGACGGCTTCAGTCACTTTTTTCCAGCCGTCGATCTGTGCTTGGGAATAAATGCCGGGCGTCCAAGCATAACCTTTGCCTTGGGGCGAGATTTGCGAAGCTTCCGTTATGATCAGACCAGCACCCGCCCGCTGCGCATAGTACTTGGCCTGCAATTCATGGACGCTGTCATCCTTGGCTCTTGCCCGGTTGCGGGTCAGTGGCGCCATGACAACGCGGTTTTCAGTTCTATTGCGCCAGCTTTGATGCCGGAGAACAGTTTTTCATCAGCCATTGCTGCTTCCTTCTTTAGTAAACTTCGTTCAGATATTATTGGACCATTTAGTCCAATATTAGGGTCAATGCCCGTTGTTTGCATTTGTGTCAGGTTTCATTTCTTTATGGTGGCGGGAGGCCTTATGGCGAAATCACCAACCGGGCTTGTTTCAGGGTTTGCGATATCTGCTCAGCGGGAACGCCCGCCTTGCGCAAGGCTAGTGTTCCGATTGCAAGGGACGCAAAGGCGCGTGCCTTGTTGAGGGCCTGTCCCGGATCAGAAGGCTCAAGCGCTCTCGCAATAATCTCGTCAATATTCTCCAAATGCTGCCGCCCGAGAGCCGCCACTTCATCATCATGAGGAGCAAGTTCCGTCAGGCAGTTGATAAGCATGCAGCCATCACGGCCGCCTTGCGGGTTCGCCAAAGCTTCCATTATCGCACCAACAGGGTCATCTCCGCCTGCATCAGCAACGTCACGCAGCTCTTTCAAACCACGCCTTGAATAGTGGCTAAGGGCTTTGTGAAACAAAGCCTGCTTGTTGCCGAACGCACCATAGAAGCTAGACCGACTCAAACCCATGGCCTTGGTCAGATCGTCCAGGGACGCGGTCTCGTAGCCCTTGTGCCAAAATACGCACAAGGCTTTTTCCAATGCCTCAGCTTCGTCAAAGGCACGAGGTCTACCTGGACCTACGGATGGCTTGATGTCGCCATTTGGGAGAGTTTCTTTGCTCATGCGGATGATTTGGAATGATTGGTCCAGAAATTCAAGGTGGCGGTAGGGAATTTTTGGAATGGTCAGTCCGTATTGTGTCCAGAGAAAGGAATTTAGGTCGGTAGAAATACAAAACCTCCCCATCCCGCTTGGTGTCACGCTAATCTTAGGATCAGGACTGTTTGTCTTTTTGCGAGAGTGTCAAACGAGGAGGATCGTGATCGTAGAAAAGAGAGCCCGCGCTCGGTACTAGTTTCCAACACTGGACAGAGTGACTGGCGGCTTTGTCCAACGCGCTGATGTTGATCACTCACAAACCAGAGATTGGTTCGGTAGATTCATGGCCAATGCCCTCATCTTGTGAGGATTACCACTCCAATGAGTAACAAAGCCAGGAATTCAGAACTGGTTTTACGAGCATCAGAACGGCGGGTCATCGTAAGCAAACCAACAATAATTTCAGAGCGCTAGGTAAAAAAGCGAGGTTAGCTGAAGTTTAATTTGCCCAATGTGAACTTCTTAACTTTGGTTAGAATGGTTTTTTGGCAGTATCGTTTCATGAGTTGTTAGTGAGTTCAGTGAGTAAGTAGATGTATTTGCACAAATTCGAGGGGCATTGTTGCGCGGTCAATGACATCCGGATGGATGATTTTGCGCGTGAGTATCCGTTGCTGGACGATGTAGGCGTGCACGCACGATGGCAGAAGGGCTCCTGGCAGATCACGCGGATAGCCGACATCTGGACACGAACCGGGAAGGTACTTTCTTTGCCTTACAAAGGAGCCAACGCCTATCCATCTTTCCAGTTTGCTCAGGATGGAACCCCGCTTCCTTTGATGGAAAAAGTGTTGAAAGCCCTGCCACGTGAAATGACCCCGTGGCAATGCGCGTTCTGGTTAACCTCACCCAAACTGGAACTCGGAGGGGAAAGCCCGGCAAATCGCATTCAGACCGGAGATGATTGCATAGTCGGTATCGCAGGCGATGCTGGTGGTCTGATGGCAGCTTAGTGTTAGCTTTTGGTCAGTCATACGTCGTACAGCATCTGGCAAATTCATGTCTCCCCTGCTTTTTCTGCCTCCGGCAAGAATAGCGAGATCAGGGCACTTAAATGTCCATTCTCTTCTGAGAATTCAGAGACAATACCAAGCAGCCCATCCAAAATACGAATGGCCAAGAGCGTACTGAAATACGGGTACTAACTAGGTCTTTGAATATCGATACCCGTTGGAGAAAATCCCACCGACAAGTACAACTGCTCTGCAAATCTGTTATCTGCCGCTACGCGTAGCGGAAACTCAACAAACTCGGTTTCTGCATATTTCTGTCAAACAGACTTCACCGCTCAAATACAGCCATCATCTGCCTGCGCAATCGCGCCAGATCCTCATCCACACTAGCGGTAGGATCGCACGTAAATGTTGGTAAAGCCTCCACACGGATCGTCCCGCTGCGCGGTAAATGTTTGCCGCGTGGAAGTAGACTATCGCTGTCGTGGATGACAATAGGGGTGATCGTGCGGCCGGTTTCTCGGGCGACTAATACAGCACCCGCCTTAAAGTCCCCTAGCGATTCTGTTTTGGCCCGGGTGCCTTCTGGGAATAGCACAATGGAACAACGGGCAGGCATTTCCCTGACAACCTTTGTCAGCGTATCCATGGCCGTTGAACCGGAATCCCGGTTGATAGGGACGAGACCCGCTCCATCAAAACCAGTACGCAGGAGTTTGCTGTTCCAGAACTCTGATTTCGCCGCGAAAGTGAACCATTTGGTGTCGGGCACCACATGCATGAGACTGAAGCCATCGAGATGGCTACGGTGGTTAACCACGATGATGCTGTTGGTGTCGGCGGCGAGGACATTCTTTTCCTCAGGACGCATCTCGACGCGGATGCTGAGGAGCCACAGCAGGCGGGAACATGACCGTTTCACCAGGCGCCAATACCAACCCCGAAACCCTCTGCGCCGAACGCAAAGAAGAGGGGCAAAGGCCACGAAGAGGAAATAAAACAGGCCGATAAGAACCAGTATAGCGCGCTTGATAAGGCGTATTGGCAATGGGTCAATGGCGCGAGTAGCGCGGTCTTGACCGTTAGGTGAAAAGGGCATGACGTCCTCTGATAGGGCCTGTGGCTGGTGCGTAAGCCATGAATAAAGGCCACCGGAGGTCCTCCGGCAGCGCTTTGACATGCGCCACTTGCGAAGGAAGACAGCCACCGCACACCTCTCTATCTGTCGAAGTCAGTACCAGATCAATGAGAAAAGACGACGTAGCGGAATGTATCTTGGTGCTTCAGTCTGACTTGAGTAACAACTGACCGGCCTTGGCATAGAATATCGGTAAGAGCCCAAAGTTACATCATCGGTCGAGAGCATCCGCAATTAGTTTGGCAAAGGTTCGGAGCTCGTTGTTCCCCGGATTCGGGATTGGTTTGAAGGTGATTACTTCTTGCTCGATGTAGCGTCGCGAGGTGACATCGTACTTGTCGAGAAGCGGTATCAGATGCGCATGAGCATGGGCGACATCACCACCCGAGAATTGAAATGCCACACGCTTCCTAGACCCGAAACCAGCACCATACCGGAAGCCAAACATTTCATCTGACGCACTACTTTGGCAGCTGGTTGGAAGGAGATATCAATTGCACTGATCATACCTGTAGTCCCCGTATTCCAGCC
>NZ_JBQGAN010000021.1:0-60641 GCF_056542865.1 Ruegeria sp. AA6
CCAGAATGGTGTCGCCGGGCTGGATCAGCGCCTGGAACACGCCCTGGTTGGCCTGCGAACCCGAGTTCGGCTGGACATTGGCAAAGCCACATCCGAACAGCTGCTTGGCGCGGTCGATGGCCAGATTCTCAGCGATATCAACGAATTGGCAGCCACCATAGTAACGACGACCGGGGTAACCCTCGGCGTATTTGTTGGTCATCACCGAGCCCTGCGCATCCATCACGGCAGCAGAGACGATGTTCTCGGATGCGATCAGCTCGATCTCGTCGCGCTGGCGACCCAGCTCGGATGTGATCGAGCCAAACAGCTCGGGATCACGGTCGGCAAGGGATTGGGTGAAAAAACCGTCGGTGCGGTGTGGGGCATTCACGGGGCAAATCTCCTGTATGAGCCTGTGAAGCTTAAACGGCTGCACAGGCGTTCGTTTGGATATCCAGAGGGCGTCAGATCACCCGGTCACGCGGTTCGCGGCCTTCAAAAAAGTCGCTCAGGTTGTCCAACACGCGGAACCCCATCGCTTCGCGCGCCTCACGTGTGGCGCTGCCAAGATGAGGCAGCATCACAAGGTTGTCGCATTGCAATAGGTCGGGGTTGATCCGTGGCTCTCCGTCGAACACATCCAGCGCTGCGCCTCCGATCATGTCGAAGGTCAGGGACTGTATCAGAGCGCGCTCATCGATTACCTCGCCACGGGCCGTGTTGATCAGGAACGCATCAGGCTTCATCAGGTCCAGACGGCGCGCATTGATCAGGTGGCGATTTGCGGCGCCCCCGGGGCAGTGCAACGAGACAAAGTCGCACTGCGGCAACAACTCATCAACCGTGTCCACCTGCGTCGCATTGCACTTGGCAAGAGTGTTCGGCGCAACTTGGCTGCGATTGTAGACAAGGATATCCATTCCGAACCCGTGATGAGCGCGGCGGGCCATTTCCTGCCCGATGCGGCCATAGCCGATGATACCCAGCGTTTTGCCACTGACTTTGGTGCCGACCAGATGCGTGGGGCGCCAGCCGCTCCAGTTGCCAGCGCGCAGTTCGCGTTCGCCTTCACCGGCACGCCGCGCCACCATCAGCATCAGCGTCATGGCGATATCAGCAGTGCATTCGGACAGCACGTCGGGCGTGTTTGTCACGGTCATGCCCAGCCCGCGCGCCGACGGCTCGCAGATGTGGCTGTATCCAACGCCATAATTGGCGAGGATTTTCGTCTGTGCACCGGGCACATCCAACGCCTCGGCGCTGAGCGTATCGGTGACCGTGGGCAGGACGGCGTCATGGGACTTCAGCGCCTGCCGGATTTCGGCCGGGGACATCGGTTTGTCACCGGTATTCAGAACCGCGTTGTAGTTCTCGGCCAGCTGCGCCTCGACGGCGGCTGGCCAGCGACGGGTAACCAGAACCGAAGGTTTGACCATCACGCAGCCTCCATCACGCGGGCGATCGTTTCACCGATCACGGCAGGGTTTTCCGCAACAGTCACACCAGCAGCCGAGAGGATCTCAACCTTTTCGCTGGCGCTTTCGCCAAAGGCCGAGATGATTGCCCCGGCGTGCCCCATCGTTCGACCTTTGGGCGCGGTCAGACCGGCAACATACGCGATGACGGGCTTTGTGATGTGGTTACGGATATATTCAGCAGCTTCAGCTTCCTGCGGGCCGCCGATTTCACCGATCATCGCGATGACATGGGTGTCTTCGTCTTCTTCGAACCGCTGCAGGATGTCCTTGAACGACGAGCCGTTGATCGGGTCACCCCCGATACCGACGCTGGTCGACACGCCGATGCCGCGCTCTTTCAGTTGCGCCGCGGCCTCGTAGCCCAGCGTTCCGGACCGGCCGATGATCCCCACGTGCCCGGGCAAGTAAATGTGCCCCGGCATGATCCCCAGCAGGGCTTTGCCGGGCGAGATCGTACCGGCACAGTTCGGTCCGGTCAGGACCATGCGTTTCTCTTTCGGGTAGCGATACATGTACCGCTTTACCCGGATCATATCCTGCGCCGGGATACCGTCGGTGATGCAGACACAGTAACGGATACCGGCATCTGCAGCTTCCATGATCGAGTCCGCTGCGAAGGGTGGTGGCACGAAGACAAGGCTGGCATCGGCGCCAGTGGCTTCGACGGCTTGTTTGACGGTGTCAAAGACGGGCACGCCTTCGACGGTTTCGCCGCCCTTGCCGGGCACAACGCCGCCCACGACGTTGGTGCCGTATTTCAGCATGTCCTTGGTATGGAACCGCGCCATACGGCCGGTGATGCCCTGAACGATGACACGCGAGTCGCGATCGAGAAGAATGCTCATTACACAGCCCTCATCTTGGTGCCTTGAGTAAGGTCGTTTTTCCATGCGCCCACGGCGCGTTCTGCGGCTTCCATCAAAGTAGTTGCCCGAATGATGGGTAGACCGGATTTGGCAAGGATTTTTTGGCCCTCTTCCACATTGGTTCCGGCCAGTCGCACGACCACAGGGATATCGAGTTCAAGTTCCTTCAACGCCTGAACGACTCCTTCGGCCACCCAGTCACAGCGGTTGATACCGGCGAAGATGTTGACGAGGATCGCCTGCACGTTGCTATCCGACAGAACCAGCCGGAAGGCCTTGGCCACGCGCTCGGGTGAGGCACCGCCACCGATGTCGAGGAAGTTGGCAGGCTCACCTCCGGCCAGCTTGATCGTGTCCATCGTCGCCATCGCCAGACCGGCGCCGTTGACGATGCAGCCGATGTTGCCGTCCAATCCGACATACGACAGGCCACGGTCAGCAGCGCGGCTTTCACGTGGGTCTTCCTGGCTCTTGTCGCGCAGCTCGGCGATCTGCGGGTGGCGGAACAGGGCGTTGTCGTCAAAGCTCATCTTAGCGTCCAGCGCCAGCACGCGGTCGTCGCCGGTGATGACCAGCGGGTTGATTTCAACCATGGTCGCGTCCAAATCGCTGAAGGCGGCGTAGCAGCCTTGCAGCGTGCGCACCATGTGCTGGATCAGCTTGGGTTCCAGCCCCAGTTTGAACGCGATCTCGCGGGCCTGAAATTCCTGCAACCCAACCGCAGGTTCGACAATCGACCGAACGATGCTTTCGGGGCGGTTGGCCGAGATGTCCTCGATCTCCATCCCGCCTTCCGATGACGCGACGATCATGACTCGCTGGCTGGACCGGTCCAGCACGAAGCCCAGGTAAATCTCGCGATCAATCGGCACAGCGGCTTCGACATAGACGCGGTAAATGCCTTTACCCTCCGGGCCGGTCTGGTGCGTGACCAGCTTGCGCCCGAACAGATCATCGCAGGCCTGATAGATCTCGTGCTCGGTGTTGCACAGCTTGACGCCACCGGCCTTGCCGCGCCCCCCAGCGTGAACCTGTGCTTTGACAATCCACTTGTCGCCGCCCAGTTCGCGTGCCCGATAGGCCGCTTGCTCGGGGCTGTAAGCCAACGCGCCCGAAGGCACGTCGACACCGAAATTCGAAAGAAGCTCTTTCGCCTGGTACTCATGAATATCCATCTGCAATCCTCCCGTTCATGCAGTGCTATTAAGCAGCGATCGATGTGCCGTAGCGGCTTTCCAGTAAGGCCTCGATTGCGTCGTGATCGACCTCTTCGCCCAATTCGCGCAGCGCCTCGGCAAATAGGCGAACAATCCGGCTGACGGCTTCGCGGTTCAGCTGATTGAGGATGCCAATGCGCACTTGAACAGGTGCGCTGAGCGTCGGCCAGATACCGAAACCCCGTGCCCGGCAGTTCTGTACCAACTCCATCTCGCGCCCCGCCAATTCAGGCGGCAGGTTCAAGACGATAAGGCTCGGCATGTCCGAGGTGACCTCGCACCCCATCTCAATCACGGCGTCGCGCAGAACCTTTTCATGGGTGCGGTAGGACATCGACCGTTTTGCCAGACCTTCTTGCAGGGTCAGGCGCAGGGATTCGTGGAAAGCCGCAACCGCGTATCCCGAATGGGTTCGGTGATAGGTGCCTTTTTCCACGTCCTGACCATCGACGATACCCCAATGGCGGGCTTCAAAGATCGGGTTGTGGACGTAGGTATAAGCGCCGGAGGTTTTCAGAGATTCGATATAAGCATCCGTAAAGCTGACTGGCGCATAGGTCAGCGGCAAGCAGCACAGCCCCTTCTGCGGGCAGGAAGCCCAGCCTGCGATGCCGGGATAATCGTCGATTGAAAAATCATCGACGCCCAAGGACGAGACGGCGTCGATCAACCCCATCACACCATGACGTTCGCAGGCATCAGAGAATCCTTGCAGATCGTTGATGCGGCCCGAACCTGTTTCCCAATGTGCCATGAAGGCCCATTTCGGCTGGTGCCCTGCCAAAGCGGCTTCAACCAGTTCACCTGTCACCGGCTGGCCGTGCGCAACCTCGATCACGGTGACGCTGGCGGCGTGCGGGTCAAGTGGGTTGGCGGCATGTTCTTCAGGCGTCGCAGCCTTAATCCGCAGTGTCAGCGCATCGATGCCCGAGAAGGTGCCGTTGGTGAAGGCAACCACCCTGTCGCCTGGCATCACGGCCGAGAACATGGTGTCTAGTGCGCTCCAACCGGTGCCAGCGACCGCGAAGGTATATGCGTTTACTGTGCCCCAGATCTTGCGCAGCATGTGCTTGCATTCGATCATCCCCCGCAGCACGTCGGCTTGCATATGGTCCGCAACCCCCGCATTGGCAAAAGCATGCAGAACGCGGGCGTCGGTATTGCCCGGCCCCGGACCAGCAGCAAGGGTCTCGGGGATTTCGAGCGGTGGGAAGATCTGAAAGGTCATCGTAAGACATCCTCGGCAGTTGGTCGGCCGCAGTGGCCTGTTGTGTTACATTGCCGAATAGAAAACGCTGACTTGTTCTATTACGCAACGTAACTTACTACTGCTTTAGGATGGCTAAAAGAATGGGTAAATACCCATCCTTTTGGGTAAAAATACCGAGGTATACCGATTTTGATCCTGCCCTTATGGGTAGGTTTTTGGGAAAATAGGGCAAATCAGTTGACTGCTACCGCTAACGCTCCAATCGATGTCATGCTGGCCGACAGCAATCCGCTGGTTCTGTCCGCAATGTCCGAAATATTCGAACGCGACCCGCGATTCTCGCTCGTGGCCACCTCGGCCACGGCCGAAGGGTTTCTTGGAACCGTGATGCGTGTTCCAGTTCAGGTCGGCGTGGTGGACTGGAACCTGCCGGTACTGGGCGCGGCCAAGTTGATCGAAGTACTACGCGAGCAAGCCAATGCACCGCGGTTTGTCGTTTATGGCGACGCGACGGGCGAGATACCCCGGTTGGCAATGCAGGCAGGAGCCGCAGGGTTTGCTGCCCGATCTGGAGAGGTTGAGGGACTGCTTGAAACCTGCGCTGACGTAGCAGCAGGCAAGATGGTTTTCCCGTTTATCGACGTTCGGAAAATGCAGCAGGATCCGATTCAAAGCCTGTCGCGCAAAGAACGCGCGATCCTTGAAGCGCTGGCACAAGGTATGTCCAACCGTGAGTTGTCAAAAGAGCTGGAGATTTCGACGAATACCGTGAAATTCCACCTTTCAAACATCTACGAAAAACTGGCGGTCAAAAACAGAACGCAAGCAATTGCCCAATTCTATTCGGCGCGGTTACCCAAGGAATAAACAGTTCGGCTATAGCCTTGACTCAATCTTTGGCGTTGAAGGTCGTTTATCTTGGTTCACGCGTTTGAAGGGCATTAATGGGCAGGGGAGCAAATCCTTTGTTCATTGAGTTCATAACCGACTTTGATTGAAGATTTTCGTTGCGCATGTCGAGTGCATAGCGGCTGACGCGGTCGGCGGCGGCGCGGATTATACATGTTTAAAGCAGAATGGCATGATACCCGTTCATCTTCGGCACTACCGTGTCCGCGAAAAAATGTGCTTAGTCTCGCTATGGATTCTCGATGATGCACGACCCAGCCAATCCGCGTAATTCGTTGCAAAGAACGGAGTGCTGACCTTCACTTCATTCCGTATCTCCGGCAGCCGTTATGGCGATAAGGGCCATTACGAAAGATAGTTGAACCAGAGTTTTGTTTGCGAGTGTCCAACCTTTGAAATATTCAACCGCAAGACTGCCCGGTACTCCTGGAATGCATTGGCGCAGCCCGATCCCAGTATAACCGCGAGTTATCCGATGCCAACCAAAGATTGTTTTGCGGACACACCCTCCATTCCTATTCTCCCGCCAAGTTGGACGTTTCCAAAATAACGGGAGGTTATCGTGAAAAATGTGAAACCCGCAGACTTCGTGCCTGAGTTCATCCGTGAGATGGCGGAAGGGACGCGGCGGTCTGGCAATGAAATGCAAAGACGAGAGTTTCTGGCGCTAGCCAGCACCTTTGGTGCGTCTTCAGCCTTGGCTTACGGCCTGCTTGGCATGCCAGCCCCTGCCGCAGCGTCCACGGGCGAAAAACAGCAAGGTGGAACCGCTCGGGTTCAGCAACTGGTCTACGCGCTCAAAGAACCCAGAACCTGGGCGTTTGCCGAGAACGCGAATATTTCGCGTGGCTGGTTGGAATATCTGGTCCAATACAACAATGATGCCACCTTTGAGGGCAAGCTTCTGGAAGGCTGGGAGGTTTCAGAAGACGCGAAGACCTATGTTCTAAATCTCCGCAAAGGCGTGAAGTGGAACAATGGCGACGACTTTACAGCGCAAGATGTCGCCCGCAACATCGAGGGCTGGTGTGATAAGTCCGTCGAAGGGAACTCGATGGCTGGCCGGTTTGCGACGCTTATCGACAGCGAGACTGGTAAGGCGATTGAAGGCGCCATCGAAGTGGTCGATGACCATACCGTTCGTCTGAACCTGCCCAACCCCGACATCACACTGATCGCCGGCATGGCGGATTATCCTGCTGCAATCACGCATGCCGACTATGTTGAAGAGAACGCGCTGTCGGCACCTATTGGCACTGGGCCCTACAAGCTTGAAAGCCATACTGTCGGTGAAAAAGCCGTTCTTGTTCGCAATGAAGATCATGAATGGTGGAATGCCGGAAACGGCGCATGGATGGATCGCATCGAATTCATCGACTATGGAACCGAAGGGGCTTCTTGGCTTGCGGCGGCAGATGCAGATGAAATCGACACGACCTTTGACATCGACGGTGGAAACATCCAGCTGTTCGAGACGCTTGATGGTTGGAAACGCTTTGACATCGTAACGGCAACAACACTGGTTGCGCGCCCCAATCAGCAGACTGAGGTTGACGGCAAGAAGCCCTATGAAGATGTGCGGGTACGGCGCGCGCTGCAAATGGCGGTCGACAACACTGTGTGTCTGGAACTTGGTGTCGACGGAAACGGGCTTGTCGCCCAGAACCATCACGTCGGACAACCGCACCCAGACTATGTCGACATTGGTTCAACACCGCTTGATCCAAGCGCCGCGGTGGCACTGCTGGAAGAAGCCGGCATGGCGGACTACGAGCACGAGCTGTTTTCTCTGGAAGCCGGGTGGAGACGGGATACAGCAGACGCGATTGCTGCACAGCTGCGCGATGCGGGTATCAAAGTCAAACGCGCAATCCTGCCTGCCAGCTCGTTTTGGAACAACTGGTCGAAATACCCCTTCAGCGTGACGGATTGGTATCACCGCCCGTTAGGTGTGCAGGTATTGGCGCTTGCGTATCGTTCTGGCGAAGCATGGAATGAGACCGGTTTTGATAATGCCGAGTTCGACGCCACGCTCGCTGAAGCGCTTGCAATTGCGGACCCTGAGAAGCGTAAGGACGTTGTCGCCAAGTTGGAACAGATCATGTTGGACGAAGGGGTTATCATTCAGCCGTATTGGCGCACGGTGACCAACTTCTCCAAAGAAAATCTGTTTGGTGCAGACCACCACATAACGTTCGAGATCAAACCGCACGAGCTGTATTGGGCGGGATAACTCGAAGGACAGGCCGCTCCCGCTGGTCCTTCATCTGCTCCGGGGTCGGGTTCGTCCCGCCCCGGAGTTCGCATTATTCTCGGAGCTGTTGGGGTTCCTCAAGAAATCAAAGGATAGCAAGGCAGGAGCTGAGCATGGGCCAGCCCCCGAGGTCTATTGCGGCGGGCTTTTAGATCAGAATGGCCTGCTGTAACGTATACATGCTTCAGCGCAGTTACTGCGTCTCAGCCAGCGCTTTGGCTTTTTCATATTCGTCCAACAATGGACGCATCATTTCCGTGTCGTAGATAACTTTCTCCAACCACCTTCTTAGCGGAAACGTTTCGCCTTCGGCGATCATCGCCGCGAGAGTTTCGAGGATTTCCTTCTCTTCATCGAATTGCTCGATCGCAGCGTTGCCAGCGGCCTGATAGACCATCATATGCGGCCCGAAGGGTCCGCCGAGGTCCAGGTTTTCCTGTAGCGTGGCCAAGCTCTCCTGATAGTTTCCGGCGTGGAATTGTGAAACGCCCAGAATATTCCTGTAGGGTCGCCGGATACTTAGGGGATCAAGGCTTAACGCGCGCTGCAAGGGTGTGATCGCTCGTTCCGGCTTGCCTGCGTACAGAAGGAACATTCCCAGATAACCATGCGCCAGGCTGGAGCTCGGCTCTTGCTCGACGGCACGTTCACCGTAGTCAATTGCCGGTTGCGGATTGCCCATCAAGATTTCAAGAATTCCCAACGTCAACAGGGCGCGAACGTTTGCCTGATCCTTTTCCAATGCGCTTTCAGCACACTGTCTGATTAGACCGCGCGTTTCATCCGTGTTTGCAGCAAGTCCAAACCAGGTTCTATGCGCTTCCGCGAATGCCAGCCCGGCATAACCGTGCGGAGCGTCCGGTTCCAACCGCACTACGCGCTGCAATAAGGTGTGTGCGGCGTCAAACCGCGATGGATCGCTCGGCGGGTGTATGATGTCCAATGCCTGCTGATAGAGGATTCTGGCGTCCCGGCGGGTCCACCGCGCGTCTTCCATCCTCGAAGTCAGTTCGGGGAACAATTCGATAGAGAAAGTCGAGCTGATCTCGCGTGAAATCTCAGTCTGAGTATCGAACCGGTCAGTTGTTTTATAATCGAACCGCTTGGCCCACATTTCGCCCCGGCTGTCCACGTCGACGAGGCCGATATTCAACCGATAGCCATCCGTCATGGTTTGCAGGCTGCCGCGCAAAACATGGGTCGCACCCAGCTTGCGCCCTTCATCGATCAGATCGACTGCCCCGTCGGAAAGCTCGGCTGTCGACGCGTAAGAGATCACACGCAACCCCTGCACGCGTGCCAGGTCAGTTGTGATATCTTCGGCTATGCCTCGGGCCGCTACAGATGTGACCGCGCTGTTTCCCAATGGATTGAACGGCATCACGGCAACGACCGGTAAATCCCCCCAAAGGTCATCCACTGTGGTCGCCTGATCGGTAGAAGGGTTTTCAGATTCGAAACTTTGGAACAACATGAAACCTGTCACAGCCACCAGCAGCGTCAACAAAAGCAACACAACCCAGTTCGGAGCGCGCCAACCGGTTCTGCCGCGTTTGCCTGTCCGCTCCGGAGCACGAGACGGCGCTGAAGATACATCTCGAAATTCAAACGAAGGAACGTATGATCCTTTGGGAATGGTAATTACCAGCGGATCGTTGCTTCCGTCCGTCAGGTAATAGTGTTCCAGCTCGCGCCGCAAACGGCGCGCTTCCAGGCGTACTACGGGGTCCGTGGTCGCGTCGAAATCCTCGGAACGGCCCAGAACAGAAACGCCAATCGAATATCCTTTCAGCCGGTCAGCACGCCCGGCCAGTGTTTCATCGACGATGTATTTGAGGAACGCACGTCGGCGGTCATTCGCACCAAACTGAGAACTCTCAAACATACGGTCGAGCTGTTCGTCTATGGCTGCCTGTTCCAGAGGCTGCGCAGACTTCTGCTCGGATAGCTGACTTTCCATTGCAGTATCTGTCGGCTGTGTTCGTTCCATCCAAACTAATCAAACAGTACCCGGGTTATTCGGGTCACGTCCAGTATTACATTCAAACAAAAGAATTTTTAACGTTCGATACACGTTCAGAACATGTTCGGTACACCAGTTCGTGGGTCACGGGTGTTAATTTGGTGTCTCCATGGGATGTCCCAGCGGACATACCACTGGAAACAGAGTCTCACTGATGGCCGACGGTCTTTGCAGGGAGGGGAGCAAGTGGAAAATTTTCTTGCTGCCGGATGTTCCGAACTGGTGAAACAATCACCCAACGATGAATTCACGATCGTGTCTTTGTCGCGGAGCGACCCAAAGTTTCAGGCTATTTGTCGTGACTTCGGCGAGGCAGTGACCGCGTACCACAACTTTCAGGCACAGGGGGAATACGGGCAAGCCCGAGCGGTCGAATATCACCAGATTTGCGAGGATCTGAAGCTCGAACTGATGGAATACGTCAACCGGTCCATGGTCGGACCCAAGGCGCAGGGTCACCATTGATGCAACACGACCGACGCCCAAACAGGCAACTTGCCCGATGTCGCGACCTGATTTCCAGCATGCAAGGAGGGGGGAATGACTAAACAAACCTGCAAGACGCTTCTTATTGCGCTGTCAATCGTGCTCGGCCACATACCCTTCGCACTAGCGCAGGACGCTGAAGCACAGGAATGCAAAGCGCTATTCGTGCACAACGCCGGTTCGGTGTCGATGACTGGCGACACGATAACCATGGAAGATGTCAGCCCCATCGTCACATTCTTCTGTGACAGGCCGGTGCGGTATGCGGGTGTGCAAAGCATACAGGGCTTTCTGGATATGGTGTCCGAAGGTGAGGACAGCTTTGCCGAGGACCCGCCCAACGCCGTACTGACCATTGTTGCGAATGGCGAGCAGCCTGTCGATGTGGTCGTTGAATTGTCGCAGCGGCCCCAGAACGATCAGGGAACGATGACTTATCCCGGCGTCAAGCTCATCAAGGGTGACATGCCGAAAACCACAGGCCCGGGCACGTTGTTCATCGACCATTTCGGTCGACCAATGTCGCCTGGGTCGGTGGCCGGCGTCCATCGTCGGCATGATCGTCGCGAGGTCCGTCATTGCGCCGCCGACAATCCCGATAACCCAAACGATCTTTGCAATTGCGGACCCGGCCTCGTCTGCAACTGAGACAGGAAAAATGATGGAGGAGAAAATGTTTTTTTACATTGGTAGAAGATTTAGGAATGTGGCCTTGGCGTGCACCGCTGTGGTCACGGTTTTTGGCTCGGCGGCCGTTTACGCCGAAAACCTGCCGACCGGGCGCACCGCAACGCAGATCAGTGACGAAGAATATCCCGCCAGCTATTTCCCAAATACGGAAATTCTGGGGACCGATGAAATGCGGATCACCGCCTTGGGAACCGGTATGCCGAACCAGACCAAGGCTGCGGTGTCCATTTCGTTTCTTGTCGAGCTTGGCAACGGCGATGTGTTCCTGTTCGATGTCGGCATGGGCTCGATGGGCAACCTGTTCTCACTCCGGCCTGACTTTTCGAAGATTGACAAAGTATTCATCAGCCACCTGCACGTCGACCATGTCGGCGACTTTATGGGGCTGCACATCGGAAGCTGGCTGTCTGGCCGCTATACCCCGTTGCGGATATTTGGGCCGACCGGATCGACCCCGGAATTGGGCATCAAGGCTTTTGTCGAAAACAGCCAGAAAGCCTACGCCTGGGATCTTGAAGGTCGCACAGGCGCATTGCCGGACGATGGCGGCAAAATCGAAGTGACGGAATTCGACTACATGCAGGAAAACGAGATCGTATATGAGGAAAATGGCGTTACGATCCGATCCTGGCCAGCCATTCATCTTCTGGATGGATCGGTGAGTTATTCTTTGGAATGGAACGGGTTGAAGTATGTCTTTGGCGGCGACACCTATCCGAATAATTGGTACGTGAAATACGCCAAAGGCGCGGATATCGCATCGCATGAAGCCTTTCTGCCACCGAAAGCGCTGGCACCCTATTTTGGTTGGACCCTTGGCCAAGCGACGTATGTTTCGACACGCGTTCACACCGAACCAGCGGCCTTTGGCAAAGTCATGGCCGAAGTGCAGCCTCGCCACGCGGTGGGTTATCACTCGGTGCTTTCGCCCGAGAATTATCAGGCAATCCTGGAAGGCATTCGTACAACCTATGACGGAGACCTCACGCTTACGCGCGATCTGACTGTTATCAACGTCACCAAGGACAAAATAATAGTGCGCGAAGCGTCAGTGGATGAATACGCGCTGCCCCCGTCGGTAACACAGGCGTACAATGACGCGCCGCGGTCTAAAGAGAAGAAACCGTCTGACAAGATACTGGCCGGGAAATGGAAAGGGTACACCCCGCCGAAAATGCCGGATGACAAATGATCCCGGTTTAGAAGGCGCATCCCGACGGGGGCGCCTTTCTTGAAATCTCAAGGTGTTTGCAACGGATTAAAATTCGGGCCGAAGACACCCATCGAAACCCAGGAACCAAAGGTCGCTATGCCTCTGTCCGATTGAATGAGGGTAGCCGATCCGAGGAATGAACGGATTGATGATCACCTTTGCCAAAACTCTGATATTCAAACTGGCCCGACTAGGCGTTTTGCTGCCGGTTGCCCTGGTCGCACTGGCATGCTGTCCGGCTGCGGCGGCAGACGACTCGGAACTGGCCAAGCAACTGTCGAACCCGCTGGCGTCGCTGATCTCGGTTCCGTTCCAGTTCAATTACGACACCGGATACGGCAGCGAAGATGGCAATCAGACAACTCTGAACATTCAACCCGTTATACCCTTTTCCCTGAACGATAATCTAAACCTGATCACGCGGACGATCATTCCCTACAAATGGCAAAACGATGTTTCCGGTGAGTCCGGCAGCAACCATGGTTTCGGCGATACAACGGTAAGCCTTTGGTTCAGCCCGACCAAATCGTCGTTCACATGGGGCGTCGGGCCTATCTTCTATTTGCCCACATCCAGTAACCGTGAACTGGGCGTGGGCGAATGGGGCGGGGGTATAACTGGTGTCGTGCTGGTTCAGGAGGGGCCGTGGACCATCGGCGGGTTGGGCAACCACATCTGGTCCTTTGAAAGTGACGACATCAATTCAACCTACCTTCAGCCCTTTCTGGCGCACACCACCAAGGACGCCTGGACTTTCACGGTGAATTCCGAATCCACCTATGACTGGACCACGGATGAGTGGACCGCTCCGGTGAATCTTATGATTTCAAAGCTAGTCAGGTTTGGGGAACAGCGCGTGTCGCTGCAGGCCGGCGCGCGCTACTACCTGGCATCTCCGGCCTCTGGCCCCGACGGTTGGGGTGCGCGGCTGTCAGCGACACTAGTATATCCGAGATAATTGAAGAGGAGACGTGACACCGTTTTTGATCCATGACGATATTATCAGGACATATCAAATTCTTGTTGACGGTGCTGGTGGTTTCCGCCCTTTCAACTGCCGTAAAGGCCAACGTGATCCCATACAGCGGGGCTGAAGTCGCAAAAAATATCGCGGTGTTTCGAATAGAAGACGAAGGCATTCGACTGGAACTGGAAATCCATCCCGAGGATTTGGCTGTTTTTGAACGCTCCTTTCCGTTGAAGCCTGTATCAGAGTCCCTTGCGGCTCCGGCCAGATACGATCAGTCATCAGGCGGGTATCCGGAAAGCCTTCTAGTCGCTCGCGTTGACGGGAAGCCGCTGCCGTCTGATCTGATCCGCGTGGAACGCCGACAGAGAATTGACCGGGCTTCGCCATTTGCCGGAAAACCTGACCCCCTCACCGGAAGACCAATCCCCGGACCACCTGAAAACCCAGAGGTCATATATCTTGAGGCGTTCTACAGTTTTGAGGGCGCGCGACCTGAGACTTTTATCATTCGCCCTCCATATACCGATGATGGACCACCCGCGGCATCAATAGGGTTCATGGTTTTTGACCGCCATGTCCCGGTCACGCGGTTTGGTTTTCTGAACAAAGACATACGACTGGCGATCAACTGGCCCGATCCGTGGTTGACGGCTTTCGCGAACCCAAACCTCAATCGTCCGTCACAAAGTGGCACGACCTCTTTCCTGTATGTGGCACCGCGTGAAGTCCGGCATGAAGTTCTCATCCGTGTTCGGGAACTCGCGCCGTGGATTGAGCAGGAGTTTACGACAGGTATCAGGCTGGAACCCGCGCTGCAGTCGCAGATCTTATCTGCTGCGTTAGAGGCGTTCAAAACCCGAAATTCGCTGAGTATCTCGGGAAAGATCGTCTCACCTACTTTGGCTAGTGGAGCATTTCTGACGTTAAGCGAGCGAGGGTTTCAAGTCGTTGAAGGCCATCCGAAGCTTATAGCCGACACGACGTTTGTCGGTGTGACACTGACCTATCCGATCTCGGAACTGCCGACCAAAGCGTCAATCAATTGGGACATGTTTGACGATACGATCCAGAAAGTCCCGATAACGCTGACTGACGTTGCGGGTCCGTTTTTTGCCTGGGCAACACCGGACGAACCTGTTGTCACATGGACCAATCATCTGAAACGATATGACAATCCCGAGGTAGCGCCGGTTCGAGCAACGGGCATCTTTGCTGTCCCGTTGTGGACAGCGTTGGCTGTTGTCCTGTCAGCTGGTGCAGGCGTAGTCGCGTTCCGATCATCCAAAAAACCGATACGTGTTGGGTGTGTGGCGCTTTCAACAATGTCTCTTTTTGCAGGCATCGCTTTTTCAGGGACGCACGCAATTCCTGTCCTAAGCCCGATCTCTGGCCAATCTGACGGCCAGGTTGCAACCAGTGCAATATCCCGACTTTTGACCAACACGTATGTGGCCGCTCTCGAAGTGTTTCCCGAAGAGCGAAAGAAAGCGCTTGAACCTATCGTCACCGAGGCATCGCGCACTGATGTGGCGGCTGAGCTGGAAACCAGCCTGACGATCCGGGTGCCAGGTGGCGGACGCGCGCAAATCGTCGATGTCAGGGATGTCGTCATTGTTGATGGCAACATGACCCGCAGAGGAATGTTCGAAGGCGTCGTAGAGTGGCGCGTCGACGCTCGGGCCGGTCATTGGGGGCATGATCACCGTCGGCGCGTCGATTATCGCGCCCGGATAGAGCTTCGGCCTGACCGAGGAAACTGGGTTCTCACCGCCATCACAGTGTTGGAGGCACGTTCACCGGATGTCTGATCGTATGCGAAATATCCTGCTGATTTGTGTAACCGCCTGTCTGATCGTCTCTGCGGTCGCAAGCCAGGCGCATTTCCTTCTGAACCTCAATGTGCGCGTCTTTCATGTTGAACACAAAGATGACGGGCTCCGCATCTTTCTGCGCGTGCCGATGCCCTACCTTGTGGCGGACAAAACCGGCGAACAGGGCACAGATGGCCTTCCGTCAGCGGCACCTTTTACCACAAACGCCTTTGAGAACGACCGGGTGGTTCATTTTGTCAACTTCGCCGAAATGGCTACCGACCCGCTTGGGCTAGGTCAAATCGCTGAGGCGGGTACGGTCTTAAAGATTCGAGAGGCGCAGGTTCCTGGCACCGTTGAATCTGTTTCGATCCATCGAGTGGGCGAAGAACCTGGCTTTGCAACTTTGAATGAAGCCAAACAGGCTGTATCTCAGGGCTCGACCCTGCAAGACAACCCGCCTGCCTATGTCGGTGACGTGGTTGTGGATATTGTAATAAACTACCACTTCGGGCAGGCACCTTCGACCTACGCTCTCACAAGTCTTCTGGACCCTGGCTTGCCGGACCAGGAAATGACCGCGAACCTCATCCTGGATTACGGTTCCGGCGATCCACTTGTTTTTCGTACCCGCGGGCTGATGAAGGACCCAGTCGAGATCTCGCGATCCAGAATAGCAGGGGTCGCAACGTTTGTCTGGGAGGGCGTGCGCCACATTCTGGAGGGCATTGACCATGTTCTGTTCGTCGTTTGCCTTGTCATCGGAGCACACGGGTTGCATGCGCTTCTATGGCGGGTCACCGGCTTCACGGTTGGTCACAGCGTTACACTGTCGCTTGGGTTCTTTGGATACGTACCATCGGGCGCATGGTTTGTCCCATTCGTGGAAACAGGTATCGCCTTGTCCATCATATATGCGGCATTCTTGGCGGTGTTGGAGGGCAACTCAGACACAGGCTCCAATAGAAAAGTCTTCGTTATTACCGTCCTGATGGGCCTATTGCACGGTCTGGGCTTCAGCTTCGTTCTGCACGAAATATTGCAGGTGACGTCCCCAAATATCTGGCAGAGCCTACTGGCCTTCAACATCGGCGTTGAGGTTGGCCAGCTTGCGATTGTCCTGGTAACGTGGCCGCTTCTGTCCTTGTTCACAAGGCTCGGTCCGACCCTGGAGTTGTCGTTGAGAATGGTGATCGCGATTGGGTGTGGTACGGTTGCCAGCTGGTGGGCTTTTGAACGCGGCAAATCCTTTTTCGAGTTGCTATTTATTTAAACTCTCAAGCACCAATCCAGAGATCATGCCTTTTCGACGTTTGGAATATCGAAACTCTGCAAAGTCTAAGTCTGCATTGTTCGGGCATAGAAGACTTGTACAGGTTCTCTTGCGGAATTTCTTCCAGATCGGGATAGGCCACGCCGTTCAATACAAAAATACCGACTGGTAGGATCCCGTCTTTCAGATACTGCGCGCAGATGGTCTATTGAAACTTTTGCAGAATTAGTATACCGCCGCATACAAACATGTGCCGGAGCGGGTCAAACCTCCACAAACCCGGCGCAAAACGTCACCGAAAGCAGATAGCCGGAACAGCCATGAGCCTTTATACAGACTACTTAGCCGAGATCGAAACCCGCAAAGAACAGGGGCTGCATCCCAAGCCCATCGACGACGGGGCTCTTGTAAAAGAGATTGTCGCTCAGATCAAAGATGCAGGGAATGAACATCGCGATGAGTCGCTGAACTTCTTCATCTACAATACGCTGCCGGGCACAACCAGCGCTGCAGGTGAAAAGGCCAAGTTCCTGAAAGAGATCATTCTGGGCGAATCCGTGGTCGAGGAAATCTCGGTGCCCTTCGCGTTCGAGCTGCTGTCGCACATGAAAGGCGGCCCCTCGGTTGAAGTTCTGCTGGATCTGGCGCTGGGTAACGATGCGGCGATTGCCGGGCAGGCCGCTGAGGTTCTGAAATCTCAGGTCTTCCTGTATGACGCGGACACTGATCGACTGAAAGCAGCCTTCGAGGCCGGCAACGCGGTGGCCAAAGACGTTCTGGACAGCTATGCCAAGGCTGAATTCTTCACCAAGCTGCCCGAAATCGAAGAAGAAATCGAAGTCGTGACTTATGTCGCGGCCGAGGGTGACATTTCGACCGACCTGCTGTCGCCGGGCAATCAGGCGCACTCGCGGGCTGACCGGGAACTGCACGGCAAATGCTTTATTTCCGATAAAGCGCAGCAGGAAGTTGAGGCGCTGAAGCTGCAACATCCGGGCAAGCGCGTGATGCTGATCGCTGAGAAGGGCACCATGGGCGTGGGCTCGTCTCGGATGTCGGGTGTGAACAACGTGGCGCTTTGGACCGGCAAGCAGGCTAGCCCTTATGTGCCTTTCGTCAACTTCGCTCCGATCGTGGCAGGCACCAACGGTATCTCGCCGATCTTTCTGACCACCGTGGGCGTGACCGGCGGTATTGGCCTTGATCTGAAGAACTGGGCCAAGAAGGTGGACGAAGACGGCAAGGCGATCCTGAACAACGATGGCAATCCGGTGCTTGAAGAGAAGTACTCGGTCGCAACCGGCACTGTTCTGAAGATCAACACCAAGAACCACAAGCTGTTGAGCGAAGATGACGACGAGCTGGTGGACGTGTCCTCGTCCTTCACGCCGCAAAAGGTGGAGTTCATGAAGGCGGGTGGCTCATACGCCATCGTTTTCGGTAAGAAACTGCAGACATTCGCGGCCGAAACGCTAGGCGTCGAAGCGCCTTTGGTCTTTGCCCAATCGAAAGAGATCAGCCACGAAGGTCAGGGCCTGACTGCGGTTGAGAAGATCTTTAACAAGAACGCTGTTGGCACGACGCCGGGCAAGACCCTGCATGCAGGTTCGGACGTACGTGTGAAGGTCAACATCGTCGGCTCGCAGGACACCACCGGCCTGATGACCATGCAGGAACTTGAGGCGATGGCCGCAACCGTTGTGGCACCCAGCGTTGATGGTGCTTATCAGTCGGGTTGTCACACTGCTTCGGTTTGGGATGCCAAGGCGCAGGCCAACACGCCGCGTCTGATGAAGTTCATGAACGATTTCGGCCTTGTCACCGGTCGGGACCCGAAAGGTGTCTATCATTCAATGACCGACGTGATCCACAAGGTGTTGAACGACATCACCGTGGATGATTGGTCGGTCATCATCGGCGGCGACAGCCACACCCGCATGTCCAAAGGCGTGGCCTTTGGGGCGGACTCGGGCACCGTGGCGCTGGCGCTGGCCACCGGTGAGGCGTCGATGCCGATCCCGGAATCGGTCAAGGTGACCTTCAAGGGTCAAATGGCCGAGCACATGGATTTCCGCGACGTCGTGCACGCCACCCAGGCGCAGATGCTGGAACAGCATGGCGACAACGTGTTCCAGGGTCGCGTGATCGAAGTGCACATTGGCACGCTGCTGGCGGATCAGGCATTCACCTTCACAGACTGGACTGCTGAGATGAAAGCCAAGGCCTCGGTCTGTATCTCGAATGACGAGACGCTGGTTGGTTCGCTGGAACTGGCCAAGTCGCGCATCCAGATCATGATCGACAAGGGTATGGAGCATGAAAACGGCATGCTGCAAAAGCTGATCAACATCGCGGACGCTCGCATTGCTGAGATCAAGTCGGGTGAAAATCCCGCTCTGCGTCCTGACGAGAATGCGAAATACTACGCTGAGGTTGTCGTCGATCTGGACCAGATTGTCGAGCCGATGATCGCGGACCCGGACGTCAACAATGCGGATGTGTCCAAGCGGTACACCCACGACACGATCCGCCCGATCTCGTACTACAATGCTGAAAAGCACGTGGATCTGGGCTTTGTCGGCTCGTGCATGGTGCACAAAGGGGACATCAAGATCGTTGCCCAGATGCTGAAAAACCTGGAAAAAGAAACCGGCAAGGTCGAATTCAAGGCCCCGCTGGTGGTCGCGGCTCCGACCTACAATATCATCGATGAGTTGAAGGAAGAGGGCGACTGGGAAGTGCTCGAGAAATACTCGGGCTTCGAATTCGACGATCTGTTCCCGAAAGAAAAGGCGCGCACCGAGTACGAGAACATCCTGTACCTCGAACGCCCCGGCTGTAACCTCTGCATGGGTAATCAGGAAAAAGCCGCTAAGGGGGATACGGTTCTGGCCACGTCGACCCGTCTGTTCCAAGGCCGCGTCGTGGCGGATGCGCCGGACAAGAAAGGCGAAAGCCTGTTGGCCTCGACCCCGGTTGTTGTGCTGTCGGCGATCCTGGGCCGGACGCCGAAGATCGAAGAGTACAAGGCTGCGGTCGAAGGTATTGACCTGACCAAGTTTGCGCCGCCCGTAGTACCGGGCAACACCAACTCGGCGCATTTCTAAGACGTTTCAGGCCGGTTCAAAGCGAACCGGCCTGTGCTTTTTCCGATTGCGGATATTCTTATCCGGTTCCGATACAGGATCAGTTAAACACCAGTGCCTTGACTGGCAGCAGGATGGCCTGCGCCCTCAAAACGATGGCGTTTGCAATCCCCATCCCATCGACGATCCGCGCGATGAAGGCAGAGAATCCTGTGATTTCTCCGGCCTCGAGTTCCTGCGCACGGCTGGTATAGGCGACGCCGACACAAGCGCTACCGGGAGGGATGTGGTCCAGATGCGCCGGAAAGATCGGCGCAAGAAAGGCCGTCACCGTGCCGGGACGGGCGCGGTCCTGTTGATCCACCAACGCGTCGCCGGGTCGGAATTGCCCGGCTGCGATGGCGTCCTGCACCTCATCAACGACCATCGGGATAATCGTCAGGGGTTTGGCGGGGCACGTGATTTCTACCAGCATGCCGGGTTTCAGCACACTCACCGAGATTTGCCCGAACGCGGCCACGAAGCGCCCTTGGCCTGTGACCTCGGGCACCAGAATACCGGCAGGCCGCAGGATAGGATTCACGATGTCGCCCGGTTTCAGCAGGAACTGCGTCACAGTGCCGTCAACTTCGGCAAAAACCGTGGATTTCTCAATTTCAGCCTCAGCCTCACGCAGGGCGGCCCTGGCGGTTTCCTGTTGCGCTGGCAGTAACGTGCTCTGGCGCAGCTTGATCCCGTCGAGCGCTGCAATTGCCGCAGCGCGCTGACTATCGGCGCGCGAGACCGCCGTTTGCAACCGTTCAAGTTCCTGTTCACTGACGGTTGCATCATTGCGTTCAGCCAGTGACTGGCGGCGGGTCAGATCATCCGATGCCTGCCGGAATTCGGCCTCGGAAGCCTCGACCTGCGCCTGTGCTCCGGTGATGTCGGTTTCAATCACGCCGAGGGCGGCGTCTATTTCGTCAATCCGGCGGCGGGCGGTTTCAGCGGCTGCCTCTTGTCGGGTGGTATCCAGCCGGAAGATGGCCTGTCCGGCGGTCACGGTTTCATTGTTGGTCACATAGACTTCGGCCACCCGGCCGGCGCGGTCTGACAGGATCGTAACAGTGCGAAAGGCGGCCGAGACGTTGCGGGTGGAAGGGTGGAAATAGAAAATGACCGTGATCAGGGTCACGGCCAGAATTGCGCAAGCGGTCAGCCCCCAGCGCAGCTCGTACCAGATGTTGAACAGGGTAATCTCATGTCCCCACCGTTTGCCTTGTTTATATCGTCGATAGAGGTAGTCCGGGACAATCGTGATCAGGGCTGAGAACAGGAGCTCAAGCATCGTCCTGACCTGCCTTTATGTGCAAAGGGAAGATTTCGTGGAGAGGTACGGCGGCGATCAGAATCGCGGCAATCCAGAACGCGTTGTTCAGGGTGAACAGCGAAATCAGGCCCAAAACGCCGACCAGTTGCATTTGCACTTTGTGCGCCCCTGCCGCCATCCTGTCAGGGATGGCTTGAATGGTGAAATAAAGCGCGCCGAACCCAAGCAGCACAAGCACAAGAAGCACGCCGACCGCAATTAGGAAACCGTCAGTTTCACCTGGCGGCGTGACCCAGAAGGGCAGCCGGGCCAGGGCTTCATCTGAAATAGAGCTGTCCATCTGCGCCCCCGTTTTCTCAATGATACGCGGACATATTCAGCAAAATCAATGTTTTTGCCGGAGTAAGGTTGCGCTTAAACGTTTAAGCAACGGTCGAAACGTCCCGCATTTGAATAATCTGATACTGCGGTTGTTATCTATTGGGTGCTGTGTGCAGTCCGGTACTGGCGATCCTGCGTTGCACGCACGGATCGTCGGAATTTCCGAGTCCTTGCCGGATGGATTTCGGGCCTCGTCCGGGACCCGCCAGTCTCTTACGCCAGTAAGGCGGGATCTGCGTCCTGTGATAACAGTTCCTGGACCAGAGGATTTGGAAAACGGCGGCGTAGGGTGACGGCGTAAAAGCTTTCTTTGATGCGCGGATGCTCTTTTGCTTCGACCAATCGTCCCGAGGTCAGTTCGTCCGTCACCACGATGGGGGCCACAAGGGCCAGTCCAATATCCTCGCGCGCGAGAAGACGCATCATTGCCATGTCGTCCACTTCGGCAGCGATCTGTGGGCGCTCGGACATTCGGCTGGCCATTGCGTCAAACGCGGTGCGTACACTGTTGTCCGTGGTGGGCAGGATGAATGGCTGCGTTTGCAACAGCTCTTTGATTGGACGTTCCGGGGCCAGTCGATCAGGCGTGCCAACGATGCTGACGGGTTGTTCGGCGATCTGATGAGTTTCAAACGGCGTCAGACTGTCATCCGGAGGGTGCCGGTTCATCAGGACGAGATCCAGATTCAGTGCCTCCAGCCCCTCCATCAACTCGGTCGGGCTGCCGGATCGCAGGATCACCTCAACATCCATGCGCGACAGAATGGGGCGCAAAAATCCGATCTGAAAGTTGCGCGACAGGGTTGCCAGCGCTCCGACCCGAAGGGCCTTGCGGGATTGAACGGTCTCAGTCAGCGTGGCGACAAGTTCTTGCCCTGTTGAGAAAATCGCATCCGCATGGTCCAGCGCAATGCGTCCTGCTTCGGTCAGATATAACTGCCGCCCACGACGTTCGAACAGGTCATGTCCCAGCCGTTCTTCCAATTGTTTGATCTGCACCGACAAGGCCGATTGCGACAGGTTCAACCGTTGCGCTGTGCGGGTCAGGTTCCCGTCATGGGCAACGGCCCAGAAATACCGCAGGTGATGATAATTCAGAGGCATATCGTTCTAATTAATAGAATGAAATCTCAATAACAATGAATTTTTAATGGCATTGAATCTGTCCTAACTGACATTCCCAGACTTAAGACGCAGGGATTGCCGCCATGTTCTACCTCTATTTTCCGCTATTCAGCCCGTTGATCCTGATCGCCGCTGCGATCTATGCCGGGCGTCATCCGGGTTTGCGCCCGGGGCGGGTACCAAAACTGGCTGAACTTGCAGGGTTCGGCGCCTTTCTGGCGGCGGCAGTGTCGGCAGTGATGCTGGTGATAAACGGTTCCGGCACCTCTGCTCTGATCGGACTGTTTGGAGTAGGCCTATCGGTGCGTCTGGATGCTGTTAGCGCGGTGATGCTGGTATTGGTCAGCTTTATCGGCTGGATCGTTTTACGCTATTCGGCCACCTACATGGATGGCGAAGCGCGGCAGGGCTTGTTCACCAAATGGATGGCATTGGCGCTGGCTTCGGTCCTTTTGCTGGTGATGTCGGGCAACCTGATCCAGTTGCTGGTCGCCTGGACCACCACCAGCCTGGCCCTGCATAAACTGCTGCTGTTTTACCCCGAGCGTGCAACAGCCCAACGCGCGGCACGTAAAAAGGCGCTTGTGGCCCGGCTGAGCGAGGGCGCGTTAGCCGCAGCCATAGTCTTGCTGATCGTTGCGTCTGGCACCACTGATATCCACACGATCCTGACGACGGTTCAGGCCAATTGGATGACCGTTGCGGCGGCGTTGTTGATCGCTGTGGCGGCCGTACTGGCCTCGGCCCAATTCCCGGTGCATGGCTGGCTGACTGAGGTGATGGAGGCCCCAACACCGGTTTCGGCCCTGTTGCATGCGGGTGTGATCAACGCCGGTGGTTTCTTGCTGATCCGCTTTGCCGATGTGATGCTGGCCGCACCCGGAGTGATGGCCTTGCTGGTGATGCTGGGCGGGTTCACCGCGTTGTTCGGGGGCTTAGTAATGCTGACGCAGCCCGCGGTTAAGACTTCGCTTGCATGGTCCACGATTGCCCAGATGGCATTCATGGTAATGCAGTGCGGCCTTGCGCTGTTCCCGCTGGCACTGCTGCATATTGTGGCGCACTCGCTTTACAAAGCACACGCGTTCCTGAGTTCGGGTGAGGCAGTACGCAACGTGGCAGCCATCAACCGGCCCGGCCCGATCGCGGTGCCCAGTGCCAGCAACGTTCTGCGCGCATTTGGCACGGCGATTGTGATCTACGCTCTGGTCGGCACGGTTCTGGGCTTTGATGGCAAATCGGTGCAGGCCATCGCCTTGGGCGTGATCCTGATCTTTGGTGTGGCCTACCTGCTGGCACAAGGCTTTGCCGATGCCGCGCCGCGTCAGTTGACGCAGCGCACAGTGGTCTATGCGTTGGTGACTTCGGTCAGCTACTTCGCGCTGCAAGTTATTGCCCAGCACCTAACCGCTGGCACGCTGCCCGCAACACCCGCGCCGGGTCCGCTGGAATGGGCGCTGATCGTGTTGGCGTTGCTGAGCTTTGGTCTGGTGGCCGTGGCGCAGGCGACCTTCCCGCTCTGGGCACCGCACCCGGCAGCGGCGGGCCTGCGGGTGCACCTGTCCAACGGCCTCTATGCCAACGCGATTTTCGACAAGCTGCTGGACGGTTGGTCCAAGCGGTCCGCAGCCTGAGAAGGAGCCTAACCGATGTTTGCCAAACTCGAATCCTACCCCGCCCCTCTGCTTGAACTGGTGACCGAGGCCAAAACAGCGGCCAAGGCGATCCCGCCGCTGTTCCCATTGTCCGCGAATGTTGCGGTGAACCCGTTCCTAGGGCAGGCGGATGAGCCGCTGGCCGTCACTTCTGCCCGTCTGGCGCGGGTTGCGGGCACACGGATCACGCCCGAGCGGTCGCATTGGGCGCAGCAGCTGGATGCCGGTGAGATCACCGAGGCCGATATTCTGGACGCGCTGTCCGCGATTAAGGGTCAGTTCAACGTTCCAAGCCTGGATGACATCATGGCAGCGGTGCGCCAGCAGGCGGACCAGCCGGAACCCCTGCCTACTGTGGCGGAGTTGGCGGCCGAGGTATCGGGCACAGACTGGCCTAGCTTGATCGAAGACAGGATCGGTATCTGGGCCGCCAGTCATTTCGATCAGGGTCAGGCGCTGTGGCAGCAGGCCCGGACGGGTGGCGCGTTCAGCGCGTGGCGTGACTACGCGACGCGCGACCTGACACCGGAAATACACGGGCTAAAAGGGTTTGGCGCTTTTGTGGCCACTACCAACCGCTCGCATTGGCGTGCGATTGGTCGGTCCTCGGAACGGCTGGGGCTTAGCACCGAGGCTGCCGCCACCGCCTATCACCGCTGGCTGAGCAGCATGGGCGGATGGGCGCAATACGCGCGCTACCTGCTGTGGGATGCCGAGCTGAACGGCAAACAGGATAATACCGTGACCGAATTGTTGGCTCTGCGCATGGTGTTTGATGAGGCGCTGTACGACCTTTACGAAGACCAGATCGCAGAGAAATGGGCCGAAGTTGTTACCGCACATGAAGCGCCGGTCACGCCCACGACCGATTTTGTCATCGACGCTATGCTGCAAGAGGCGGCCGAGCGGGCACTACAGCGCAAGCTGGCCGAACGGCTGCTGCCGGGCGTAACGCGTGCTACCGAAGGCCGCCCGCAAGTGCAGGCCGCGTTCTGCATCGATGTGCGTTCCGAAGTGTTCCGCCGCGCTTTCGAGGCGCAGGACAGTGGTATCGAAACCCTCGGCTTTGCAGGGTTCTTCGGTCTCGCCAGCGCGCATAAAGCTGCCGGTTCGGACGTGGTCGAGCAGCATGGCCCCGTGTTGCTGAAACCGGGTGTGTGCTCGCATGCGGCTGAGCCGAAAAAGGCCGATCTGACCCGCCGTTATACTGCGCGAGCCAAGCGCGCCTGGGGCCGGTTCAAGTTGGCGGCGGTGTCGTCCTTTGCCTTTGTTGAGGCAACAGGCCCTTTGTATGCCGGGAAACTGATGCGCGATGCCTTGGGACTTGGCGGCAAATCCAAAACCGATCCCGCTCCGCTTTTGGACCCGAGCCTCGATCTGGACACCCGCATTGGCATGGCGAAGACCGTTCTGACGGCGATGTCGCTGACCGAGAACTTTGCCCGGATCGTTTTGCTGGCAGGGCACGGCGCGGATGTGACCAACAACCCGCATGAAAGCGCGCTGCACTGCGGGGCCTGTGGTGGCCATGCTGGCGACGTGAATGCGCGGCTACTGGCTGGGTTGTTGAACGATGCTGAACTGCGCTCGGGGTTGCAAGAGCAGGGGATCAACATTCCGGCAGACACCGTTTTCCTGCCTGCCATGCATTATACGACAACCGACAAGGTGAGCCTTTATGAACAGGACCTACCGCACGGCGACTGGGCACTGGAGCTGGCACAGGTCAAAAAGTGGCTGGACGCGGCCGGACAGCTTGCCCGAGCCGAGCGTGCCGCTCGCTTGCCTCGCGCCAACAAAGCCACTGACATACAACGACGCGCCCAGGACTGGGCCGAAACCCGCCCCGAATGGGGCCTTGCCGGATGTCGCGCGTTCATCGCGGCCCCGCGTCATCGTACCGACGGGGCGGATTTGGCGGGGCAGGCCTTTTTGCACAACTATAACTGGCGCAAGGATGACGGGTTTGGAGTATTGGAGCTGATCATGACCGCACCTGTCGTCGTTGTCAGCTGGATCAGCCTGCAGTATTACGGCTCGACCGTCGCGCCGCAGCTGTTCGGGGGTGGCAACAAGCTGCTGCACAACGTGGTCGGCGGGATCGGAGTGCTTGAAGGCAACAACGGTGCGCCGCGTCCAGGTCTGCCGTGGCAGTCGATCCATGACGGCGAGCGTCTGCAACACGAACCGCTGCGCCTGTCGGTGATCATCGAAGCACCGCGTGAAGCGATGTCGGATATCTTGTCCCGCCATCCCGAGGTGCGCGCGCTGTTTGACAATGGATGGTTGCATCTGATTGCGATGGATGATCAGGGCAAGCTGGCCTGGCGCTATGATGGAGACCTGAATTGGTCTCCGATTCAGGCAGGCGCGGATTCCGAGCAGGCAATCGCCGCAGAATAACAAAGAAGGCGACCGAACACTGGTCGCCTTTTTTTGTTTGAGCGGGGGCTGCTCGTGCCCAAAAAACTCAGTTCGAACGCAACTTTTTTCGGTGGAGTAGGGGGAACACGTCAGCGGCTTACTCGGTTTTGCTGCATTTTATCAGGTCAGCTGGTTAAGCATCCGCAGCTAACAAATCACTGGCCTTTTCCCCGATCATTATCGCCGGAGCGTTTGTGTTGCCGCTGACAATCTCCGGCATGATCGAACAATCAGCCACCCGCAGGTTTGCTATACCGTGGACTTTCAGTTTCGGGTCGACAACCGATGCGTTCGAGGTGCCCATCGCGCAGGTTCCGGTAGGATGGTAGATCGAAGCCGTGTTCGATCTGGCCCAATCCAGCGTACCCTCGTAGTCTTCAGGGCTCAGGTCTGCCGAGGGCCGATACTCCTCAGAAATCTTGGAGGCCAGCGGGTTTTGTTTGGCGATGTTGCGCGCGATGTTCACCCCGTCGACGATGGTCCGGCAATCCGTTTCAGTTGAAAGATAGTTCGGGATGATTTTGACATGCTTAGTAGGATCTGGGCCGTCCAAACGTAATTCTCCCCGGCTTTCCGGGCGTAACTGGCAAACCGACATGGTAAAGGCCGAAAAAGGATGCACGCCTTCGCCGGGGCTGTCGGCGGACCAGGGTTGGACATGGAACTGGATGTCGGGTGTTTCGACGTCAGGCCGTGTCTTCATAAAGCCGGTCGCAAGACTGGCGGCCATCGTCATCGGCCCTGCGCGGAACAGAGCGTATTTTAGTGCGATGCGGGCCTGATTGAACAGGCTGCGGACTTCATCATTCAGCGTGGGTTCGTTGCATTTGAAAACAAGCCGCGCCTGCAAGTGATCCTGCAATCCTTTGCCTACGCCGGGCAAAGCATGCACTGGGTCGATTCCGTTTTCTTTCAGATGATCCGGGTCACCGATCCCTGACAGCATCAGGATTTGAGGCGAATTTATTGCGCCACCCGACAAGATGATTTCCCGCCGCACTTTCAGTGTCTTCTCAGCGCCCGAGCGGTCTCGGTAAACAAGCCCGGTGGCCTTTTTTCCGTCTAGAACGACGCGACTGACCAACGCATTGGTGATGATGTTCAGGTTCTTCCGATCACGAATGGGTTTTAAGTAGGCCACGGCGGCGCTGCAGCGACGGCCATTACGTGTCGTCAGCTGGAAATAGCCAACGCCTTCCTGCTCGGCTCCGTTGTAGTCGGGGTTGAACGGATAACCCGCCGCCTGTGCTGCAGCGACCCAGGCGTCGCAGATCGGACGCTGAATGCGCATGTTGGATACGGACAGCGGTCCGCCGACGCCGTGAAATTCATCTTCGCCCCGTTCCTGATCCTCGCAACGTTTGAACAGGGGCAGCACATCGTCCCACCCCCAGCCTTCATTGCCCATCTGGCGCCAGCGGTCATAGTCCTCTTTCTGGCCCCGTACATACAGCAGCCCGTTCAGCGAGGATGAACCGCCGAGTACCTTACCGCGCGGCCAGTCGATGGAGCGCCCGTTCAGACCGGGGTCAGGCTCGGTGCGGTAACACCAGTCGACCGAGGGATTATGCATGGTTTTGAAATACCCGACCGGGATGTGAATCCACGGATTCGTGTCGCGCCCGCCTGCCTCGAGCAGAGCCACAGTTGTGTTCGGGTTGGCGCTCAGCCGATTGGCGATGACACAGCCCGACGACCCCGCACCGACAACCGCATAATCCACCTCCATGACTGTCTCCTCCCAGCGTCTTCGAAAAAAACTCTATGCAAATTGATCGAACTATACTAGCCTTTTTTGATACAAAACGTCTCAATAATTGCGATCAGGGAGGTAAGCAATGGAAATTGGTCGGAAACTGAGTGGTATTTCAAGGCGGGATTTCTTCCGTGTTGCGGGCCGTTACGGCATGAGCTCGACTTTGCTGGCGGCTGGTGGGTTTGGCGGTGCAATGAGTCTGGCCAATCTCGCCCAGGCTGCCGAATCAACCTATGAAAAACGCTTTTCGAAAGAGCCGAAGCACACGCTAAAGTTCGGAGCGTCGGGTTTTAACACCCGCAACCTGCTGATCGAACGGGCCGGAGCGATCGAGTTCGCGCGAGATCTGGAAGAGCGTACCGATGGCGAGATTCGGATCGAGTTCATCGGCGACAACCAAATCTGCGGCCAGCTCAGCTGTGTTGAGAAGACCCAGCAGGGGATCGTAGACATCTATGCGGCCTCGACGCAGAACTCGGCCGGGGGTGCGCCTTATCTGAACGTGCTGGACTATGCCTATATGTTCCCCAGCCGCGCGGCGCAGTATCATTTCTTCTACAGCCCGGCGAGTCAGCGTATTCTGCGCGACCCGCTGGAAAAACGGCACGGGCTGAAGTTCCTGTTCACGCATTGTGAACTGCGCGGTCTGCAAATGGGTTCAAACTTTGCCGACAAGCCGACTGTGACCAAGCTGGAAGAACTGTTTGGCACCAAGAACCGTGTGACAGGCACACAGCTCGGCCGGATTGCGATGCAACTGCTGAACCTGAATCCGGTACCAGTAGCGTGGGAGGAAACGCTCGACGCGCTGAAAACCGGTTTGATTGATGGTGCAGAAACATGGGCCTCGGCTGTAGCCTACGCCAATATGGCACCGGTGGTGTCGCAGTCGGTGAACCTGAAGTTCTTCTGTGGCACCGAGCATACCTCGATGTCGGCCAAGGTCTTCGACGGCCTTGGGGGTGAATTGCAGGACGCAGTGATGGAGTCTTCATATTTCACGCAGGCTCTGATCCAAGGCGCAAACGAAGCCGCGCTTTTGAACACCGTTGGCTTCTCGGACCCGCAACTGCCCAACACGATCTTTGCGGAAAACGGCGTCCGTCCGGCTTTCCTGGCCGACGATCAGATCAAACTGGCTGAGGAAATGTGCGCCCCGAACTACAACCCCGAGCCTTGGGCGCAGTGGCGTGAACGCCTGAACAAATGGGCCGGAGGCATCGATACCTATCAGGAGATCTACGACATCGCGCGCGAGATTCCGGCGGATACTCTGCCCGAGAATGTCGAGCCGCGCCGCTGGTGGATGGGCCAGGCCTGATAAGCCTATTCGAGCCGGCCCAAATCGGGCCGGTTCAACAAAATACCGACTGGGAGGACGGGGTACATGTCGTTTTGGGCAGATATGGGCGCGATATTCAGCGCTTTTCTGAGCCGGGATTCGTTCGAGATTCAATCCGCGTTGGAATCCGATGCCGCATGGGTGTTGGGCGCGATTGTCTCGGCCCTTGGCGGGTTCGTGATCATGCTGATCTATCGGGCAGTGCCCTTTGTCGAGCGCCATTTTGAGCGGTCGGTGATGGTGTATTCCTATCTTGCTATCGCGTTGATTATCTTCTGGGGCGTGATCGACCGCTTTGTGTTCAACGACCAAGAACCATGGTCGACAACCATCCCGCCGCTGCTGTTCATGGTCATGGCGTGGTTTGGGGCTTCATATAATGTCCGCCTGCGCACGCATCTGAGCTTCAGTGAATTCCGCACCTCCATGCCCCGAGGCGGGCAGTTGGCCTGCCTGTTTCTGGACGCGGTGCTGTGGTTCATCTTTGCGGTGATTGTCATAGTGACCACCACGCGGTTGGTGGCATTGTCGGCATCCAACTTTCAGATCGTACTGGGCACGGACAATATTATGCAGTGGTGGTTCCTTTTGGCCGCGCCACTGTCGTTCTTTCTGATGGTTGGGCGGGTGTTTCAAAACCTCGCCGACGATCTGCACAACTGGAAAACAGGTGAGCCGCTGATCAAGCAGGCCGTGATCGGAGCAGACTGATGACAGACGGAACCATGGTTACATTGATCTCGCTTGGGGTCACCTTTCTGTTCATGCTGGGCGTGCCGGTGCTGCTTGTCATCGGCTATTGGGTTATCGGCTGTTCCTTTGTCCTCGGCCTGACGCTGGACAATATGGGTGCCGAGCTGTTGAACGTGTTCAACAAGGGCTTTGCGCTGCTGGCGATGCCACTGTTCATCCTGACCGGAGACCTGATCAACAAATCAGGTATCGCGCGGCGGCTCAGCGATTTCGCCTATGCCTGTCTGGGCTGGATACGCGGCGGGTTGGCGATGGCCTCGCTGGGGGCCTGCGGGTTGTTCGCGGCGATTTCCGGGTCGAACTCGGCCACGACCGCTACCATCGGGTCGATGCTGCACCCTGAAATGGTCAAAGGCGGCTATGACGAGCGGTTCAGCGCAGCCACCGCGGCGGCGGGCGGCACAGTGGGGATCATCATCCCGCCGTCGATCATCTTTATCGTCTACGGGTTTCTGATGAACCTGCCGATCTCTGAGCTGTTTGTCGCTGGTATTCTGCCCGGTGCCTTGATGGTGTTTGGCATGCAATTTGCCTGCTGGATCATTTGCCGCATGAATGGCTGGGGTCACCTGATTCCGCTGCAACTGAACCGGGTGCTGAAAACCGCGTTCGGGGCATGGCTTGGATTCTTTGCTATCGGTCTGGTGCTGTGGGGCATCTACACCGGCAAATTCTCACCGACTGAAGCCGCCGGAGTGACCGTGGGCTTCTGTGTCATCGCAGGTCTGGTGAGCTATCCGATCAACCGAATTATGGGCGCACGGAATGACATTCCGCCGACCGAGAAGACCTTTGCCGAGATGTTCGTGGTCGAAGGGTTCACGATCCCTGAAATCCCCTCGATCGTGATCCGATCCGCCCAGATCACCGGCATCCTTGCACCGTTGATTGCGATTTCTGTGGTGATGCAGCAGATCCTTTCACTATTGGGCGCACAAGAGACCATTGGGAACTTTGTAACTTCTATGGGTGGCTACCACGCAGTGCTGTTCACCTCGATGGTGATCGTCTTCTTCTCGGGCATGGTTCTTGAGAGCCTGCCGGTGACGATCATTCTGGCCCCGATCTTGGCACCGATTGCCGCCTCGGTTGGCATTGATCCGATCCATTTCTCGGTGATTTTCCTTGTGGGTGCTTCTATCGGGTTCATCACGCCGCCTTACGGGCTGAACCTGTATGTGGCGTCTGGCGTGACTGGCGTGCCGTACTTCCGGCTACTGCGGTACACGGTGCCCTATCTGGCAGCGCTGCTTTCAGTGTGGATTTTGGTGTCGCTGGTGCCCAATCTGGCCTTGATCCTCCTGCCAAATAACTAGACTGTTGCGGGATGGCCGAGACGGAAACACAAGACAAGGAAACTCAGATCCCAACTAACCTGCGCCTGCTGCTGATCCTCGAAGAGGTGGCCAGGCGCGGGGTTTCCGTCAAACCGTCAGACCTGATCGACACATTGGGTCTGGCAAAACCTACCGTCCACCGACTGCTGCAAACCGCCGAGGCTGAAGGGTTCTTGCAACGTGATTTGGACGGCCGATCTTATGGCCCGGGTCGGCGTTTGCGGTTGCTCGCGGTTAACACCATGTCCGCCGAGCACCTGCGTACAGCGCGTTTGGCGATCCTGCGCAGCGTTGCCGAAGAGGTGGGCGAGACCTGCAACCTTGCCATTCCGGACCGCGAAGGAATGATCTATCTGGACAGGGTCGAGACCAAATGGCCCTTACGGATTCAGCTGCCAGTCGGCACGCAGGTGCCATTTCATTGCACAGCAAGTGGCAAGATGTATTTGTCCACTCTGCGGCAAAAAACGCTGGAGGGGTTCCTGTCAGCTGGGAATTTGCACCCGCAGACGGAACGGTCTTTGACAGATCCCGAAGCGCTTAGGGCAGAAATATTGAGAATTTCCGAAAACAAGTACTCCACCGATGATGAGGAATTCATGACCGGTATGACGGCCCTAGCTGTGCCTGTTTTGGACGGGCAAGGCCGTTTGGTTGGCACGCTGTCCGTGCACGCGCCGACGCAGCGTCATGGCGTCAAAAGCCTAATGTGTTTTCTGGAAACGCTCCGACAGGGCGCTGACAAACTTTCAGGCCTTCTCGCTGATTGAAACGGTCCGGCAAGGAGGTGAGAACGTATGCCGCTTCAGTGCGATGGGAGTTGTAAGCGGTATGGCCGATGGCGTGACCAATGACGTTTTTTGAGCAACCCCAAAAACACACGCTAAGAACAGTTCAGTTTGCACCTTTTGTTTCTCATCTAGTTTTTTCTCAATCGTTTGGCATAAGCCTGATTTGAATGGCGAACCGAGTCACTGGGTCTGTTGCCTCATTCTCCATCAGCGCTCTGAGTTGGTAATCCAGTCGCGTTTCGGACCAGTCGTGCAACGCCTTCGCAATAATCAAGGCCAGCGCAGCGTCGTCGTCTAACAATTTGGAAAATATATCAACGATCTGATCTCGGAGCATTGGTGAGCTTGTGCCGCCATCAGCCAAAGCGCGAACGAGCGCGCGCCTGTCGCCCAGTTTCATGCCCTTTGATCCAAGGGCGTTTTCGACGGACTTTACAGCAACAGGCCCATCCACCTCGATCCCGGCTAATCCCCATTCGTACAAGTATCCCCGACCGCTGCGCAATGCATTCGGGTAACGCGACCGAACTATGGCGACGGCATCGGGATCGTCTGTTTGTAGGGCCAAGAGGCGGATTGAGACGGGGACAAATCTGATGCGGGTGATATTGCGAAATTCTTCCATCAGTTGGTCAGTCGGAACCCTCGGGCGCAGGGATTTCACGATCGGATGCGAGGCGCGATCCATTTCGATCAATGCAGCGTCGCGCAATATAAGGTCATCGGACGTAATAAATTTTATAAAAAACTCGACGCGATCCGTATTATCTCGGCTGCCGGGGGTCCAGAAAGCGGCGGCATCTCTGAGATCAGACAGAAATTGCTCTCTTTCCGGCGTAAGGGTGAAAATTCTTTTCCAACTACGCGAAGTGGTGCGACCTGCCGCATCTTTGTCGATGCTGCCATAGGTGAAAAGGATGCTCTTGTTCGGGTGGTTTCGGAATGTTGCACGAGTTGCACTGTCGATAAGAAATGGGATCTCGGGTATTCTTTCAAGATCCTGAGTTGTGCCCTTGATCAATGCCTTCGGCGCAAACCTGAACGGATTCTCTGGGGACGGCCCGGCCAGAACGATGATTTCGGCGGAAATCAGGTGATCTGCAAGTGATGCCTCGGGCAGCGTCACACACACCGCGCAAGCGCTTGCGGGGCGTGGCGTGGACACAGTTGCTATCATTGCGCCAGCGCACAAAAAGACAATCCATAGGGTTCGTGTGAAACGGTTCCGGAGTGCGACCAGAAAACCGTAGGTGCCCGTAAGACTAACCACTTGTGCAACCCTCCCAGTGTGAAACGCCTAGCGTCTACGATGAAGACAAACCTGCTTATTCATTTATCACATCCAGCAAACCTTTGGGGTTAACCAACACGATACGTCCATATTCCAGTCGGATGAGGCCTAAATCGGCCATCGTCCCAAGGTGAACAGAAGCCTTGGAAAGCGCGATGTTGGACAACTCCGCGACCTCGTGTTGGCTGGCATTCACGGTTTCTGTCTGATGTGAGCCCTGAAGGACTCCGCGTCGTCCGCTCAACCTTAGCAGCGCAGCCGCTATTCGTTTTAGGCTTGTGCGAAGAACAAGATCGTTGGCCGCAGACATCGCCAAAAGCTGGTTCATAGAAGTGAGGCGAGCAAAGGCTTCCCACAGATCGGGTTGACGATATGCAAGTTTTCGGAACCGGGAATACAGTACCTTTGCTACTGTTGTTAGACCCACGGCCTTCATTTCGACCAAACCGTCCACACCCTGAATCAGTTCGGACTCTCCAAACCACGCACCGGGTTGATGGATATGTCCTAAAACGGGCTCCATTTCGATCAAGGCGATCCGAACCTGAACCTGCCCTGATATGACCCCCCAAAGCGCGTTCTGCGGTCCTCCGAGTGCATATATCGTCTCTTTGTCTTCAAATCTGACTGTCTCTGACAGTTGCTTCAGCTCCAGAAGGCTTTGTTCTGAAACGCCTTTGAGCCACGCAGAAGTGAAAACGTCGAAAGATGGGTCTTTGGATTTCTTCATCTCAATTACCCCAATCGGGAAAGTCTTGTGCCGGTCGTTCTGATAGTTTGGCCCAATAGCGCAAGCGTTACAATAGCTTAAGTCCTTAATAATAAACATTATTATGGAGAAGTGATGGTGTTTGTTTCCCGTTTTCCAGTCTTCTGTGCTTTGGCGTTCAGTGCCGCGGAAATCAGCTTCCCGAGCATATTAGCACATTCGG
Source organism: Ruegeria sp. AA6 (assembly GCF_056542865.1). Taxonomy (NCBI): domain Bacteria; kingdom Pseudomonadati; phylum Pseudomonadota; class Alphaproteobacteria; order Rhodobacterales; family Roseobacteraceae; genus Ruegeria; species Ruegeria sp. AA6. The sequence goes on from NZ_JBQGAN010000021.1 coordinate 34,565, forward strand.
CGATGGCGCAGGATGCTCCGAACGTAGCGCCAGACCGAGCGGAGTATTCTCCGTATCCCGATCAGGATTTTCCCAATCAGGTCTTTTTTGGGGACACACACCTTCACACGTCCTATTCATGGGATGCCGGTTTGGTTTTCAATAAACTGTCTCCGGCAGATGCCTACAAGTTCGCCAAGGGCGAAACAGTTGTTGCGTCCACCGGTATCCCCGCCAGATTGCAAAGGCCGCTTGACTGGTTGGTGGTATCGGACCATTCAGACGGTCTTGGCATCGCACCCCTTCTGACGCGCGCCGACCCGACTTTGCTGGAAGATCCTCTGGGCGCCGAACTTTATGAACTGGTCAGCCAAAAGACGATCGAAAGCACACAAGCTGCATATAACCTTTGGCTTGGTCGCACCTATGAGGGCACGAACCATCTGGCCGCGGACAAAAACGTACCTAATGTTCCGTGGGAAGAGATCATTGATGCCGCCGAAGAGGCTTATGTGCCGGGCAGCTTCACCGCCTTCATTGGGTATGAATGGAGTTCCGCCCCGAACGGCAACAACCTGCACCGCGTAGTTGTCTATCGGGATGGTAAGGAACAGGCCAACACGCGTATTCCGTTGTCAAATGAGCTCATTAACGATCCCGAGGCTTTGTGGGACTGGATGGAGGAGTATCAGGTTGAAACCGGCGGGCAACTTCTGGCAATTCCACATAACGGAAACCTGTCGAATGGGCTTATGTTCGACGACAAAAATTTCGCGGGGGAACCGCTGTCAGCCGAATATGCCGAGCGTCGGCAACGTCTAGAGCCGCTGTACGAAGTGACCCAGATGAAAGGCGACGGTGAAACCCACCCCGCCTTGTCCCCGGACGACGCGTTTGCGGACTTTGAAACTTGGGACAAAGGCAGTTTCGGGACCGAGGTAAAAACGCCCGAAATGCTACCCCGTGAATATGCGCGGTCTGCTTACCGACTAGGTCTTCAGCATCAGGCAGAACTTGGCACAAACCCGTTCAAGTTTGGAATGATCGGGTCAACGGACGCCCACACGTCACTGTCGACTTCGCGGGAAGAGAATTTCTTTGGCAAGATTACTGCCCTTGAACCTTCGGCCCACGAGATTCGGTTTAATGAGGCAATAACCGGCCGACTTGGTGATGACGCAAACCAGATCAAGGCGTGGGAGACCTCGGCTTCGGGTCTGGCCGCCGTTTGGGCCCGCGAAAACACGCGCGAGGCCATCTTCGACGCAATGATGCGGCGTGAGGTTTTTGCCACCACCGGCACCCGCCTGCGGGTTCGTGTTTTCGCCGGGTATGATTTTGAAGAATCCGATCTGCCGCGCTCGGATTTTGACGCATACGGGTATGAGAATGGGGCGCCGATGGGCGCTGATCTCGCCGAAAGCGATGGCCGTGCGCCGCGTTTCATGGTGCGGGCACTGCGCGATCCCGACGGTGCCAATCTGGATCGCATCCAGATCGTCAAAGGCTGGATGAATGCCGACGGCACCACAACGGAAAAGGTTGTCGATATTGCCTGCGGCGGGCGCGCGTTGATTGACGGGGCGTGTGAGGGCCCGGTGGGCGACACGGTTGATCAGGCGACGGCCACCTGGAGCAACGATATCGGTCAGGCCATTCTGGCGGGTTTCTGGGAAGACCCGGATTTCGACCCGGCGCAATCAGCATTCTACTATGTTCGCGTTCTAGAAATCCCTTCGCCACGCTGGACCACCTTTGACTCTAAGTTCTTTGGCACGGAACTGCCCGAGGGTGCCCCGGTCTCGATCCAGGAACGCGCCTACACCTCGCCCATTTGGTACACGCCGTCTTGAGGATTTAGTTATGTATTTAAAAGCGCTTACAGTATCGGCCATTGCATTGTCATCGGCGGCATTTGCGCAAGACGTACCGCCATGGAACCCGGGCGAACGTGAATATTCGCCTTATCCTAAGCAAGAATTTCCAAACCAGGTGCTTTTCGGCGATACCCACCTACACACATCCTACTCACCTGATGCCGGGATGATCGGTAACAACCTTGGCCCCGCTGACGCGTTTCGGTTCGCCAAAGGAGAAGAAGTGGTGTCTTCGATGGGTGTTCCCGTTCGTCTGGTGCGACCCTTGGATTGGCTGGTGATTTCAGATCACGCAGAAGGTCTTGGCGTTGCGCCCATGCTCAAGCGGGATGACCCTGCCGTATTGGACACTGAATTCGGCCAAACGTTACATGGGTATGTGCAGGACGGCTCAGCCGAAGCAGCTGGAAAAGCATGGAACCTATGGGCCGGGTCCCGGTTTGAAGGCACAAACCCTTATTCGAACAACCCTGATTTTTCCCGCGGCCCTTGGGAGGAAACAATAGACGCCGCCGACGCGGCAAATGAACCCGGCCTGTTTTCAGCGATCATTGGGTTCGAATGGTCTTCAACGCCAAACGGTAACAATATGCACCGCGTTGTTGTCTACAGAGATGGCAAGGATATCGCGAACAGTCGCGTTCCGCTTTCGGCGGATGCGGGCGTGAACCCCGAAGACCTGTGGGATTGGATGGAAGCGCTTGAGGCGGAAACCGGTGGGCGCGTGCTGGCCATTCCGCACAATGGTAATCTGTCCAACGGGCTGATGTTCGATGATACGCGATACGACACGAATGAGCCCATCGATCAGGCGTACGCTGAGCGCAGGGCGCGATGGGAGCCGATCTACGAAGTCACGCAGATGAAAGGCGATGGTGAAGCGCATCCAATGCTGTCACCGGATGACGAATTCGCGGATTTCGAAACGTGGGACACGGCCAATTTCGGTTCTGATGCCAAGACACCTGATATGTTGCCGAACGAATACGCCCGTCCGGCACTGCGGCGGGGTCTGTCCCATGAAGCAAAACTTGGCGCGAACCCTTTCAAATTCGGTATGATCGGGTCGACCGACGCGCATACTTCATTGCCGACAACGCGTGAAGAAAGTTTCTTTGGCAAAGTTGCGCAGCTCGAACCCACGGCTGACCCTGTTTGGTTTGAAGAAACCATTGCTGGACGATTGGGCGCGCCAGAGAACGGAATTAACGCCTGGCAGACCTCGGCTTCTGGTCTGGCCGCGGTATGGGCACGTGAAAACACGCGCGAGGCCATTTTTGACGCGATGATGCGCAAAGAAGTCTACGCGACCTCGGGCACGCGCATCCGGGTTCGTGTGTTCGCGGGTTATGACTTTGAAGAATCTGACCTGCCTCGGTCAGATTTCGCAGCGCATGGCTATGCCAATGGCGTACCTATGGGGGGTGATCTGGCAAAGAGTGAAGGTCGTGCGCCGCGATTCCTAGTACGCGCGTTGCGCGATCCGGACGGGGCTAATCTGGACCGCGTTCAGATCATAAAGGGTTGGCTGAACGTTGACGGAACTACTTCCGAGAAAGTCTATGACGTCTCGTGCGGTGGCCGTAACGTGATTGACGGGGCTTGCGATGGATTGGTCGGAAACACCGTCAACGCGCTAGATGCCACTTTTACAAATGACATCGGTCAGGCCATTCTGGGTGGTTACTGGGAAGACCCGGACTTCGACCCTGCGCAAAGCGCGTTCTACTACGTTCGGGTTCTGGAAATCCCGACCCCGCGCTGGACGACGTATGACCGCAAGTTCTTTGGCGTTGAGCTACCGGAAGGGGCACCCGAATCCATTCAGGACCGAGCTTATACATCCCCCATCTGGTACACGCCCTGACCCCAAACTCTGATCAATCCATCCCCGCATGAAGGGACAGCGCGACAAACGCGCGAATACGTCTGAACGAGGTGACAAATGCAAAATCTTTTCCCCGGTATGCGCCCCACGCTGGGCGCAGCATTCTTTGCGGCCTTAACGGTTCTGACTGCCAAGCCAGCCATCGCCGTTGAAGGGGGGATTGGTGCTTATTTCATGGAAACAAGGGACACGTTTGCGGGGTTTGTCCCCGAGCCTGGCACCTATACCGCACTGACATTCGACCATCTGGATGGCAGCGTCGACGGGTTGTCACTTGGCGGTTTGCCGATTGCCGCGGATGCGGATCTTGAGTTGAATATTTGGCGATTGAATGTCACGCAGGTGTTCGATGCACAGGTCTTTGGTGGGACGCCTGCGATCGACATTACTCTGCCATATGTAGATGGCGACTTGTCTTTCACAGCAATTAGGCCACCGTTTCAAGGCGCCAGCATATCGGACACCGCATCCGGGCTAGCCGACATCACTGTGACCGGGCTTGTGGGATGGCATCGTGACAATCTGCACTACAGCACCGGATTGTCAGTTTTTATACCAACTGGAGATTACCAAACCGCGTCGATCAATGTTGTGGACCGGTCCATCAGTGCGCTGTCGGTTGGAAAGAATGTGTGGTCTTTCCAACCCTTTTTCGCCGCGACGTGGTTCGTACCTGAACGAGGCTTCGAAGCCTCAGGTGCGGTCAGCTTTCTGTTCAGCGAGAAAAACGATGACACGGATTTCCAAACAGCACCTACCATCCAGATTGAGGGGGCTGTGATACAACGGTTTCGGTCGGGCTGGGGCGTCGGGCTTGCGGGTTACACATATCAGCAAATCGACGACGATAGCGGTCGTGGAGCCGAGGCGCTGAAGATCGCACTGGGAGCGAGCAGCCTGAAAGCTCAAGTTAGCGGGATTGGCCCGATCGTAATCTACTCGGGCGGGACGTTGTTTGGGGCCGAGGCGTCTCTGAAGCTGAAATACACGCACGAATTCTCGGCCAAGAGGCGGCTCGAAAGCGATATCCTCACCGCCCAGGTGTCCTTGGCATTTTGATCAGCAAAGTCCCTATCATTATTAAAAAAACTGTGTCGCTGTGGATGGCGGCCGCCCTTTCGATCGCGGCTGTTATCCAGGCGCAAAAGGGGGTGGAGACGATTGAAAACGCAGCCAACGATCCCTCGGCTTCGATCATGTCGTTTCAGGTTACAGTCTTCCATTCGCCGAATCTGTACAACTCGCCCGAAGACAGCAGCCTGCTGCAATTTCGCGCAGCAATTCCATTTTCACTCGGGCAAACAAACCATATTGCCCGGCTTACGCTGCCATACGTAACCGACAGCGCGACGAGTCAGTCGGGGCTCAGCGTCTAAACTCTGTTCGACCTCATGACATTTGAGCGCTCCTGGGGCCGCTTCAGTGTCGGTGCCGTTGCGCTAATTCCGACGGGCGCGGATGGACTAAGCGCAGAGAAATGGGCGTTAGGTCCCGCCGCAGGCTTCGCCGCACAGGAAAGTTGGGGGCTATGGGGTGTTTTCAACCAGAACTTGTTTACAGTGGCCGGGGATGACGACCGAGTGTCAATCTTTCCACGCTTCAACCGGTCTTCATCTAAAACCTTGGTCATGGATGGTCAGCCGGTGCGTCCGAGATGGTCTTTGTTTTCGATTGGGAGGCCAGCGATTTCAGCAGTCATCCATTGGGGGTCAAAGTCTCCAAGCTGAATCTGGGCAACGGGCTGCCGTGACAGTGGTCTTTATCCTACGAACACAACTTTGCAGACGACGTGGTTTCTGCGGCTTACACGATCAACTTCACACTGAAAGTGTTGGTTCCAAAGGGAGGACCAAATCAAGAGTGATGATCTGATGAGTGTTAACTGGCAGACAGTGAACCCGCCGCGCACGATTAAACCGCGCCAGGGTAAACACCGGCTGCTCCGGCGCATAGCCACAGAACCATTTGTTCATTTTGCGCTTATCAGCGTCGCGATCTTTGGCTGGTTCAAGCTGGCGCAGCCTGTCGAGTGGAATGTGGCACCGGATGCGCGGGTTATTATTATTGACCAACAGCAAGTCGACGTACTGGCAAAGCAGTTCGAAGACACTTGGCGCCGCCCTCCGAATACAGATGAATTGGGCAAGCTCAAAGAAGACTAGCTGAACCGCGAGGTTCTGGTGCGCGCAGCCTTGGTGCTGGGGCTGGACGGCAACGATCAGATCATCCGTAACCCCTTGGTGCAGAGAATGAAATTCTTGTTGGCTTCCGAAGCACAAGCAATACAACCTGACGACGCGCTTCTGCAGGACTATCTTTCGAGCAACACCGACAAGTTCACTGTTCCTGCTCGAGTTGCTGCCAGCCTTGTCTATCTTGGATCCAGCCCAAGCGGCGGCATGGTAAAGAATACGCTGGAACGGTTGGCGGCAGGTGAAGATCACCGGGATTTGGGGCAAACTTCGCTGCTTCCGTCAGGATTTGGTCTGAGTTCTCGTGCTTGAGTTGACGGAAACTTTGGATCGGGCTTTTTTGAGCAGTTGGAGTCCCTGCCCCTGTACCAATGGGCTGGGCCTGTTCAATCTTCGTTTGGGCTGCACTTTGTCTGATTGGGCTGCGAAGTGGTGGATTCGGATTGCACGCCGGAAAAAGCCGCAAAACGGCAGGTCCAGCAGTCTACCATCGGTGTGAGTAACCGTTGCACCCCAGCCGAAACTGCGCGCGATGTCGTCGGCGTTGACGGTTGACAAGATTGCCGCGTTAAGAATTTGGATGCCTAAAGCTCTGATCAAGGCGTGAGTGGTGACAAGGTGGCGCCCGGTATCGTCTTTTGGAAACGGGCGTCACAGCCTCAGGTTTTGGAAGTCCGGATCGGTTCCCCGTTCGAACTTCGTGGAACGGGGAACCGTCACAAAGAAGTTCTAAATCCAATAAGGTGAGCGCGGCATTTACGCTGCAAGTGACGACGAACGTGCAGCAGGCCAAAGACTATCGCCGTATTGGCGATAGCTGACAAGAGTTCCTTGTGTTTTGTTCACCTCCGACCGCTATCTACGCAGGCGCTTTAAACAGCATCTTTGCTAGAGTATTGTGGCTATTTCAGGAAGTATCACTGGCCGCTGATTTTCTTATACAGCGTGGATTTATAGCCGAAAGGGATACCCAGCACCCCGACGAGCCATCCCAGCGTGCGGGCGATTTCGATTAATCGTTTTTGCGGTTGGAACGGCAATAAAACCACCAAACCAACCAAAACAACAATGCGAAGCGGCGCTGTGGCAATATGCACTAGCGCCTTGATTGGTCGCTGTTCCAGTTTTCTGCGCATATGGGTGTTGGATTGATCCCGACCGCGTGCCACCTGATACCAGAAAGACAGCCGCTCGGGTGGTATGCGCTCGTAAACAAACGCATTTTTGACCCAGCCGGAAGGCAACCCCGCGGCAACTGTTTCAGCATAGAACTTGGCGTCAGTGCCGCCCGTCATCCGCATGGTTTCGTCGAACCAAATGTTGCGGTCAGTGAAAAGCCGAGTTTCCCCTAGCCAATTGTTGGTAACAATTGTCACTCCGCCTGTATCTTCCAGCGTGGCGCGCTTGGAAGCGGCCCTTTCTTTTGTCAGGTACCGATGTGTGATGTTGCTCAGCATCAGCCGCTGTAGTTTTGTTTCGTCGCCCGATGGTTGGGCGGCCCGCAGAGGCGCACCCAGAAGAACGGCTGAGCTGGTTCTGTACCCCTCAACTAAGCATGCAAGCCAATCCACAGCTACGGTTTCGTCGTCGTCAATAAAACACAGAAGATCAGCCCCTTGCTCGATTGCAATTCGGGCTGCCCGGTTACGGCCAAAGGGGATACCCGGTTCCGTCTCAAGCGCATAATGCAGGGAGGCGCCGTTTGGCAGCACTTCTCCATAAGATCGAACCGCAGCTTCACTGTGCGGTGCCGTGTCGTTTTCAACCACGAGGCACTGAACGGAACAATTCACAGGAAGAACCATCTCTCCCCAGCTTTCCAGCAAGCTTGACAGCATTTCCGGTCGCTGTCTTGTCAGGGCCGCAACGGTAATCTTGAGATGAGAGGAACGACGATCCATAAGGATTGAGTAAACCTTTCGCATTGATATGGACGAACCGGTTTTCTGATTGGTTTTCTAAAATACCGGTTTCTGGATGAATCTCCGGGCTTGTTAAGCGCTTTCAGCACCCGATGCCATATAGGACTCAAGCCCGGACTTCTATGCTCTATCCTAAAAGTGGTTGTTTCCGGGGGCACACATCTTATGTACTCGCGGGGCTGCCGAGAACCCGGGTCTCATTCAACTCGGTCATAAGGTCAATGGGATCAGCAGATTCAGCCACCAGGTTATAGGCGACTTTAGGATCGGCTGCCAATTTCCGCCCGGGTTCTGTCCGTTCCATCAATTTGAACGTTTGGTAGAAAAAATTGCTCAGGTGTTGACACATTACATGGCCATCCCAAAATTGGGGGAATGAACTGAGGGTCTACGGCAAAGGCTCAACGCTGTTTAGGCGGATGTCGCTGCACTTCGTTCTGTTAACGGCCTGTAAGAACGAATTTCGGGAATAGCCCGATCAGGGCTACAAGTAAGTAAACCGGGTTGCATCGTAGCCTGAATTCTATCAGGTATGACGGCACTTGGGACGGGTTGGAATTTTGCTTTGCAAAACACAAAACTGAAAATCGCGGAAACGCTAGACAATTCTGTCTTATGGCGTCTTCTCAGGGAAAACCTGAGATCTCAGATGACCCTGTACATCATTGCTATCATTGCAATGGTTTTGGTCGCGGCCACGACCGCCGCCGTCGCCTTTATCATGAGAGACGTCGTAGATTCTTTGTTCGAAGCAGATAACGCGTCGCAGGTCCTGGGTGTGTCCATTGCTGTGTTCGTGATCTTTCTGATCAAGGGCGTTGCAACTTATGTTCAGGTGGTCGCTTTAACACGCGCTGGCAACCGAATTGTTTCGCGCCAGCAAATTAAGCTTTACGATAAGTTGCTTCGTCAGGGTGTATCTTTCTTCAACCTCACAGAAAGCTCCGACCTGCTTATGAAGGTCACTCAATCCGCCCAAGCTGCACGCCAGGTCATTGAGGTTGTTGTGACGACGGCCGTTCGCGACACGTTGAGCTTGATCGGATTGTTGGCAGTCATGTTCTACCAACAGCCTCTATTGTCGCTTTTCACTTTGGTCATTGGTCCTCTTGCGATCTGGGGCGTAAGGACCCTGTTGCGAAAAGTCCGAGAGATTGCCGATATGGAAATGCAATCTCTTGGGGCGATCATGCAGGTGATTCAGGAAACGTCTGGGGGTATCCGGGTCATCAAGTCGTTCGGGCTGGAAGAGCGGATGGCCAAACGGATGAACGAATCCGTTAGAAGTGTTGAGAAACGCCGCAATAAACTTGCTCGTCTACAGGCCGCGACCAGCCCTCTGATGGATATTCTGGCGGGCTTTGCCATTGCATCGGTCATCGGATTAAGTGCGGCCAACATTTTTGGATCCGGGGGATCGACGCCGGGTGAATTGATGTCGTTCGTAACAGCATTGATGATGGCCTATGAGCCAGCCAAAAGACTGTCACGTGTTCGAGTCAAACTCGAGATCGGTTTGCGCCGCGTGCGAATGCTGTTCAAAATAATTGATCAACCTGAAACCTTGGCCGAAAGGGACGATCCGCAAGTACTGCCTGCTGGTCCGAGGGAGGTAAAGTTCGAAAATGTCACGTTCGGTTATCGAAGCAGTGAGCCGATAATCAATGATCTTTCCCTGACCTTTGAAGCCGGAAAAACAACCGCTCTGGTCGGTTTGTCCGGAGGTGGCAAGTCAACCATTCTGAACCTGGCACTTCGACTATACGATCCGCAAAGCGGGCAGGTTACAATTGATGGACAAGACGTCAAACATGCTTCGTTTAAAAGCCTAAGAGCGAACATGTCGTTCGTCGGACAAGAAACCTTTTTGTTTTCAGCTACTATTGCCGACAACATCAGGCTTGGCAGGGAAGGAGCGTCGAGCGAGGAAGTGATAGAAGCAGCAAAAGCTGCCAATGCGTACGATTTCATTATGAACCTGGAAGACGGATTCGATACGTGGGTGGGTGAAAACGGAGCGTTCCTGTCAGGCGGTCAAAAGCAGCGTCTGGCAATTGCTCGTGCCCTGCTACGCGACAGTCCTATTCTGTTGCTGGACGAACCGACAAGTGCGCTGGACTCCAAATCTGAACACCTTGTGCAAGAAGCGTTGCAAAGGCTGACTGAAAATCGGACGACTATAATTGTTGCCCACCGCCTGTCCACAATCCTTCACGCTGATCAGATCGTTGTGATTGAGGCGGGGCAGATCGTCGAAAAAGGAAGCGCAAGCGAGTTGCTTAAGAATGACGGTGCATTTCGTACCTTGTACGATCACCAGTATTCCAATGCAGTGCATTCTGACTGAACATATTCGAATACAGATAACGCGTTGCCGCCACTCGACGGCGACGCTTTCCTCCTGCAACAATAGGATTATCACTGCGGGTTCTTGATTGCAGAAATGAACATGGACGCATCAATCATCATTCCGACTTACAACAGCTGGGACAAGCTGCAGTCCTGTCTGGATTGCCTTGCAGGTCAGACTATTAGCCCAGAAGTGTTCGAGATCATTGTTGTGAACAATGATCCGTCAGACTGTATGCCTGAAGGTTTTCGACTTCCTCCAAACGCGCGAGTTGTCACAGAAGACAAACCGGGGTCTTACGCAGCGCGCAACAAAGGGATTGCTGAAGCGCAAGCCAACTTGCTGTTCTTCACCGATTCAGATTGCCAACCGGTTCCAAAGTATGTTGAAAGCGGTCTTCGCATCGCACAAGAGCACCCAGAGATCGGTCGTTTCGGAGGCGACGTTGTGCTTGTGCCCAATGGCTCTGAATGGACTTCTGTTGAGCTGTATGACTATCATCTCGGCCTAGAGCAGAAGAAATGGGTGGAGCGAGGCCGTGCGGTCACAGCAAATCTCATTGTGCGTCGCGACATGTTTGAGCGCATCGGTCTGTTCAATGGTGACGTGCTTTCCGGTGGTGATATGGAGTGGAATGACCGGGCAACCGCGGCTGGCGAACCGATTGTCTTTGCCGCCGATGCTATCGTCCAGCATCCTGCCCGGAGCAGCCTGAAGGAATTCGCGACAAAAGTGCGTCGTATCGAGGGCGCAAGAATTCGTCGAAATTCCCGACGTGGAGCACTGAACTATGTGCCGCCAATTCAGAAACTTATCCCCTCGTTTCGGACCCTCACGAAATTGCGTAAGAAGCCCGACCTCAATCTCCGGCAAGCATTGGGGATTTGGAGTGTGCAATATGCGCTGCGTCTGGTCATGATTTCTGAAACAGTTAGGCTACTTTGGTTCCGGCAATCAGATATCAGAAAGTAGTTGGAAGCGTTGAAAGACAAAGTGATACGGGCCAGCATCCCCGGCGGAAAGTCAATGAGGCTGTAACCCAGGGACTGCTCCCACATAATAAATTTATTCTAGTGTCGGCAAAGCAATAGGATTCAGCATCTGTGATGCTGATTGTGTCAGGGAACAATTTAGGCAGATGCCTATAGGTCGTCTTCTCCGTCGTCGCTCGGATGACACCTGTATTTTCTGAACTCGACGCCCTTTTCTAGCTTGGTACTTTGCCAAACTCACTTCTGGAGTATTCTTCCAGTTTAAGAACAAGATTCAACAATGTGTTCTGTTCGTCTTTTGTTAACGCGCCGTACAGTTTCTGCTCGTTTTCCACAAGGAATGGCGTGATCTCGAAATAAACGTCATATCCGCGTTTGGTGAGTTTCAGGACAACCTTGCGTCGGTCCTTGGGGTCTGCTGTTCTTGAAATCAGGCGACGCTTAAGCAGGTCCGAGACAGCACGCGAGACCCGGATCGGGTCCATGACCGTATACTCAGCAACTTCACGCGCCGACATCGGCGCTTTTTCTGCCAAGGTCGCGATCAAGCGCCAGCTTGCAACGTTCAGCTTGTGTTTCTTGCGGTAGTGGGATTGCAGGACCAGCGAGAACCGGTTTGACAGGATGTTCAGATTGAACCCGATTGATTGATCAAGGTTCAACCAAATCTGTTCGCCGTTTTTTTCTTGCTGATCGCCCGCCATCTCGTCTCGCAAATCCTCAATTTCCTACATTTGTTTGACAAACTGTGTCACAGTTTTGGGGGGTTCGCAATTACACTTAAGTCTTGTTAATAATTGCAAAATGCAATATATGCAAAATGCATGTTTAAGGAGGAGGTGCTGCGATGAAAGCAATCGCAATCATTGATCGGGATGGCAAACCGGGTCTGACAGCGGTTGAGGCTGCGGAACCTCAGGTCGGCCCTCGGCAAATTTTGGTTGCCGTCAGGTTTGCAGGTGTAAACCGCGCTGATCTATTGCGCCACGCGGCGCATTACGGGCATGCCGACAAGCCCGCCGAAGCCCCGATTGCAGGTCTGGAAATGGCTGGTGAGGTTGTCGCGGTCGGATCAGATGTGACCAGATTTGCCCCTGGTGACAGGGTTATGGCGATGGCGTCACGTGCCTATGCCGAAAAAGTGGTTGTCGATGAACGGCTTGCGCTGAGGGTGCCTCGTGGGTTTTCCTGGCAAGAGGCCGCGGCGACTGCGGTGTCGTTTATGACCGCCCATGACGCCATTGTCACCAACGGTGCGTTGCAGGCCGGTGAAACCGTGCTTGTTCAGGCCACCACATCGGGCGCGGGTATTGCGGGCGTACAGGTTGCCAAAGCGCTTGGTGCTTCGGTTGTTTTGGGCACGTCCGGGTCGCCGCAGAAACTGGAAAAGCTCCAAGGCATTGGGCTGGACGTTGGGATTAACGCAAAGACTCAGGACACGGTTGCCATGGTGCTTGAGGCGACTGATGGAAAGGGCGTCAACGTCATAATGGACAATATCGGCAAAGGTGTCCTGCAGCAGAATGTGGACTGTGCCGCAATTCTCGGTCGAATCGTGCAGGTTGGTCGTATGGGCGGGTATGTCGATGAGATCGACTTGGATGAATTGGCCAAGAAACGTCTGCGACTGATTGGCGTGACCTTCCGAACCCGCAGCGTTGAGGAACACTCTGAGGTTGTGCAACGGTTCGAGGACGATCTGTACGAAAGGCTGTCGCAAGGGGATGTGAAGCCTCTGATCGATAAGGCTTTTGATTTGGATGCCGCCGAAGAAGCGCAAGAGTACATGCGGTCGAATGCGCATATCGGAAAGGTGTTGTTGCGTGTCAGCTGATCGACCCGTTCTGTATACCTATTTCCGATCGACTGCAGCTTATCGGGTTCGGATTGCGTTGAACCTCAAGGGTATCGATCACGAGCTTGTGCCCGTATTTCTGGGTGGGGAACAGCATGAGCCCAAGTTTCGAGCGCTGAATCCGCAAGGTCTCGTACCGGTTTACAGGGACGGTGATCTTACGCTGACGCAATCTGTTGCGATCATCGAGTATCTGGATGAAACGCGGCCCGATACGCCTGCCATTCTGCCAGAAGACAAACGCTTGCGCGCGCGCGTTCGGTCTTTCACGCAGGTGATTGCATCCGATACGCATCCATTGAACAACTTGCGTGTGCTGCAATACCTCGAAAACGAAATGGGCATCACGCAGCCGGAGCGGCTTGCCTGGTATCGCCACTGGGTCGCGGAAGGGCTGCGCACCTGCGAAGCCATGATCGCGAATGATCCAGTCAGCACCTATTGCTTTGGCGAGGATCCGACGCTGGCCGATATCTGCCTTGCGGCACAGATGTACAATGCAGAACGCTTCGATTGCCCCCTAGGGGATTACCCGACCCTGAACGCCCGGTATGCTTCGGCAATGCAACTGCCGGCCTTTCAGAATGCACATCCATCTGTTCAGCCGGATGCGCCGGAACGCTAGGTTGCCCGGCCCGATAGTCTCGGGCCAGATGCTCAGTTTTTGCGCGACATTGGTATCGAGCCGGTCTTAATTCGGAATTGCCTGCCGCTGCGGTTAGGTGCAGGGTCTGACCTGTCAGCCTTTGCTTAGGATAGGGTCCAAGCCAGGCTGTGCCTCGCAGTCGCTTACAGGGTCGAGTGGCAGCCGCCGCATGGCACGGATCGGCGCGCCGCCGCGAAGTTGAGTGGCGCTGTCTAGCAAGGTATTGAACGCGGCTCTGTGGTCACGGCTTTGGTGTCTTATGACCAAAACAATTGTAGTCAGGGGAAGGCCGCTGGTGACGTTCATTGTGCCCAGAAGACCTCCACCCGCGTGCTCAAGCTGTGGCAGGATTTTGCCAGCTAGCAATTTTACCGCATTTTGTTGGCCGTAATACACGTCAAATTGCATGTGGCAAGCATGAAGAGTCGCGTGCGGTAAGGATTTTCACGCGGACATTTTATTCCTTGCCCGCCGAACACAAGTCTTTTGCAATCCGTACCTGCGTTCGGCTTTTTTATTGACGATCAGCCAGCCTTGACCGCTGCCACATGGCTTGCAAAATCACCGCTTTGCATCAGAGCATTGCAGCGTTCAAAACGCTGTGTGGCATAGGCCCAGAAATCTTCGGCCGGGTTATCGTCAGCGTGTTGGATCAGCCCCCACAAGGTCCAAAGCAGATCGCACATCGCCTTGTAAATGACGACTCGCCCCTGTTCCGCAGCCGTCGGTTCGCGCCCAAAATACCCGTGCAACAACTCGGCCTCTTGCGTCGCGTCCATCTCGGCCTCGACGGCCAGATCGCCAACATCCCACAGCGGGTCATTCATGCCGGAATATTCCCAGTCAACGATCCACATGACCTCTCCGTCATCCAGAAAGTTTTCGCACAATGGATCACAATGGCACGGGGCCAGCTTAGCCGGGTTGGCGTTTAGCGCCTCTTTGACCGGTTCGGCAGCTTTGACCACGTCGTGATACCCTTCGGGCAAGTCGACATCCTTTGTCGACAAGATCTGCAGGTAATCGTCGATCATCGCAAAAAGTTCGAAACGGAATTCGAAAGTTTCGCCCGAGTTGTGCAGCTTTGCCAACGCCGCGCCCGCGCGGGCGGGTGATCCTGCGCGTGTCTGGAACAGCGCAGGTGTCATCGTCTCAATCCCACCAATCGCGCGCGAAACCATTTCGCCAGTCGAGGCATCCGCCCACAATACCTCGGCGGACACACTAGCGCGCCAAGCGGCCTCGGCATTCGTAATTTCGATTGCGCGATTGATATACGCCTCGGTGCCTTCGCCCGGAATGCGCACGATCACGCTGCTGCCTCGGGCTTCGACCAGATGAACCAGATTGGTCAGCCCTCCCAATCGTGTGATCTTGCAGTCGTCGGGTTTGACGTCCTCGAACCCAGAGACGTTTCGGAGTGTGGCCAATATGGTGTCTGTATGTTCGTACATGTCTACCCCCTCAGGACTTTAGTTTTTCATTCTGCGGATCAAACAATGGGCCGTCGACCCGTGTGACGTTGTGTCGTTCGCCAAACACCTCGATCTCAAACGCGCTTTCATCGCTGATCGTCTGATCCAGATAGCCGAAGATAATGGTTTTCCCGACGGTGTGGCCATAGCCCGCGCTGGTCGCAAGTGACACGGTTTGCCCGTCACGCAGAATGGTCTCGCCCCCAAACAGCGGCAACTTGGCTTCGGTTACAAACGTGCATAGCTTGCGTGCTGGTCCTTCGGCTTTTTGCCGGGCCAACGCGTCGCGACCGATGAAATCTCCGCCGGATTTCAGATGCACCCGGAACCCCAAACCGGCCTCGATCGGAGTGTAGTCGGGCGATATGTCACCGGACCAGTAGAGATACCCTTTTTCAAGTCTCAGCGAGTCGATGGCCCTGTAACCGATGTCCCGAATGCCGTGTTCCTCACCTGCGCTGCGCAGGGTCTGATAGACATGGGCGCCAAATTCCGTCGGTACATGCAGTTCCCAGCCAAGCTCACCGACGAACCCGATGCGGACAGCGCGGACCTGGGCGCTTCCGACGGTGATATTGCGCGCGGTTCCGAACGGAAAGGCCGCGTTCGAGACGTCCTGTTCGCAAACCGCCTGCAAAACATCGCGGGCTTTGGGGCCGCAGATGTCGATCACCGCCCGACCCGAAGTGACTTCGATCATCTGGACCGACCCGTCTTTGGGCATGTGACGGCGGATGTAATCCTCATCATGGGCGCCAAACCCTGATCCGGTTACCAGATAGAAGTGGTCGCGTGCCAAACGGGTGATGGTGACATCTGCTTCGATCCCGCCGGTCTCGTTACAGAATTGTGCATAGATCACCGTGCCGTCGGGCTTATCCATGTTGCAGGCCGCAAGACGCTGTAACAGCGGCAGCGCACCGGGGCCGAGGATTTCGAACTTGGCAAAGCTCGACTGGTCGATCAGCGCGACGCCTTCACGGACGGCTTTGTGTTCTTCGGCTGCAAACTTATGCCAGCCGGGATCAAGGAAATCGAGTTGATCAACGGGTTCAACGCCTTCGGGGGCAAACCACAAAGGCCGTTCCCAACCGTTTTTCGATCCGTAAACTGCACCGTTTTTCTTGAGAATCCCGTGTAGCGGTGACAGGCGCAGGTTGCGCGCGCTTTCATGTTCCTGGCCCGGATAGCGCATTTTGTAGTGGTGGGCGTAATGTTCGACGGCGCGCGGATACATGAAACTCTTGGTGCCGTGATGCGAGCCAAAGCGGCGGCAATCCAGCGGCCAGAGGTCAAGGCTCGGGCGGCCTTCTGTAATCCACTCGGCAATCATCTCACCCGCTCCGCCGCCAGCCGCGATGCCATACAGGAATCCGGTCCCCATCATCAGATTGTCGAAACCCGGTGCCCACCCCAGCACGAAATCGCCATCGGCCGAATAGGGGATCGGGCCGTTGATCACGGAGCGGATGCCGACCTCGTTCAGCACGGGAGTCACCTCGGCGGCCAGTTCGGCCAGTGGTCCGAACCGATCCAGATTGTCTGGCAGAAGCTGGCGCACAAACTCGCCGGGAATGCCGTTGTCGCCGAAGGGCAGGGTGCCCTCTTCATAGCCACCGATCACCAGTCGTCCGCCGGCGTCGGGCTTGTAATACACCAACCGTTCCGGGTCGCGCAGCGTGGGCAATCCTTTGACCAGTGCTTCGTCCGGCAGAGGTTCGGTCACGATATATTGGTGCTCGACGGCGCATGCAGGCACGTGAATGCCAAGTTTCGCACCCAGCTCACGGCTCCACATACCGGCGGCCATGACGATGGTATCTGCTTCGTAGTCCCCTTCGCTGGTCATCACCTTGGTGATGCGGCCATCCGTGATCTCGAAATCCAGCACCTTTACCCCTTGCCGGATCTGCGCGCCATGCTTGCGGGCACCGGCTGCGATGGCCTGGCACAGGCTGGCCGGATCAACATGGCCATCCGACGGGATGAAGGCCGCGCCTTGCAAGCCGGTGGCATCAATATACGGGTACAGGTCCTTGGCTTCTGCGGCTGAGATCATCTCCATCTCAAGGTCAAAGCTTTTTGCCATGGTGGTCAGCCGCTGCGCTTCCAGCAGGCGTTCCTTGGTGGCTGCGAGACGCAGGCTGCCGACCTTTTTCCAGTCAAACGCCATGCCGGTTTCTTCTTCCAGCCGGTCATACATGGCGACGGACCGCTTTAACATACGGGTGGTGTTGCGCGAGGATCGTAGTTGCCCGACCAGCCCTGCCGCGTGCCAGGTCGCGCCTTCGGTCAGCGAAGCTTTCTCAAGCAACACAACGTCTTTCTCGCCGTTTCTTGCCAAGTGATAGGCCGTTGAACATCCGATGATGCCACCACCGATGATGAGATGTTTTGCAGAGTGTTGTGCCATATCCGGTCCTCGAGGAAGTTTGCGCCAGATTGACATCAAAACAACAAAAAGCAACACAAAATGTTGCATTATGTTGTAATGTGAGCGCGGCCGTCCCAAGTTCGTCTTTGGAGAGCTGTGGTCTTGTGAGTTCTCATCTGGACGACACGGTGGCCGGGTACTCCGCCGTCACACTACGCTTGACGTTGGATTGGATGCTTGAACGCAAAGTTTGTTTTTGAGAAGAAGTCTAAATGGCAAAATACGACAACGAGATTCTGAACGCAGTTGCACTACGAGGCACGCTGAGCGTGTCAGAGCTTGCGAACATGCTTGGGGTCTCGGAGCAGACTATTCGTCGGATCGTCAAACCTTTGGTCGAGGCGGGTTTAGTTGAAAAAGTTCACGGCGCGATTGTCAGTCTAGACAATCCGATGACCGAACCGTTTCAAAATCGCATGCAGCATAACCGTGAAGCAAAGGCGCAGATCGCGGCTAAAGTGGCAGAACTGATCCCGGACGGATCGGCAGTTGCAATTGATGCAGGTTCAAGCGCGGGTTTCGTCGCCAAAGCACTTCAGATACGCCGGAATCTGACCGTGGTCACAAACTCGGCCTTTGTTGCCAGTACGCTGTCGCTTGTCAAAGGAAACGACGTCTACTTCGCCGGAACTCAACTACGCGACTACGATGGTGCGTCTTATGACCGAACCGCATTCGAGACTGTAGAAAGACTGCACGTGGATTTCTGTGTTCTGACCGCTGCGCAAGTCCACCAGTCACGCGGGTTTTTGGTGACCGAGCAGTGCGAGGCGGATATGGCGAAAGCAATGGCCGGGATCGCCGATCAGGTCATTTTCGCGGTGGATCATTCGAAGATGGCGAAGGCCGGTGCGCTTGGGCTGTTGAGCATCGGAGAGTTCGAACGGTCCCCAATGATCGTAACGGATAGTTTGTCCGAGAAAGACCTTGGCGCTTACGAAGGCTTGTCCAACGTCATATTGGCACCATAACCCAGCGCCAATCCTGCAGCGGATGCGGTCTGAGTATTCAGAAGCTGCGTGTGCGACGCTCGCACTTCAGCCTGTCTAGTTGATAATGAGCGACCCGACCGCTCTGGTGCCGTTTAATATCGGGCCCGATACTCCATCTGCTTTGGGTTGGAGTATTGCCGCCACAGATGCAGGCCAAAGCCGATCATCACAAATTGCATGAGCAATCGCGCAACCGCCGCCCAGTAAGGTGCGACGACCGGATCGGGGCGAAACAGGTCCCACACATGAAAGGGCGTGAAGGCGACGCACAGCAGCGCGGCAAACAGCCCGCCATAAGACCGGAAGCGGGGCCAGATCAGAGCTGCTGCGATCGCGATCTCAACAACTCCTGCAAGGATGTTCGCTGGCGCTTTGGGGATGAAATCCGGCATGAACCCATCAAAGACAGCCGGATTTATCAGATGCGTAGTTCCTCCGGTTAAAAGGAATAAGGCGAAAAGCCAGACGAACAGTGTCTTGATCACGTTAAACTCCGTTGCGAGTTGGTAAATTTTGGCCCGGCCGACACTTTCGCGTCGCCCGGGCCAGTTGCGTGAGTGAGTGAGGGGGTGTGGTAAGAGGTAAGTGGTAGGTAAACGATTAAGCGGCGCTCGCGACGGCGGGTAGTTTGAATGCAAACCCAACCAATTCTTCGCTTTTCGCCCAAAGCTGGCGCTGTTTTTCCTGATCCAGCGCGTGGTCTTTGACTTTTGCGTCACTGACTGGGCCGCGGGTGTCCCCCATTTTCGTCGGGCCGTAATATGCACCGCGCTTGGCTTCGTTGCCTGCTGCCGCCAGAACGGTGGGATAAGCGCCCGCCTCGGGGCGTTGTGCCACCAGCTTGTTCAACACAGCCATCAGAGCTTTCATGAAGCCTGTCGGGCCAGTGGATTGCAGGTTTGTGTCGGTGTAGCCCGGGTGACACGCAACGCAGATCGCCTTGCTGCCCGCCGCCTTGAGGCGACGATCCAATTCAAATGCGAACATGAGATTGGAAAGTTTGCTTTGCGTATATCCCTTTACCGGAGTGTACTTTTTATCGCTCATGAAGTCATCCAGATCCAGCGGGTCGTATTTGTGAACGACACTGGACAACACAACGACACGGCCTTCGGCAGCTTCGACCAAGTCCAGCAGCAAGCCAGTCCATAGGAAGTGTCC
The DNA here is from genome assembly GCF_056542865.1 of Ruegeria sp. AA6. Taxonomy (NCBI): domain Bacteria; kingdom Pseudomonadati; phylum Pseudomonadota; class Alphaproteobacteria; order Rhodobacterales; family Roseobacteraceae; genus Ruegeria; species Ruegeria sp. AA6. The sequence continues at coordinate 54,328 of NZ_JBQGAN010000021.1, forward strand.
CAGATGGTTCGCACCCATCTGCAGGTCAAACCCATCAACGGTCTTTGTCTGCGGCGTCATCATGATACCAGCATTGTTGATCAGCCCGTCGATTTTCGAATAGCGCCCGCGCAGCTCTTCTGCCGCCTTACGGACCGAGGAGAGATCGCTGAGGTCCATGAGGATAAGGTCAACCTTACCTTTGCTAACGGCCGACAACTTGCGCTGCGCCGTTTCGCCTTTGGTCCGCGACCGGCAAACCATAACGACGTTGCCGCCTTTTTCACCCAACATGCGGGCAGCTTCATAGCCAATGCCCGAGTTTGCGCCAGTGATGACGTAGGTCTTGCCAGTCAGGTCCGGCAGTTGCGTTGGCTTCCAATTGCTGAAGCCCGAGTCGGTGATCTTCTGTTCCATCGAGGGGGTCCTGTCGATTGGGGTTGCAGTTGGTGGTCTTGTTGTGTATCGTATTTACAAATCGGAACCAAAGTGTCTAGTAGGTAAAATGAAAAAATCTTCAAACGCCTTCGATGTTCTTTATGTGTTTGCGCAATACGGCTTTCGCAAAGCCTCGATGACGGACATAGCTGAAGCAGCCGGACTGTCCCGGCAGTCCATTTACAACCAGTACGGATCGAAAGAGGCGGTATTGGACTGGGCGGTGGACAGCGTCCTTACTACGGTAACCAATGCGGCAGTTGAGGTTTTCGCGCAGGGCGGCGAAGTGCCGGAGGTTGTTCTGGCCCAGGCGTTTCAGGCCTGGATCGGCGACCACGTCGCAATCTGGCGTGGCACACCCCATGGGGCGGAAATTATGGAATTCGCGATTGCATCCTCGGCCCGTGCCGAGGCGGATTATGAAGGAACGTTCTCGATCGCCATGTCGGCCTATATCCTGAACAGCGGCCTTGCCGCGTCTGCGGAGGCCGCCGAAGATATGGGGTTTGTGATCAACACTGTATCGAAAGGGCTGTTGCTCAAATCAACCAACAGTGAGGACTACGCCGCAGGGATGAAGCGCGCTTTGCGGGTGTTGTGTGGGGGCGCGTCCTAAGCCCAACAAAGCCTAGCTTGTGGCAACCTGGGCGGCCTTCCACTTCTGCAAAATATAGTGGCTGGTCATGAGGTCGAGATGCGCGCCGCCGCCATTCTTGAAGAGCGTTATTTGGTCAGGATCGTAGGGTGGAAATTCATCGAGTTGATAAAAGTCGGCGCGCAGGTCCCGGTGGTTAATCACCCCATTGGACAGCGGGATCATGAACTCACCAATGCTCTCCACAGTGGTCTCGAAACTGTCACAGAAAATGACCGATTGCTTGATTGCCTCATCGTCGACTTCACGCATGTCGGGGAGATAAGCCCCGATCAGATTGAGGTGCTGACCGGGCCGCAACCACTCCCCCTTGATCACCGGATCTGATGCCATTGTGCACGTCAGAACGATGTCGGCCGCGCCAACGGCGCTTTTCAGATCGGCGACATGTGAAGTTCCGGGATAAAGCTCGCATAAATCCGCGGCTTTCGACGCCGTCCGATTCCAGACCCGTATTTGCGCATTCGGAAATCCGGCTTTGAATGCTTCGATCAAGGAAGCTCCAACCGCACCTGCTCCTACGATGAGAATCTCACGGCTGTCTGGATTGGCTAGACGCAACGCACCGAGCAGACTGTCGCCCGCAGTTTTCCACTTGTTGATAAGGTGGAAATCAACCAATGCCTCAAGCGAGCCGTCGTCATCGGAAAAGTGGCAGACAGATCCGTTTATGGCGGGTTTACCTTTGGCAGAATTGCCCGGAAAGATGTTGGCCGTCTTCACTGCAATTCCCAGGCCGTCCACCCAGGCCGAACGGCTCAGCATCGTGTCCTGACCGCGATACAGGTACGTGTCGCCAATGCTGGCTTTGGCGCGCGCGTGACCATTCGCCAGTGCTTCGGCGAGGCTTATCCAGTCGAGAAGGGGTTCAGCCTCTTCGAAAGTAATGAACGGAATATTCATGAGTGTTCCAATGCCAAGATCTGTTACCGCGCGCCCCAAGTATCTGACAGCTTGTAACCTTCGGGCCACGGGTCACTTGGATCGCACATATGCTGATGAATGCCCGTAATCCAACCGCGCCCGGATATCTCGGGGCGGATCGCTTTTTGACCGCCTATAGACAGTTCTTCGAGTATCGTGCCAGAGAAAGTGGACCCGATCAGCGAGCGCGCCGTGAGGCGATCCCCAACGGCCATCGTTCCGCGCGCATGCAGCACGGCCATACGCGCCGACAAGGCGGTACCGGTGGGGGACCGGTCAACTTTGCCCGGCTGGATGGCGACAGCGGCTCCTGCCTCGAACCCATCAGGGCCTTGGGTGAGGGGGCCGGCAAAAAGACAGAACGAAATATGTTTCCAATCCGGTTGTTCCGGATGCGTAAACCCGATTTGGGCGTTCGCAGCATTCGTGATCCGAACGCCCAAAGTAGCGATGTCATGCGCTTCGTCTTCGTTTAACGAGAAGCCAAGACTTTGCGCATCGACAATCACAAAGCTGTCGCCACCATAAGCCGTGTCAACGTTGAGCGTACCCAGACTTTCAACTTCAAGCGTGCGGTCCAGGTCGCAGGCGAATGAGGGCACGTTCTGGACGAAAATACGCTCAGCCTTGCCATCCCTGCACGCGGCGCGTACGCGCACCAGGCCGCCGGGGGCCTCAAGCACCATGTGGGTTTCGGGTTCCTGCATCGGAATCAAGCCGGCGTCCAGCAATACGGTGGAAACGCAGATCGAATTTGACCCTGACATCGGCGGCGTATCTTCGGGCTCCATGATGATGAAGGCGGCCTGCGCCTCGGGGTTCTTGGGTGGCACCAGCAGATTGACGTGTCGGAAAACACCGCCTCTGGGTTCGTTCAGCACGAAATTGCGCAGCGTCTGGTCTTCGGCGATCCAGCGGCGCTGATCCCACAGGGTTTCTCCGGGCGGGGGCAGGACGCCGCCGACGATCACATCCCCAACCTCGCCTTCGGCATGCGCGGAAATAACATGAATAGTTTTTGATGAGCGCATCTCAGATATCCTTTACCAGCCGCAGCGCATCATAGATCGCGGCATGCGTGTTGCGTGCGCTCACGGCGTCTCCGATACGGAATAGTTGAAAACTGCCATCGGGATTGGCCTCGGTGCCCTGCGGTGTTCCTTTGATCAGGGCTTCGTAATCAACCGCTCCCCCGTTGGTAGAATGGGGTTTTAGATCGAAGTAGAGATCATCCATAGGCAGTGTCCCATAGTTTATCACCACCTGATCATACAGCTGCTCGGAGGTCGAAGTGCTGTAATCCGTCCCGACCAGCGCTTTGAGTTGATTGCCGCTGGGTGTCACGTCAAGCAGGCGGCGCGCAACGGTAAAGGTGACGTCAAGATCCTGTAACGCACGCATGTAAGGCACAAGATTCATCGCCATGATGCCCAGTGCAACTGTACGATCTGGCGTCATCACCTCGACCTTCGCGCCAGCATTTGCGGCAACCTCTGCCGCCATCAAACCCGGATGATCACCGCTTTCATCATAGATCAAGACATTGGCACCGGGTTTGACATCCCCCGAGATAATGTCCCATGACGTCACGACCGTATCCAGTTCTTTGCCGCTTTCGAACAGCTCGGTATTGGGCAGCCCGCCTGTGGCCACGATCACCACATCAGGGTTCAAAGCGATAACATCTTCGGCCTCGGCCCAGGTGTTGAAACGGAACTCTACATCGCGGGCGGCACACTGCGCCATGCGCCAGTCGATGATCGAGATCATTTCGCGCCGACGCGGGTTCTGGGCCGTCAGGCGTATCTGTCCACCGGGATCGGGCTGCGCTTCGAACACGATGACGTCGTGCCCACGCTCTGCCGCAACGCGCGCGGCTTCCAGACCGGCGGGGCCGGCGCCCACAATCACGACTTTTTTTCGTGTTTCCCCAGGTGTGATGTCATGGGGCATCGACAGTTCGCGCCCGGTTGCCGGGTTATGAATGCACAGCGCCTCTCCGGCCTGATAAATACGGTCCAGACAATAGGTGGCCCCCACGCAAGGGCGAATGTCATCTTCGCGGCCCTCCATAATTTTGCGCACGATATGGGGATCGGCCATATGCGCACGGGTCATGCCGACCATATCTAAAAGCCCGGCCGAAACAGCATGGCGCGCAGTGGCCACGTCCGGGATTCGTCCGGCATGGAAGGTCGGCATGCCGGTGGCCTCTTTGACTTCGCCGGCAAAGTCCAGATGCGGTGCGCTTTTCATTCCCTGCACCGGGATAATGTCGGTCATCGCCGGATCGGTGTGGATGCGCCCGCGAATGACGTTGAGAAAGTCGACCATGCCACTATTGGCCAGCCGTTTCGAAATCTCGATCCCCTCAACGGGCGATATTCCACCTTTCTGAGCCTCGTCAGCGGTATAACGCAGCCCGACAATGAATTCGTCGCCAACACGGTTCCGAATGGCGCGCAATACGTCGAGCGGCAGTTTCATACGGCTTTCAAGACTTTGCCCGCCATACGGACCATCAAGATCATTGGTCAGCGGCGACCAGAACTGATCAAGCAAATGGCCGTAGACCTGAAGCTCAATCCCGTCCATGCCGCCTGCTTTCATCCGCTCGGCGGCATCGGCAAAGTCACGAATAACGCGCTCAATATCCCAATCCTCGGCACGTTTGGGGAATGACCCATGCGCTGGCTCGCGATGCTTGGAGGAGCTGAGCGGCGGCAGCCAATCCCCTTTGTTCCATCCGGTCCGGCGCCCCAAATGTGTTAGCTGGATCATGACGGCGCAGCCGTGTTCGTGACAGGCATCAGTCAGGCGCTGAATATGCGGTACGACCTCATCCTTGTAAGCAAGGATATTGTTGAAAACCGGTGGGCTGTCTTTCGAGACCGTGGCAGATCCGGCCGTCATGGCCAATGCGACCCCCGCCTTGGCCCGCTTGGCGTGGTATGCCGCATACCTCTCTTTCGGCATTCCGTCCTCGGGGTAGGCCGGTTCATGGCTGGTAGTCATTATGCGATTCTTCAGCGTCAGGTGCTTGAGCTGATAGGGCTGCAGCAGCGGATCATTGGACATGCGCGGACCTCATTTGTCACATGGCTGCAATCAATTAAAATGTTCACACAAGTCTAGTAAAGGGTCATTAGTGTACATTTTTCTTGAAGCCAGACTCTAGCACTCTTAACCTCGTCGTATGAAAAACAGTTCACGTTCAGCTCGGGTTCCTGAAAAGACTTCTGGATGGCGAGGCTCGCGCGCGTTTTGGTTGGAGGCAGCCAAACGGGCGTTCATCGACCATGGTATCGAAGCGGTAAAGGTTCAAAAGCTTGCTAACGAAATGAAAATTGCCCGAACCAGTTTCTACTGGTTCTTCAAGGATCGCGACGCGCTTTTGATCGCGTTGCTAGAAGAATGGGAAGAAAAAAACACAGGCGCTTTTATCGAGGCCTGCGCGTCCTACGCTGAAACTATTTCCGAAGCCCTGTTGAACCTGATCGTCGTGTTTCATGACGAAGCCCTGTTTGAACCTCAGTTGGATTTTGCAATCCGTGGATGGGCGCACCAGTCGCAAGACGTCGCATCGCAGGTCCACAATGCCGACGAAATTCGACTTAATGCGATCAAGAGCATGTTCGATCGTTTTGGGTTCGAAAGTGATGACGCCGACGTTCGAGCCCGCGCGTTGTACTTAACGCAAATCGGGTACATTTCGCTTCAAGTCGACGAAAGCCGGGTGGATCGCATGCGGCGTGTTGCGAGATACACAAAAACTTTTTGTGGTCATGCGCCATCGGAAAGCGAACTGGCACGGTTTTATGCGCGTCTGGATTACATTCCTCAGGATATTGACTGACTGCCTGCGCGTTACCGGTTGTACCCAACGACCAAAAGCTGTCGCCACATAGTTGCGGGAAGACGAATAAAGCGTCCGTCATTCGGTGTTATGTGCGCACGATGATCAATCGCACGCAGGGATAACTGTTGGTGAGCCTCCCCACGTGAATTGGTCCACCTTTATGGTTAGGAAACGGAGGACTACGAATGGCAAACAAGAGACCGAAGCCCGAAGAGATTGTCTCGAAGTTACGGCAGGTTGAAGTTCTGATGGGGCAAGGCATGTCCCGTCTTGATGCGATCAGGCAGATTGGAGTTGTTGAGCAAACCTATTACCGCTGGCGGAAGAAGTACGGTGGAATGGGTGTTGATCAATTGAAGGAACTGAAACGGCTTCAGAAAGAGAACGAGCGGCTGAGACGCGCGGTTTCAGATCTGACGTTGGACAAACTGATCCTGACGGAAGCCACAAAGGGAAACT
>NZ_JBQGAN010000022.1:0-59038 GCF_056542865.1 Ruegeria sp. AA6
AAAGAAGGGCAAAGATGGACGACTTTTACGCCGCCCGCAGCAGGGTTATCCCGCCGCTACCGTGGTCGACTTTCTCACCGCCGTTCTCAATTGCATTTTTAGTGGATTACGAAAATTTTTGAAAGACAGCAGGATGTAAGTAGAACCGATAATTCAAACACAAGAGCACGCTATGGTATTCGATCTGAACACTTATCTTTCTGAGATACGCCAGCAAACTCCCCCCAGAAACCGCTTTGAGGTTGCTCAGGATGCATACCTTGCCAACCGTCGACGCACGCTGGTGCGTGAAGCCAAAACGGCACGGCAGCACAAGCGCAAACAAACAACTATGTTCCTTCGGAGCAGAATTGCACTGATTTTGAATGCTTTCGCAATAAAGCTGCAATGCACCGCCGAACGATTGCATTCGAAGCACGTTTGAGCCATGTCCCAATCAGCCAACAGCTGCAGCTGATATCCCTTGTCACCGCGATAGTAGACATTGGTGCAATGCGCCGCATTCTCCGCATTGGGCTCGGAGCGATCGTTCGTTGAATTATGGTGAGTAACAGCACTGCGGACTTAGCGGGCGGCTAACTTTCGCTCTGCATTCAATTTAGTGAACGCGTCGAGCGTCCATTTGATCCCGTCAGTAGGTGAAACAGATGGGTAATCCGCCAAGAAATCGCGGATTGGCTGGTCACTCAAGTCAGCTGGGACAGGCAAGGATGTTCCGGAAGTTGTCATGCCATGATCGGGAGCGAGCTTGGATAGGATTTCCAACCCTTCTTCAACTGACATGCAAGTCCCGTTGAGGTCAAAAACGAGTGCTTCTTCTCCGTCGTTGCACACCGCTGCTATGAATGCAGCCGCTGCTTCACCCGCGTAAAGCCAGCTAATCGGTCCGCCATATGAGACTTGGAACGCTTCCCCCATTGCTACATGAGCCATTCCAACAGTGAATTCGGAAGTCATGCCCTGATCTCGTCCCACACCATAAACAACATTTGGTCTGATGCCGATGGAGGGTACTCCCCAGTCCAGCCAATACACTTTGGCGGTGTATTCATTCGCAAGTTTGTAAGCGCCGTAAAGTGTGGCAATCGTTGGTCCTCCAGGCGGCATACCATGAATTGCTGAGGAACTGGCATAAGCAAGCTTTTTAATGCCGTTGTGACGCGCCGCTTCGAGTACATTTATCGTACCTTCGACATTGACTCGAGCCCCTCGCGCTGGGTCGGCTTTGCAGAACGGGATCATAAGACCGGCGAGATGAATAATGCTTGTGATGTTTTTCGTTTTGCAAAAGTTGCTGAGAACTTCCCCGCCTGTAACATCCAAGGTCTCCCAAACGACCGCGTTGGCTTCTGCTTCTCCAATCAACAAAGACAAGCGTGAGCGATTGTCCTCCAAGTCGCAGGCGATGACTTGAACACCGGATTGATGGAGTATTGCGACCACCCAAGAGCCGATGCACCCACTGGCTCCCGTGACCAAGACGGGCCCAACCACACGCGCGGGATCAACCAAGAATGGCTCCGTAAGAGACATCATTTGAGTTTCCTTTACTACCAGCGGAACAACTATCGTCTAGTTCATCAAAGCAGTCGACATATAAGTGTAAGTCCCGCTTTGGGCTCGGAGCAGCCATCCAAGCACTTCGCTCGAACGACTGCTTTGCCTTGTTATCAGTCGGTGCCCGATTAATGGATCAATTTCTGCAGTTCCCTGTCAGTGCGGATTAGTTCATTGATCGTCTTGCGCATTTCCTCGATTTCTCTCGACCGTTCCCCATCCTTCCACGAAGGATGGCTTGGCCCAGCAGCGTGCCCACCTCTAGCCCCATGCATGCGACAAACACTCCAGCCCCGAACGGCGGGTGCGCGACATCGCTGGCCCGTGGACTTTGCCGTGGCGGTACATCTGGGCGCATTCCTGAGCCGTTTGGTGGGGTCCTTGAGGTTGTCGTCACTTTTTGTCATTGGACCGCCCACCGTTTTGAACGTTGCCAACAATAGCCTGACCACCTTCTTTGACCTCGACGCGTTCGACCCGGACGGTTTGATCTGCCTTGGAGCGATACCGTTTCAGGGTTTCAACCTGGCTTGTGAAGGTCCGTGCAAGTTTGTTAAGCGCCCGTTCTGCTGAATCTTGTTGCGGGAGAGTTTTTACGTGATTGAGCCTGCGTGCCATCATCATCGTAGCCTGATGGATCGCACTCATCTGGATCGCAAGCATGGCTTCAATCTCGTCTCGGGGTCTGACCCCAGCAACAACGGACATCACGAAGTTCGACGCGGTCTCAGAAACCGAGCTGTCCTGTTGTCCGAGAATTGCGACTTGGTCCATAACGCCTTCGAAGAACCGGTAATCAACGGTGCCGAGTTCATGCATCGCCAAGGCACAGGCTGCGTTTGGGTCTTTCCCTTTATGCCCAACCGTGAGCCTGCGTGTGTCTTCATCGAAGTCCAACTTGATGTCCGGGGCTTGAACGCGTGATCTCTTCCGTTCCTTCAAATCCGTAATCGCATTGGTTTCTGCTTCGGTAAGCTCGGAATTTTTTGTCAGCAGATCGTTACCATTGTCTTTCTGTGTCTTGCTCATATCCGCCTCGCGTAACAGGGAGTGGTTAGTATTAGTGTTCCGATTCAGAACCGAAGGACCGACAAAAAACCGGTCTGACGGGTTCTGATTTGGAACCATGGGAGGTCTTTGGGTTCTCAAACGGAACCACAGAGGATGCTGACGGGTCCGTCTCAGAACCGCGTTTTGTTTTTTCGGGCTGCCATAAGCGCCAGTCGTTGGTGGCGACTTTCTTGACGGACCGGGTCTGCGTCGGCTTGGTCGTCAATCGCCACTCATGGGCTTGGCGGTGATACCAGTTGCCTTCTTGCTCCAGCACAAGGAAGCCTTTGTCCTGCAGATCCTCGAAAGCGCGTTGAACGGTGGCCTTGCCCAACCCCAAGATTTCTGCCGCTTCGTTCATCGACAGAAACACCTTGCCGTTGTTGCCACCGTTGTAGCGGGTGTGAAGCTCAAGCCAGAGCTTCACGGCAGGTCCGGACAACGACCGCCATGCCTGAGATTTAATCATGGCATAAGGCAGAGGAACATATTGGCCCTCATCCGATCGTTTACCCGCAGGGGGTCGCCGCTTACTCATCGCGACATCTCCGCTGGAAATGCTCGGGCACCGCGCCCAGTTCTGGAATATCCCAGCCGATATGCGCCCGGACGAGCCGGGTTAGGCCGGATTTGGACACACAGTACCCGAGCGTGTCCCAGGCCGCTCCCCCGGCCTGAAAATGGGGCCTCTGACGCTGAAACAGCCATTGGATACTGTCCCGACAAACTGCGACGCGGTAAACACCATGGCGAAAGAGCTCGCCGCTGTAGTTCTCAGCAGTTTCCCGATGATCGGTTCGAGAAAGAGGGCCAGTGTCTGGCCCCCTGTCGAGACTCGTGCTGTTCGGCTTGGAGAAGGACATATCAGCCATGCTCGATCCGTCCTTTCCGCACGATCACCCGTTCAACCGATTGGCTCAGAGGTGACCAGTAGTAACGGCGCTCGTTTTGTCTTGTCGGCGCGGGGCATCCTGTGGCATCAACTGAACTTGCTAGGGTGGCAGTTGATGTCACTGGAAAAGCCCCATCTCCGCGCTTGGAGTTGGGGTTTTTCATTATGCAGCCTCGTTGTTAGGATCGGTGCGCCGAGCCGTAAGCCAGGCGTTCAGATCGGCGCCGTGATAGGCAATCCGCCGACCGATGCGGATAAAGGCCGGACCACACATGCGGTGGCGCCATTGAGCCAGCTTTTCGCGGTTTCCCAGCAATTGCATTTCAGGGTCTTCTGGGAAATAGACCCGGTCTTCATTGAAGACGTTTGCCATCGTTGAAATCCTCTTGGATCAGTTGCGATGGCTCCCAATTATGGGCAGAATAGATCAATTGTCAGCAATGAAAAACAAGCACTTAAGCGCATTTACAGATAGCGTCTATCACCTAGCCAACCCTAAGCTTCTTTGAAACCTGCTAGCCGGTTTTTGGGAATAGTGCTCTATACTTTGATCGAAACCTTTCTTCGCTTGCGAAAGAGGTAATGTATGCTTCAAGTTGCCCTTTTCCTTGCGACCAAAGCGAGGGATTTTCCGTCGACGCATCAACCAACGCCAATTTGGCAACGTCAATCGGCTTCATCCTTGATAATGCGGGATTTACCTCCACCAACTGCTGGATATGGGCAAAAAGATGGTCCAAGCGCATTTGTTTTCTATCTTTTGACTTTCCCTTAAAGCCTCGCTCACGATAGCTTTGCTCATACTCATAAGCTCGTCGCGCGTCTGGCTCGAGGGTCGCCAAGTTTTGAGCACTCGAAAACAATCTACCCACACAAAATCCGAGCCGGAAAACCCAGTCTAGCCTTTCATCATCCTCGATAATGTTTTGAGCAAGAAGCCTGATTTGTAGTGCTGCGACTACGTCAATTTCTAATCTATCGTAGGATCGCTCTGGATCTATCGCAAAAGGGTCTAGCTCGAGCTTTTCGGCTAAGTCACTTAAGTGTTTCAACTCGATTTCAACACCAACTGCATTATTACTCCTGATGTGATCGAGGCAATTCTGGAAGCTACCGAATTCTTCCTCAAAGGTATCTGAGCGGATGAGAAAGCGACGTATGTTTAGGCCCGACTGGCGAATTGCCATAACGTGACCGTCAAATTCGCCTCCTATTGCAACAAAAATTACATCGACCACTGAGCTGGTAACTACGAGTGGCCCGTGTTCCTCTAAAGATTTGTAAAGATCATCGTACGTCTTGTATTGCTCTTTTGGCCGATAACCGCTTGCAAGTGCCTTACCTCTCATTGACTCTTTTTCTGACACCCAGTGGATCATTTCGAGATCTGGAATCTCGGAATACACATCAATCGGCTCTTTATCCGTCAATTTTGGGTCCCTCCCGCCGCTCAACACGCCACAAATTCACACCACTTTTCAATCAACTTTCGCCGCCTTTCCAACAAATCCGACCGCGCGTAAGCCCGCTCCACATCGGTCCCAATCTGATGGGCCAAAGCCGCCTCTGCCAGTTCTCGAGGCGCGTTTGCAGACTCCGCCGCCCAATCTCGGAACGAACTGCGGAAGCCATGCACAGTGACGCCATCTTGCCGCATCCGGCGCAGTAGCATCAGCATGGACATGTTCGACAACGGCTGATTCCGCTTTTGCCCCTCGAATACATAGTCAGAGGCCAGCGCGCGCAGCGGCTCCAGAATGGCCAGCATTTCGTCAGCGAGGGGCACGCGGTGGACCTGCCCGCCTTTCATGCGCTCCGATGGTATGGTCCACAGGCGCGCATCGACGTCGACCTCGGGCCATTTCATCTCCAGCACCTCTGAGGTTCGACAGGCGGTCAGAATGGTGAACTGCAACGCCTTGGCTGCCATGGCTGAACGGGTCTGCAACTCGGCATAGAACGCTGGCACCTCCTGCCACGGCATTGCGTCATGGTGCTGGACCTTGGCTTTGACGGTGGGCAGCACTTTACCTTCGCGGATAGCGGTCACCGGGTTCTCGCCCGAGCGGAAACCCTTGGATTTTGCCACGTCGAGCACCGTCTTGATCCGCTGGGACAATCGCTTTGCAGTTTCGTGTTTCTCGGTCCAGATGGGGGATAGGCACATCAGCACTTCGGGCTGATCAATACTGTCGACAGGCATACGGCCGATCTTGGGGAACGCATAGTCGCGCAAAGTGTTGAGCCATTGCTGGCCGTGCTTGGCATTTTTCCATGTCGGCAAGCGGTCGATATGAACCTGTCGGCTGAGTTCTTCGAAGGTCGGGATTTCGCGTTGGGCATTGAAGCGCGGGTTCAAACCGGCCTTCGCCATTCGCCTGTATTCGAGCGCTCTTTCTCGGGCATGGTTTAGTGTGACAACATCAGCGCCACCTAACCCGAAATCCGTGCGTAGCGGAGCGCCCTTGCGGTTCTTCTGTCCTTTGACCGTTACGCGTACGATCCAGCGCCGTGCGCCTGATGGATCAACAACAAGGTACAGGCCAGAACCGTCGCCATGCCGACCCGGACCGAGATTCTCTACCAGCTTCTTTGTTAGCTTTCCGCTGAGCGCAGCCATGAAAATACCACAAAATATACCACTCAATGAAAGTATAGTGGTGCAATCGGATAAAATCCAATGAAACACGCTAGTGAGACTACAGCCATAAAACACAGAGGTTTAAGCAACCTAGTGTGGTTCATCATAATTCGAGGAAATTACCAAGTGGCGGACCGAGGAGGATTCGAACCCCCGACCCCTTGATTCGTAGTCAAGTACTCTATCCAGCTGAGCTATCGGTCCGCGTTGGTGAGGCGCTATGTAGACCCACCTCAGAGGACGTGCAAGTCGATTCTTCAAAAAAAAATTAAAAAGTCACGTCGCCCTGCGGCAGGCGAATTTCAAAGGTGGTTCCCTCTGGCCCGGTGTCTTTCAAAACCAGATCCCCGCCATGTCCGCGCACCAACTCTTGCGAGATAGCAAGCCCAAGGCCCGAGCCCCCTTTGCGCACCCCACCCTGAAACGGCGTGAACAGGTTCTCGCGTGCCTTGGGCGGCAAACCCGGTCCATTGTCCCGTATCTCGACACACCAGTCATTTTCATGAACACACCCGGCGATGGTGATTTTGCCCGGCTTGCCAGAAGCCACCAACGCCTGACGTGCATTGCGCACCAGATTCATCATGACCCGAAAAATCTGTTCCGGGTCCGCGCGGGCCACGAGGTTTTCGGGCACCTCGTTCACGATCTCGACGCAGGCATCGGCCACAGCCAATTTCTCGCTGGCCACCACATCTTCGGCAACATCGCGCAAGGGCACCATGGTCAGTGTCGGCGCTGGTTCTTCCGCACGACCGAAGGCCAGCGTGCTTTCGCATAAGGAGACCGCGCGCGTGATGGAATTCACCAGTTTCGGCGCCATGCGCCGCACGAGCGGGTCATCACTGCCCTCAATCCGATCGGTGAACAGCTGGGCCGAGGTCAGGATGTTGCGCAGATCGTGGCTGACTTTTGCCACCGCCCCACCCAGCTGCGCCAGTCGTTCCCGTTGTTTCAGAGCCTGAGTCAACTCGGTCTGCAACTGTTGCAGCGCCTCTTCGGCCTCGCGCAGTTCGGTAACCTTGGAGTTTGGCGAGATGATGCCGCGCGCATCCTCGGGGGCCCCTGCGTAGCGCTGCATGTACCCCACAACGCTTTTGATCGGTTTTACCAAGACAACGCGCACGGCAAGGAACAGGAAAAAAGCAGTAATGATCGAGATGACAAAAGACAGCCCCAGAATCCGCAAGCCATAGTCGGTCATCGCCATCCGTAGCGGCATGGTATCGATGGTGACTTCGATCAGCAGCCCAGCGCCTTTGACCGGCTCACCTATGACCCGAATGACTTCATTTTCCGGGGTAAACAGACGGCTGAGGGCATCACGGATCAGAATCCACGGTCCAGCATCCCGCAAGTCATATGTATTGGTGATCGCCTCGGGGATAGGAGAGGACAGCATAAGTTGCCGCACCTCATCCCGGCGCAACACCACATTATAAACGCCCGCATTGGCCAGCAGCTCGGCTTCAAGGTCTTCGGCCAGCATGTCATCGGCCAACAGCGCCAGCGAAGCGATCTGCGCCCGCTCAAGCCGGTTCAGCAGGAAATCCTCGCGAAAGCGCGCGATCGAGGGCACAAAGATCAATACCTCGGCCAACATCACGAAGACCGTCGTCAGGATCAGAAATCGGCCCGACAGCGAGTTCACTAAGCTCTTCCTTTCCGATCAGGGTATCCAGCGCTGGACGAACCTGACCACTCGTTTAACCGTCTGATTATCAAACAGCCTTGGCGTGAAATAGGCACCCGCCACCCGTTTGTTAAGCTCTCCGATCGTCGGATAGGGCGAAACCATCGCAGCGATCTGCCCCATCTTTAGGTTATTGGCCAAGGCCAGCGACCACAAGTTGATCAGTTCGCCCGCCTGATGCCCCACGATTGTAGCCCCCACGGGACGGCCTTTTACGACCATGACCTTAATAAAGCCTTTTGTTTTCCGCTCTGAGATGGCTCGGTCGTTGTGGTGATAGTCGAACCGCGCGATTTCCACCCTGTCGCCATGTTCATCACGTGCCTGCGCCTCGGTCAGGCCGACCTGCGCCAGTTCCGGGTCGGTAAAGGTGGCCCAGGGGATATGCGCTGTTTTCGCCTTGGAGGGCAGCCCGAACAGGGCGGAGCGGATGATGATCCCTGCGTGATAGCCGGCCACATGGGTAAACTGCATCCCGCCTGCAACGTCGCCGATGGCATAGACCTTGCGGTTGGTCGTGCGCAGCGTCTCATCAACCTTGATCCCGGTGCGGGTCGGTTCGACACCTGCAGTTTCAAGGTTCAATCGGTCGGTATTCGCTTTGCGCCCGGCGGCCAGCAGCAAATGTGAGCCCGAGAAAATATCTCCATTCTCGGTCACAACCTCGACCACGCCTTTTTTGTCGCGGATCTGCGCGACCATAGCGTTTTCGTGGATCGCCACCCCCTCGGCGCGCAATGCATCCAGCACGATTTCTGCCGCTTCGGGGTCATCCTTACCCAGCGCTCTCATGCCTTCGATCACGGTTACTTCGCAGCCAAGCCGGATATGCGCCTGCGCCATCTCCATCCCGATGGGGCCGCCACCGATAATCAGCAAGTGTTCGGGCTTGTCGCGCAAGTCAAAGATGGTCTCGTTGGTATAGTAGGGCACCTGATCCAAACCGGGGATGGGCGGCACCAAAGGCGACGATCCGGTGGCGATCACCACACGCCGTGCGGTGATCAGGTGATCCCCTGCCTGCACCTGCGTCCGAGAGACGAAGCTGCCATATTCCCGGATCACCTTGACCCCGAAGCCTTCGAACCGTTCCTGACTGTCCATTGGCTCAATCTGAGCGATTACGTCATGCACGTGATCCTTAGCAGCGGCATAGTCCACCTGCGGCACCACATCGGCCACGCCCAGCGCCACCGCATGCGCCTGCCCATAGGCCGCCTTACCACTGGCAATCAGCGCCTTCGACGGCACACAGCCAAAGTTCAGGCAGTCGCCGCCCATCTTATGACCTTCCAGCAAGATCACATCCGCGCCCATCTGACTGGCCCCGGCTGCAACGGACAAGCCACCTGACCCGGCCCCGATCACCAGGATATCGGTTTTCAGTTCTTGCATGAGATCAGGCGTCCTTTTTGCCGCGCAAGGCTTTGATGACTATTGGCAATGCCGCCAGCACACACAAGCCCAGGATCGGGCCGATGACGAAAGGCTCCCACAGCAGCGAGACATCCGGCGTTTCGCCTCGGTCGAACACACCGCCCAGCCCGACGCCGATCCAAGTGTAAACGATGCCACCCGGAATAATGCCCAGCGCCGTGGTGATCAGGAAGTTGCGGAACTTTACGCCGACCAGCGCTGGCACCAGATTGGCCACGAAGAACGGCACAACCGGCACGAGGCGCAGCAGGAACAGCACTGATATCTCATTCTCGCGCAACCCGTCCTTGAGCTTCTTGATCGTCCCTTCCGAGGATTCCAGCCGCGCCGTCAGGGATTCGCCCAGCCCCCAACGGGCGGCCAGAAAGATAGCCGACGCGCCGACGGTTGCTGCAAAAACGTTAAAGACGGTGCCGGCGAACAGGCCGAACAGAAACCCTCCGGTCATTGACGCCACTGCGGCGCCGGGCAGCGAAAAAGCCACAATCACGATATAGACCGCAATGAACATGGCGGCCATCGACCAGTAATGCGTGTCACGCCATTCCAGCAGCGCCTCGCGGTTGTCGCGCAGCGTCTCAAAGGTCAGGTAATCACCCAAGGTGAAGAAACCCACCGAAGCTACGGCGAGAATCACCAGCAAAGGAATATGTCGCGCAAGCCCGCTGCGCGGGGCCTGAGTTGTATCGCTCATGACGCTGTCCGGTTTTGTGCGTTTCATTCTGCCTCCAACATGCGCCGTCGCAGCCCGATGCAACAGGCACCTCACGCTGCGTTGATGTTTACAGCCGCGAATGTGAGGGATAAGGCCCTTAAACCCGCTATTTTGAAACCTTTTGTGCGCTGCGGTTACAGAATTGTTGCAAATAGCGTCAAAACCCCCACCTAGGGGTTTGACTTACCCCCCGCTACCCAGTAGAGGACGGGCTTCGAACACTTGGGCCAGGCGAATCCGCGCCGCACCCCACCGTTATTGATTGGAGACGGAGCGATGAAACGCACCTATCAGCCTTCGAACCTGGTTCGCAAACGCCGCCACGGTTTCCGCGCACGCATGGCCACCAAGGCTGGCCGCAAGATCCTGAACGCGCGCCGCGCACGTGGCCGCAAATCGCTGAGCGCGTAAACCGCTCACCGATCAGGTAATGAACATGACGCCGCCGGAGGCCCCTGTGGATGGTAAGGACCACCCCGGGGAAACGCCCCCGGCGGCGTCCGTTTGCGCGCCTGAAACATTGATCGTTCTAAAGAAACGGTCGGAATTCCTGAAAGCCGCCCGCGCGCGCAGGCAGGGCACGTCATCAATGATGGTACAGGCCCGGAAACGTGCCCCGGACGAGGCGCCGGGAATTCGTGTCGGGTTCACCTGTTCCAAAAAGGTCGGAAACGCCGTCGCTCGCAACCGCGCCAAAAGGCGTCTGCGCGAAGCCGCCCGCGCCGTGCTGCCCGTTCTGGGGCAAGCAGGCTGGGATTACGTCCTGATCGGTCGCGCCGAGGTCACAGCTGCGCGTCCGTTCGAGGCTTTGCTTGGAGATCTGCGCTATGCCCTGCGCAAAGTGCACGGGCCAAGGAAATGACTCTGCTGGCGCATATCTTCGCTGCGCCCGTCCGGGCCTATCGACTGATCTTCAGCCCATGGGTCGGGTTTAACTGCCGCTATCAGCCCACATGCTCGGCTTATGCCTTGGAAGCGCTGGAAAAACATGGGGCAATCAAGGGCGCGTGGCTGGCTGCGCGGCGGATTGGCCGCTGTCATCCGTGGGGTGGCACCGGATATGACCCGGTGCCTTGCTGCAACAAAGACGGTTGTAAGTGACCTCGATCTGATTGCGCGTGCATGCCCTGCCGTAGCAACCGGCCACTTGCCCGGTTGTATCAACTGCTGTAGGTGCTGCGCATGTTTGACGAAGCTGACGATATCCACCCGCTCTTTGCCGGCGCGCCCTCGACCACCGAGTTCAAGAAGCTGCGCAAACGCATTGTGCGTCAGACCCGCGAAGCCATCGAGCACTACGGGATGGTGGACCCGTCCGCACACGACAAGGACGGCAAACCACCCAAATGGCTGGTCTGCCTTTCAGGCGGCAAGGACAGCTATACTCTGCTGGCGGTTCTTCATGAGCTGAAATGGCGCGGTCTGCTGCCCGTCGATCTGCTGGCTTGCAATCTGGATCAGGGTCAGCCCGGTTTTCCGGCAACTGTTCTGCCAGAGTTTCTGGAACGCATGGGTGTCACCCATCGTATCGAATATCAAGACACCTACTCGGTCGTCATGGACAAAGTTCCGCAGGGCCGCACCTATTGCGCCCTGTGTTCGCGCCTGCGTCGAGGCAACCTCTACCGCATTGCACGGGAAGAGGGATGCTCGGCCGTGGTGCTGGGCCATCACCGTGACGATATCCTCGAGACCTTCTTCATGAACCTCTTCCACGGCGGGCGTCTGGCGACCATGCCGCCGAAACTGGTGAACGAAGAGGGCGACCTGTTTGTCTTCCGCCCGCTGGCCCACGTCGCCGAGGCCGATTGCGAGAAATTTGCCACCTCGATGAATTACCCCATCATCCCCTGCGATCTGTGCGGTAGTCAGGACGGGCTGCAACGCCAGCAGGTAAAGCAGATTCTGGACCAATGGGAAAAGAACAGTCCCGGGCGGCGTCAGGTGATTTTTCGGGCGCTGACCAACGCGAGGCCTTCGCATCTGCTGGACCCGAAACTGTTCGATTTCGTAAATCTGGCGCTGAACCCTGGCAAAAAAGACGAAAATTCGGGTGAAATTCCACAGTTGCGTTAACGTCTGACTCAGATTGGTTTTTTACGGTTGCACTAAACGCGCCATGCCCAACCTAGAGGCCAGAAAACCGATGTGGAAACGTATCTCAATCGAACGCGCTTTCGACACTCTTGCGTCCGTTCTGAACGGCCCGGCTGCGCTGGCTTTTGTTCCAGCTATCAGCCTTGCGGCCTTCTGGATAGGAGGAGAGCGCGCGCTGGTGATCGTTGCCCTCAGCCTGCCGCTGGTATTTTTGGGCGCTGCAACAATAGAAGCGCGGACTGCCAAGAAACACCACTTGCGCAGTCCGCCTGGTGGTTTGATGGCAACGGACATTTTTGCCGCCGAATTGGAAGGCATCTTCAAGTCATGTTCAATCAGCGGTGCAGACTCGGCCTGCATCATAGTCTCTTTGGATGGGTATTCGGATTTTCTGGATCTGCATGGGAACGCGGCCGCCAATCACCTGGCAGATCAGTTCGGCCGCCGCATCCTATCGGCCGTTCGCTCACAGGACATCGCGACTCGCCTGGACCAGGAAAAGATCGTAATCGGCCTGCCCCCCTCCCATCAACTGGACCTTGAAGTCTGCATTCAGATGGCCGGACGCATTCAGGCGACCGTTGAGGACCCTTTTACGCTGAATGGTGCTGGAATGTACGTGTCTTGCTCGATCGGGTTCAGCTTGTTGTCCGGTATGGAAGAAGAATACGAAGATTGGATCGACGCCGCCTCAGCCGCGCTGAATGAAGCCCAGCGTAATGGGCCATCGTCAATTCGTGCATATTCCGACGAAACCCGCCGCCGCTCGCGCATTCGCGCCAACCTACGTAAAGAATTCGAAACAGCGTTGGACAACGGCGACATCCGGCCCTGGTTTCAGCCTCAGATTTCAACGAACACCGGGCAGGTCACTGGATTCGAGGCTTTGGCGCGTTGGGAACACCCGCAGAAAGGTGTGCTGGGGCCGCAAGTTTTTCTGCCTTTTGCTGAACAGTCTGAATTAATGGAAAAATTCGGCCAAACGATTCGGCATTACGCCTTCGCGGCCATGCGCGACTGGGACCGCGCGGGGGTCGTGGTGCCGCGGATTAGCGTGAATTTCTCGTCCGAGGAACTACGTGACCCAGCCTTAGTCGACCGCCTGAAATGGGAACTGGACACAAACGACCTGACCCCGGACCGGCTGGCGGTTGAGATTTTGGAAACGGTCTTTTCGCGCCGCCCTGATGATGTGATTACCCGCAATGTGACCAGCATGTCCAAGATGGGCTGTTGCATTGATCTGGACGATTTCGGCACCGGTCACGCGTCGATTGCGTCGATCAAACGCTTTGACGTGGCTCGGATCAAGATCGACCGGTCCTTTGTTGCCAAAGCGGATCGCGATGCCAGCCAGCAGCAACTTGTCAGTGCGATCCTCACAATGGCAGAACGTCTGAATGTCGAAACCCTTGCCGAAGGTGTGGAGACCAAGGGTGAGCACGCCCTGATGGCGCAACTGGGATGTGATCACGTTCAGGGCTTTGGGATCGGCAAGCCAATGCCGTTTGAAAAGACACTGGATTGGATGGCCGCGCATCAGTTCAAGGTCAACGAAATGCCGAGGATAGGGCGGAAGACAGGCCTGTAATCGCTGATTTACGCCAAAGATACGCCATCCGTGACGAAATGACAGGCGATTCCGCTTGACCTTTGGGCCTGCACTCTGTTGAACCCAGCGGGTGTGTTTCACTGCTTAAGGTGGCTGTCCCCGATGGACGATCAGAACAAGAATCTCATCCTTGCAACCGCGCTCAGCTTTCTCGTGATCCTTGTTTGGTTCGTGCTGTTCCCACCACCGGAGCAGACGACCGTGCCGGAAGGGGCCGAGATTGCCGCCAGTGAAGGCAACGAGGTTCAGACACCCAGCGCAGCTGGCACAGGCACTGTCGGCGAAGCTACCGCCGCCGCCGAAGAAACTCTGCCGGAAGAGCAGGCTCCTCGGGTTGAGATTGACACTCCCCGTCTGCAAGGAAGCCTGTCGCTGTCGGGCGGTCGCATCGATGAGCTGTTCCTGAAGGATTACAAGGTTTCCATCGACGATGGTGCGCCGATTGTCGAGCTGCTGTACCCGGTCGGATCGGACTCTGCCTACTATGCTCTATATGGTTGGGCCCCGGGCGCCGGAGTTGGGGGCGCGGACGTGCCCGGCCCGAACACGCTGTGGACGGTCGAACAGGGTGAAACTCTGGGCGTCGACACACCGATCACGCTGAAATGGGAAAATGATACGGGCCTTACCTTCCGCCGCATGATCTCGGTGGACGAAAACTATATGTTTACCGTCACCCAGTCGGTCGAAAACAATTCGGCCACCGAGGTTGGCATGGCCCCCTACGGCATTCTGGCCCGCCACGGGATTGGCGAAGACGGCGATCTGCCCGGTCTGAAAAACTTCTTCATCCTGCATGAAGGCGTGATCGGGATGGCTGATGGCACGTTGGCCGAGATCGACTATGGCGATGTCCGCGATTTCGACATCGACCCGAACGAGCGCGCGCAGGCCGAAGTCTTTCAGGTCAAAGAAGACGGCTGGATCGGCTTTACCGACCATTATTGGATGACCACGCTGATCCCCGAACCGGGTACCGCGTTCAAGGCCGCCGCAAAATACGACTCGCGCCGCAAAATCTATCAAACCGAAACCGTTCTGCCGACTCTGACAGTAGCCCCCGGCGCGACGGAGGAGGTCACCACGCAGCTGTTCGCAGGTGCCAAGGAATGGGCAACCATTCGCGAGTATCAGGCGGAAGGTGTTCAGAAGTTCATCGACAGCATCGACTGGGGTTGGTTCTTTTTCCTGACCAAGCCGATCTTCTGGTTGCTGCACAACATCAATTTGCTGATCGGCAACATGGGCTGGTCCATTATCGGCCTGACTCTGATCATCAAGGCAATTCTGTTCCCGCTGGCGTTCAAGTCCTACGTCTCGATGGCGAAAATGAAGGAACTTCAGCCACAGATGGAAGCCCTGAAAGAGGCCGCAGGCGACGACCGCCAGAAGATGCAGCAGGGTATGATGGAGCTGTACAAGAAAGAAAAGGTGAACCCCGCCGCGGGCTGTCTGCCGATCCTGATGCAGATCCCGATCTTCTTCTCGCTGTATAAGGTGATCTTCGTCACCATCGAACTGCGCCAGGCCCCATGGTTTGGTCCCTTCCAGGACCTGAGCATGCCGGACCCAACTTCGATCATGAACCTGTTCGGACTTCTGCCATGGGCCGGTCCAGAACCCGAGTCGCTTATGGCGCTGATCTTCATCGGTATCCTGCCGCTGCTGTTGGGTATTTCGATGTGGCTGCAGCAAAAGCTGAACCCGGCACCGACTGACCCCACGCAAGCGATGATTTTCGCTTGGATGCCCTGGGTCTTCATGTTCATGCTGGGCAGTTTTGCAAGCGGGCTGGTTGTTTACTGGATTGCGAACAACACGATCACGTTTACGCAGCAATACCTGATTATGCGCAGCCAAGGCTACAAGCCGGACGTGTTCGGCAATATCAAATCCGGCTTTAAGCGCACACCAAAGACGGATGATAAATGACAGCTGAAGTGACCCAGCTTTGGCGGCATCCGATCAAAAGCCATGGTCGCGAAGCCGTCGAAACCGTAACCGTGAACCCCGGGCAGACCATGCCCGGGGATCGCGTTTGGGCGGTCGCGCACGAGGCTTCCAAGGCGGATGGCTCGGGCTGGGTTCCTTGCGCCAACTTCAGCCGGGGTGCCAAGGCGCCGCAACTGATGGCGATTTCGGCGCGGTCAAATGGGAATATGCTGACTTTGTCCCACCCGGACCGCCCGGATTTGACCTTTGCCCCCGACAGCGAACAGCAGGTCTTTCTTGATTGGGTCAAACCGCTGATGCCCCCGGACCGAGCCGCATCCGCGCGTATCATTCGGGTACCGGGGCGCGGAATGACAGACAGTGACTTTCCCTCAATCAGCTTGTGCAACATGGCCTCGCATCGCGCGGTCGGCCAAAAGCTGGGGCAAGACCTGTCGATAAACCGCTGGCGCGGCAACATCTGGTTCGATGGTCTGCCTCTGTGGGAGGAGTTTGAGTGGCTGGGCCGCGACCTTCAGATCGGCGACGCTGTGTTTCGCATTCGTGAACGCATTACGCGCTGTCTGGCGACAACAGCCAACCCGGAAACTGGCGCGTGTGACGCGGATACGCTGGGCGCACTAGAGACTTGGGGTCACAAGGACTTTGGCGTCTATGCCGAGGTTCTTGAGGGCGGCGCAATTTCGGTTGGCGATAAGGTAGAACTGCTATGAACACCCTTCCCTTCCCCTTGGCCGAAGATCCCGATGAGTTCGCGCAAGAGCGTGGGCGAAAGTTGTTTGCAGGTGAATCCGAGTTCGTCAAAGGTGTAGTCGCCATGAATGGCCTGCCCGCGCCCGACCGGCTAGAGGTCTGCTTTGCGGGCCGTTCAAATGTTGGCAAATCCAGCCTGATCAACGCTCTAACCGGCACCAAGGGGCTGGCGCGTGCGTCCAACACGCCGGGCCGCACGCAAGAGATCAACTTTTTCACCCAAGGCCCCGAACTCTATCTGGTCGACCTGCCCGGCTATGGCTATGCCAACGCGCCGGTGAAGGTGGTGGAAAAGTGGCAGCGGCTGCTGAAACAGTACCTGAGCGGTCGTCAGACCCTGCGCCGGGCCTTTGTCCTGATCGACTCACGCCATGGGGTGAAACCGGTCGACGCCGAGATCATGAAGCTGCTGGATACCAGTGCCGTGACCTTTCAATGTGTGATGACCAAAGCCGACAAAGTCAAAGCCAAGGATCGGGAAAAGGTGCTGGAGCAGGTGCGCGGAGCACTGTCGAAACATCCCGCCGCCTACCCGGAGATTGTGCTGACCTCGTCTGAAAAGGGCGATGGCATCCCCACACTGCGGTCTATCATAGCCCACCTGGAATAGGTTCGCCCTTGGCAGCACCCTTCAAAGGTCCTAACACGGAACTTCAGAGGGATAAGCAGCCATGAAGACACGAGATATGAATCGGGACTGGATCGCCACCGCCGCCACTTTGAACAGCGCTCTGCCGTACCTACAGCGCTATGATGGGGCAATCGTCGTTATCAAACTGGGCGGCCACGCCATGGGCAGCGACGAAGCGATGGAGAGCTTCGCCCGCGACGTCGTCCTGATGCGTCAGGTCGGTGTGAACCCGGTGATCGTGCATGGTGGCGGGCCGATGATCAATGCAATGCTGGATCAGCTGAACATCCAGTCCGAGTTTGTTAATGGTAAGCGTGTGACAGATAAGGCCACCGTCGAAGTGGTCGAAATGGTTCTATCCGGCCTCGTGAACAAGCGCATCGTGCAGGCGATCAACGGTCAGGGTGGCACCGCCGTGGGCTTGTCGGGCAAGGACGCCAACCTGATCGTCTGCGATCAGGCAGATCCCTCGCTTGGGTTTGTCGGCTCTCCGTCCGAGATGAACCCGGCTATCCTGCATAACCTGTTCTCGCACGACGTGATTCCGGTGATTGCGCCCTTGGGGGCTGGCAAGAATGGTGAGACCTTCAACATCAATGGCGACACCGCCGCCGGGGCCATCGCATCCGCGCTAAAGGCAGACCGGCTGCTGTTGCTGACGGATGTTTCTGGTGTGAAAAACGCAGGTGGAGACGTCGTGACCGAGTTGAAAGCCGGTCAGATCCGCGAAATGACGATGGATGGCACGATTGCAGGCGGCATGATCCCCAAGACCGAAACGGCGCTGGACGCCCTGCACAGCGGGGTCCGCGCAGTGGTTATTCTGGACGGACGCGCGCCCAACGCCGTATTGCTGGAACTGTTTACTGAACACGGTGCCGGATCGCTGATCCGACCCGATTGATCTAACCCGCAGAGGAGAGATGACCGGACATCCCCCACCATCCTCTTACGCGGCGGCAGTCAGCTATGGCTGGGTCATGCGCGCGGCATATCAAGCGGGCCTGATCGTCATGGGCGCGACGCATCCACGACTAAGTGGTGCCAAGGGGCTGGACGGGGGAACTCTGGTTCTGTTGGGCGCGGGTGCCGCTTTCTGGCCTGTCCTGAAGGCGTCCCCAGAATGGTCGCGGCCGGACCCGGTGGACCGCTGGTCCAGCAGCGTCATTGGGCAGATGGCTCAGGATCTGGGCGCACAGGCACACTTTCCGTTTGGCGGACCACCATATGCGCCCTTTATCGACTGGGCGCTGAAATCCGGTCGCACCTTCAGCAGCCCGGTCGGCGCTTTGGTGCATGATACGGTGGGCATGATGATCTCATACCGTGGGGCGCTGCATTTCGCGCGGGAATTCGACATCCCCGAAAGCAGCGGCACGTCACCTTGCACAGATTGCCCGGCTCCCTGTACCCATACCTGTCCGGTCGGTGCACTGAACAGTCAAAGCTTCTATGACGTCGACGCCTGCCACGGCCACCTCTCGACCGCCGAAGGGCAAACCTGCATGAGCGGTGGTTGCCTTGCACGGCTGTCCTGCCCGCTCAGCGCGGGTGCTGGGCGCGACCCGGAACAATCCGCCCATCACATGAGAGCTTTCCACCCGTCATGACCCGCACCCTGATCCTAACCCGCCACGCGAAATCCAGTTGGGGAGACCTGTCGCTCGACGATCACGACCGCCCCTTGAACAAACGCGGGCGCAAATCGGCCCCGGCGATCGCCAGATGGCTGCGCGAAAATGGCTGGTTGCCGGATGAGGTGCTCAGCTCGACCTCAACCCGTACGCGAGAGACTTGGGACAGGATGGGCCTGCAGGCCGATAAGGTCTGTTTTCACCGGGCGCTCTACCACGCGGCTTCTGAGGACATTCTACGCGAACTGTCAGGGGCAACGAAACCCACTGTACTGATACTGGGGCACAATCCCGGCATTGGTACCTTTGCCAGCCGTATTGTCCGGCAGGCCCCGGATCACCCTCGGTTTCATGACTACCCAACCTGTGCGACGACCGTGATCCGTTTTGATACCGACGACTGGACACAGGTCCGCTGGCACAGCGGAACCGTGCTGGGGTTCACCATTCCGCGCGAGTTGCTGGAATGAAAAAAGGCGGGGCAAAACCCCGCCTTTTCGTCACTTTCGCTGGGTTCAGTGACCCAGAATCTGGCTGAGGAACAGCTTGGTCCGCTCACTTTTCGGGTTGTTGAAGAACTCTTCCGGTTCGTTCTGCTCCACGATCTGACCGGCATCCATGAAGATCACGCGGTTGGCGACCTGACGGGCAAAGCCCATCTCGTGGGTCACACACAGCATGGTCATACCTTCCTCGGCCAGTTCGATCATGGTGTCGAGCACCTCTTTGATCATCTCGGGGTCCAACGCCGAAGTCGGTTCATCGAACAACATGATCCGCGGCATCATGCACAAGCTTCGCGCAATCGCCACACGCTGCTGCTGACCACCGGATAGCTGACCGGGATATTTCAGCGCCTGATCGGGAATCTTCACCTTTTCCAGGAAATGCATCGCGCGCTCTTCGGCCTCTTTCTTGGGCGTCTTGCGCACCCAGATCGGGGCCAGCGTGCAGTTCTCCAGAATGGTCAGGTGCGGAAACAGGTTGAAGTGCTGGAACACCATGCCAACCTCGGACCGGATCTTGTCGATGTTCTTCAGGTCATTCGACAGCTCGGTCCCGTCCACGATGATCGTGCCCTGCTGGTGTTCCTCCAGCGCGTTCAGGCAGCGGATCAGGGTGGACTTGCCCGATCCCGACGGCCCCGCGATAACAATCCGCTCGCCCTGATTGACGGTCAGATTGATGTCGCGCAGCACGTGAAAGGAGCCGTACCACTTGTTCATGTTGGTGATTTCGATGGCGACCTCGTCGCTCACCTGCATCTTGGAGCGGTCGATTTCGCGTTCAATTGCAAGTTCAGACATGTGTTGAACTCCTTAACGGTGGCCAGTCTGAAGCTTGCGCTCCAGGTACATGGAATAACGGGACATGGAGAAGCAGACGACAAAGAACAGTACGCCAATAAAGGCAAACAGTTCCCAGTAGACGCCGTTCCAGGCGGTATCGGCGCGTATGCCGTTGGTCAGGCCGATCACGTCGAACAGACCGATGATCGAGACCAGTGTCGTATCCTTGAAGATACCAATGAACGTGCTCACGATGCCCGGGATCGAGATTTTCAGCGCCTGCGGCATGATGATCAGCCGCTGCGCCTGCCAGTAGTTCAGACCCAGACTGTCTGCGCCCTCATACTGACCACGCGGCAATGCCGCCAGACCACCCCGGATCACCTCGGCCATATAGGCGGCCGAGAACAGGGTCATCATGATCATCACCCTCAGGATGAT
Source organism: Ruegeria sp. AA6 (assembly GCF_056542865.1). Classification (NCBI taxonomy): domain Bacteria; kingdom Pseudomonadati; phylum Pseudomonadota; class Alphaproteobacteria; order Rhodobacterales; family Roseobacteraceae; genus Ruegeria; species Ruegeria sp. AA6. The sequence continues at coordinate 20,396 of NZ_JBQGAN010000022.1, forward strand.
GTCAAAGTTGGTGCCCGGCGGCAGGAACAGGTTCAACAGCAGCGAGGCCACGAACAGCAGGGTGATCAGCGGAACGCCCCGAATGAATTCGATAAAGCCCACGCACAGGTATTTGACAATCATCAGGTCGGACTGACGACCCAACGCCAGAACGATGCCGATGGGAAGCGAAACACCAATGGCAACAACACCCAACAGGATCGCCAGCATGAAGCCACCGAAGTCACGGCTTTCGACAGTCGCTATACCAATCGGAATGACAGAGTTGATTGCGTCAGCAACTGCGCCAGCGGCAAACAGCCACCACAGAATGGGTAGCGCAATTGCCAGGATTAACGCCGTCAGGGACCCCGCCATAGGAAGCACGACCTTGTAGGCGAAATACCCGATGGCAAATCCGGCAGCGACCATCAGTGGCCCCCAGATGCTGCCGCCCCACATCAGCCAAGGCAGAAGGAACGGATAAGCCGCTGTTACGATCAACAGCTTACGCGGCACTTTGGTGAACAACACTGGCGCAATAGCAACCAGCAACAGGATGAAGGTCAGGTTAGGCCGGAAATAGGCGGGCCAACCACCCGATTCAGGTGGGTTGGACCACGTCGCGTCCGGATGCGCCGGATAAGGTGGATAAAACCCATACAGCAACTGCAGCCACCGGTCCTTGATCACGCCCCAACAGGCGTGACCATGGGTGTCGCCCCATGTGGCCATCATGATCTCACGACATTCCGAAAGGGAATTGGCATTCCAAACGGATTCGAAAGTCCAAGACAGAATGTTGGAGAGCACATAGTAGATGAAGACCAGCGAAACGATTGTCAGAATCGCATTCAGCCAGCTTGAGAACAGGTTATGCCTGATCCATCCCAGCACACCGACCTCGGATGCAGGCGGTGCCTGTTCCGGCAACATTTCCGTGCGGACAAATGAAACATCACTCATATTACCGCTCCACCAGTTTGACACGGTTGTTGTACCAGTTCATCACCGCCGAGATGCTCAGAGAGATGGTCAGGTAGACCAGCATCAGCAGAAGAACGCATTCCAGCTCACGTCCGGTCTGGTTCATGGTGATACCACCCAGCGTACCCGTGATATCCATATACCCGACCGCGATCGCCAGCGACGAGTTCTTGGTCAGGTTCAGATAGTTCGAGATCATCGGCGGGATGATCACCCGCAAGGCCTGCGGCAGGATCACCAGACGCATGGTCCGGCCCGGGCGCAGACCCAGTGCGGATGCGGCCTCGGTCTGACCCTTCGAGATGGCCAGAATACCGGCGCGAACGATCTCGGCAATGAAAGCCGCAGTGTACAGCGACAGGGCCAGCCACAGCGCGATCAGCGAGTTCCGCAGATGGGTGCCGCCGGTGAAGTTAAAGCCCTTCAACTCGGGGTAGCCCAGATGGAAACCCAGTGCGCCCAGCAGGATGGCCGACGGCACGAACAGCAGGCCCAATTGGATGTGCCAGATGGTCGGACGGTCGCCCGTCTTTTCCTGCGTCGCGTTGGCCCATGCAGAAACCTTCCGCATGGCAAAGATGCTGCCGCCAAGCACGATCAGGAACGCGATCAGGTCCAGAGAGACGTCAAACCGCAGGCTCGACGTGCCGAACAGGTGGATGTCACCCAAACCGCGCGAAAACAGGAATTCGGGGATGTAGACCCCGCGATTGGTCACAGCGACCGTGCCGAACAGATCCATCGTCGCTTCTGGATTTTCACCCCGGAAGGCGCGCGGCGCAGGCAGGCTTTCGATCAGGATCGCCATGGCGAACACGATCCAAAGCAGGACCGGAACGTTACGGAACATTTCAACGTAGACCGTCATGATCCGCGCAATCAGCCAGTTATTCGACAGCCGCAGAACACCAACCATGACGCCGATGACCGTTGCCGTAATACAGCCCAGAACTGCGACAACCAGCGTGTTCAGCAGCCCGATAAAGGCCGCACGCAGGTGGGTATCGCGCGAGTCGTATTCCAGCAGACGTTGGTTGATGTCATAGCTGGCTGGCTCGGCAAAAAAATCGAAACCGACTGTTCTGCCCAGCGTTTCGAGGTTCTGGATCGTGTTGTTGATAATCCAAGCTGCCAGAAGCATGAAACCGATCATCGCGATGACTTGGATAGTCGCAGATCGATACCGCGTATCGTAAAGGAGCATGGACAGCCGGAAGTGCTCCTTCGGCGGGTCAGTGAGTGTCGTCATGACCTATGTTTTTCCCCGTTCATCCCGTTCGTAGCCGGCGAAGTTGGTCTTCGCTCAATCTATTCGGGAGTGTTTCTTATTTAAGGAAAAAGGGCGCGGGTTGCCCTGCGCCCTTTTCCGTGGATTTTAGCGGAACGGCGGTGCGTACAGCAGGCCGCCATCGGTCCACTGTGCGTTCAGGCCGCGTGCCAGACCAATCGGAGTTTCCTCACCGATGTTCTTGGCAAACACTTCGCCGTAGTTGCCGCCGACTTTGATCGCGCGCTGTGCCCAGGTCGCGTCCAGACCCAGCATCTCACCCAGAGTGCCTTCGCTGCCCAGCAGACGGTTCACTTCGGGGTTGTCGGTGCCAGCCGCCATCTCGTCGATGTTGGCCGAGGTCACGCCCAGTTCTTCGGCTGCGATCAGCGCGTTCAGGGTCCAACGGACCACATCGCCCCACTCGTGATCGCCGTGGCGGACCAGCGGGCCCAGCGGCTCTTTCGAGATGATTTCGGGCAGGATCACGTGATCTGCTGCGTTTTCGAAGGTGGCGCGGGTTGCCGCCAGGCCGGATGCGTCAGTGGTGTAGACGTCACAGGCACCAGCCAGATACTGCTGCTGCGCTTCGGCGTTGGTTTCGATCGGAACCGGCTCGTAGCTCATGTTGTTGATGCGGAAGAAATCCGCCAGGTTGAGCTCGGTGGTGGTACCGGTCTGAATGCAGACGGTTGCGCCGTCCAGTTCCTTGGCCGAGCTGACGCCCAGCGCCTTGGGAACCATAAAGCCCTGACCATCATAGTAGTTGATGCCGACAAATTCGAACTTCAGGTCGACGTCGCGGCTGAAGGTCCAGGTGGTGTTACGGGCCAGCATGTCGATCTCGCCCGACGCCAGCGCGGTGAAACGCGTCTTACCGGTGGTCGGAATGAATTCAACAGCGGTCGGATCGTCCAGAACGGCGGCTGCAACCGCGCGGCATACGGCCACGTCAAAGCCCTGCCACTCGCCGTTGGCGTCCGGGCTGGCAAAGCCGGGAACGCCGGTCGCCACGCCACAGTTCAGTTTGCCGCGCGCCTTGACATCATCGGCAGTCCCCGCCGCAGCCGCGCCAGCAGCCAGGCCGGCGATGGTTGCCACGCCCAAGATTACGGATTTTTTCATTTTTACCTCTTCCTGATTATCCGCCCCGGTCCTGGGACGGCTCTGTCCGGCACCCTTGGCACCAGAAAGGTTTCCCCAAAGGTGTCTCCCCTTTAGTGGGCTTGAGTTTGGGCGTATTCATAAACAAACGTCAAGGCCCGGATCAGGGAAAACGATGAGTCAATTCAAGGATGACTCATCCAATGTCGGAAAATCAGGCCTCGAGGGCTCAAACCGAGAGGTCAAAGAACCGTTTCGCGTGCAAAAAAGCCGCCTTTTTGGTCTCCGCAGCCGCGTGGGCTTCATCATCGTGGCCCCATTGTTCTATCTGCCAAAGTTCGTCGAGCCTGGAAATTCCCCATATTTCATCCGCGCTGCGCCAATTTTGGGCAGCGGCAAAACCGAGAATGAGCGACCCTGAAAGGCTGACCAGATCGTGGAATGCAGCCATTTGAAAGTCGTTAAGCCCGTAAACGCGCTGTCTGAGGACGGCCAGAGCGGCAGACGGCTGAGGATGATGCAAAACACCGGCTACGGGCAGCAACCGCGCCGAAAGCGCCTCGGCGGCCCAGTCCAGCGCCGGGTCCCAGTGCGCAGCCTGTCGCTCCTGCAACTCTTGCGGGTGCGTAGCGCGGTAGCACAGCAGGTCCGAATCGCCGTAGTCGGCCAGCATTTCCGCAACCTCGGCGTGTTGGTGACGAACCTTATCGATTGCAGCATTTGCCGAACGGGTAAACGGCATCGAGGTCGGGTCGACCTCTTTCTTTTGTGCGTCCCATTCAGCGGCGACCTCTTCGGCCATGGCACGCGTCGGCAGGATCAGTGCCGCCTTGGCCGGAGTTTTCACGCGGCGACCATCCAGTTCAACGGTATAGCCGACTTCGGCTTCGGCCACTGCACTCTCGGTCCAAAATCGTTTCGGCTTCCAGTCGCTCATTTTTCAGTCCAGATGTCATCCAGCGCGCGCGGCAGCTGATCAAAGGTTTCAATTACGCGGGTTGCCCCGTCCAAAGCAGAGCGGTCGTGGTACCCCCAGGTCACGCCAACACTCGCCACCCCGGCGGCGCGGGCCATGTCCATATCGAACCGCGTGTCGCCGATCATGGCCGTATTGGCGGCCTCTACCCCGGTTTCGCTGCGGGCTGTGTCGATCATTGACGGGTGTGGCTTGGACGGATGGTGGTCGGCAACCTGTCGGGTCACGAAATAGCGGTTCAATCCGTGGGCCTCCATCAACGCATCCAGTCCGCGTTGAGATTTACCGGTGGCCACACCCAGCAGAACCTCGGGCACCGCATGCAACGCTTCAATCGCATCCATCGCCCCGGGGTAGAGGGGAGAACTGGCCGCCCCCTGTTCAAGCCGATGTGCGTGATAAGCCTGTTTGTAGCCTTCGACCAGTCGCTGCTGAACAGTATCTGAGTGCTCTGACGCCAACCGCGCCATGGCGATGGGCAAGGACAGACCAACAATGGACAAGATGGTCTCACGCTCTGGCACCGGCAGGGAGAGCGCATCGAAACTGGCTGTCATTGCCGCAACGATGCTGCCCTGACTGTCGACCAGCGTGCCGTCAACATCGAACAGCACCAGACGCAAGGGTTTGCTCATTGCAACTCCTCGAACGGGTCGTCCGCGGCCAAGTCCTCGGTCCAGCCGAAGGTGTCCCAGCTGTGTTTCATATGTTCCGGCAACGGTGCAGTCACGGTGATGGTTTTGCGTGTCACCGGATGCTGGAATGTCGCTTGCCGTGCGTGCAGGTGCAGTTTTTTGCTGATGATCCCGCCCAGTTGCGCGCCCCAGCCATCGCCCAGGTTTTCCTGCCCCGAGCCACCATACTTGCCGTCACCGATGATCGGATGCCCAATCGCGGCCATATGCGCCCGCAGCTGGTGGGTGCGGCCCGTGATCGGCTCCATCGCCACCCACGCCGCGCGCCCGGCTACCCGGTAGAGCGTCGCATAAAGCGTATGCGCCCGTTTCGCGCCCGGCGTATCGTTGACCTCGTTCATATGCACGGGGACCATCTTTTCGCCTTCGCCCTGCTTGCCATGGCCGGACGCCTTGACCAACCCGGTCTTGATCTCGCCCAGATATGGCGTCGGCACACCGGCGACCAAGGCCCAGTAGATCTTGCGCGTATCACGGTGACGGAACGCTGCCGTCAGCCCTTTGGCCGCCTCGCGCGTGCGGGCCAACAGCAGAACACCCGACGTGTCCTTGTCCAATCGATGCACAAGACGGGGGTTTTCGTCATAGCCGAACCTCAGCGCCTCGGACAGGCTGTCCACGTGGCGGGTTTGGCCGCTGCCGCCCTGCACCGGCAGGCCATGCGGTTTGTTCAATGCCAGAACGTGATCGTCGCGATAGATCACGCAAGACTGGATCATCTTGGCATCGGCGTCCGAGATGCGCTTTTTGACCTCAACTGGCTTGTGATCGGCATCCGGCAGCGGCGGAACGCGCACGACCTGACCGGCCTCCAACCGGGTCGAGGCCTTCACCCGACCGCCCTCAACCCGCAGTTCGCCCTTGCGGCACATCTTTTCGATGCGGCCTTGGCTGACATGCGGAAACAGGCGACGCAGCCAACGGTCCAGCCGCTGGTCGCCGTCACCTTCTGCCACGGTGATCATCTGTACGCCGCTCATGCCGATATCCCCTGCGTCGCGCAGATCATCCGCGCGGTAAACCTGTCTGTCAGTGCCCTAGAAAACATGCGCGTCTGTGGCGTGCAAAGGGCCAAGAGTCAACCGTTCCGCTGTGACCGCAGCTTGGCAAAATAGTCCAGACGCTTTTTCAACTCACGCTCAAACCCACGTTCGACCGGTTGATACAGCTTGGGCCGCTCCATCCCATCCGGAAAGTAGTTCTGGCCGGAGAATCCATCCTCGGCGTCGTGGTCATAGGCATAGCCCGCACCATAACCTTGATCCTTCATCAGCGAGGTCGGCGCGTTCAGGATGTGCTTGGGAGGTGGTTCGCTACCTGATTGCTTGGCCAGCCGCATCGCCGCCTTGTAGCCCACATAGGCCCCATTCGATTTCGGGGCCAGCGCCAGATAAACCAGAGCCTGCGCCAGTGCCAACTCGCCCTCAGGGCTGCCCAGCCGCTCATATGTCTGCCACGATTGCAGACAGATCGCTTGCGCCTGCGGATCGGCCAGACCGATATCCTCGACCGCCATCCGCGTGATCCGCCTCGCCAGATACCGAGGGTCTTCACCCCCCGTCAGCATCCGCGCAAACCAATAGAGCGCCGCATCCGGGTCGGACCCACGCACCGATTTATGCAGGGCCGAAATCAGGTTGTAGTGCTCATCCCCCGACTTGTCGTACTTCGCGGCCCGACGCATCAGCCGCGTCGACAGCGCATCGGGGTCCAGCGGTGCATCGACCTTCCACGCCGCGATCTGCTCGATCAGATTCAATAGCGCCCGGCCGTCGCCATCGGCCATTTCTTGTAGTGCTTCGCGGGCGTGTCCAGTCAGCGGCAAAGCGCGACCTAGTTCCTTCTCAGCCCGTTGGGTCAGGCGCTCCAGATCGGTGAGGCTCAGCCGTTCCAAAACCAGCACCTGCGCCCGGCTGAGCACAGCAGCGTTCAGTTCAAAGGACGGGTTTTCGGTCGTGGCGCCGACCAGCAGGATTGTCCCGTCCTCCATGTGCGGCAGAAACCCGTCCTGCTGGGCTTTGTTGAAACGGTGGATTTCGTCCACGAACAGCAACGTGCCCTGCCCGTTCTGACGGCGGATCTTGGCGGCCTCGAACACTTTCTTCAGATCCGGCACGCCGGTAAAGATCGCACTGATCTGAACGAAATGCAGATCCGTTTCCTGCGCCAGCAGCCGTGCGATGGTGGTCTTGCCCACCCCCGGAGGGCCCCAGAACACCAGACTGGACAAACTGCCCGAGGCCAGCATGACCCCCAGTGGCGCATCGGGGCCCAGGACCTGCTCCTGCCCGATCACCTCAGCCAGCGTTTGCGGCCGCAACCGATCCGCTAATGGGCGGTGCGCGGGTGGTGTGGGCTCGGCGGCCCCGGTGTCGAATAGGTCGCTCAAGGAATTACAGCCGGAACCGCAGAGAGACCGAACGCCCCCCGCGCAGAATATCGAACGTTAACCTGCGCCCCGGGTCGGTCAACGCATCGACCACGTCCTGCGGGTGGGTAACCTGAGTGCCGTTGATGCCACTGACCACATCCCCCGCGCGCAGCCCCGAGCGACCGCCATATCGCCCCGCATCCACCACAACCACGCCGGTCTGAGACAGCACCAACCCCATCCGGGATATCACTGCCGGGTTGATGCGTGATACGATCAAGCCCGGCATTACAGTTTGATCATCCAGCGTGGTTTCCTCGGCCGCTGGAGTATCTGGTGCCTTTATCAATGCGACGTTAACCTCAGCCTGCTCTTCCGCGCGCAGCAGGGTCAAAACCGAGATACCACCGACGCCGGCCACGGACATGCGGAATTTCATCTCGGCCGGAGAGTTCACTTCGTCCCCATCCACATGGGTCACCACATCGCCCACGCGCAGCCCGGCCTCGGCCAGCGGGCTAAGCGGGTGCAGGTCCGAGATCACAACCCCCAAGGGGATCACCAAACCCAGAGATTCGGCGATATCCGCGCTCATATGCTGGCCGGCCATCCCGGCCCAGGGACTGATGAAGCTGTCATTGCCGTCCTGCGCCTGACGTAGGAATTCCGCCACCAGGTTGGCGGGGATAGCAAAGCCAATGCCATTCGAGCCGCCCGAACGGGTCAGAATCGAGGTGTTGATCCCGATCAGATCGCCGTTCACGTCAATCAACGCGCCGCCGGAATTGCCCGGGTTGATCGCCGCATCCGTCTGAATGAAGTACCCGCGCGCATTGCCCGTGGCCGTGCCTGTCCGCGCCAGACCCGAGATAATGCCCGAGGACACCGTTTGCCCAACTCCGAACGGGTTGCCGATGGCCAGCGCCAGTTCTCCGACCTCCACATGGTCCGAGTCGCGCAATTGCAAAAAGGGCAGGTCTTCAGCCTCATCCAGCCGCAGAATGGCAATATCGCTTTCCTTGTCGCCCAACACCACCTGCGCAGAATATTCCCGCCGGTCTGTCGTCACCACACGGATTTCCGTAGCGGTACCAACCACGTGGTAGTTCGACACCACGTAACCATCTGCCGACAGGATCACCCCGGATCCCAGCGAGTTTTGAACCCGCGGGCGTGGTTCACCGAAACCGCCCCCAAAGAAATCCTGAAAAAACGGGTCCGAGAAGAACGGATTCGCCCGACCCTGCCGCACGATCTTGGCATAGATGTTGACCACCGCCGGAGATGCCTCTTTGACGACGGGCGCGAAGCCCATGGATATCTCGGCTTGGGATTGCGGAACGCGGGTTTCAGCCGTGGCCACCGAGGCGCAAGCGAAAGAGAGAGCGATTAGTGTCGCGCGGAGCATTTTGACCTCAACGTACAGAGTTGAGATGGATATGCTTCCCTGCGCCCCGTAATGCAAGCATCTGCTGGGGTTCAGTCAAGTGGTGCGTGCAGTCGGGTGCCCTTGGTAATGATCCCGCCCCGGTTGCCAACCTCGATCGTGCCATAGCGTTGCCGAAACACGTCTGGCAGTTCCCGGTCACCCTCGGGCGACAGCCACAGGCGAAAGAGGTGGCGTCGCTGGTCCCGGTCCGGCCAATCGGTGAATCCGGTCCGGTCGTGCAGTTGAGAGTGGTTGTAGACGAACTGCATATCACCGGGTTGCAACCGCATGGTCAGATGTAACTCGGGGTCATTGGCCAGTGCATCGAATTTATCCAGCGCCGCAATGTGATCCGGAGTCAGCCGCATGGCCTCGGGGAACCGCTGCGCGCTGTCGATATATTGGCGCTGATAAAACACGGTCACTTTGCCGTCATGCCAACTGAAGGGCGGGATAGTCATAAAGGGTTGCATCCCCTCGGGCACTTCACCCCTGCGGTCTGTCGCAAGCGGATCAAACAGCAGCTCAAGCAGGTCAGGGCATTCAGCCCGCATCCGATTGTAGATGGTTTCAGCACTGACCAACAGTGAATCCCCACCCTCCTTAGCGTCCCGCAGACACATTAATCCGACGATATCAGCACTGTCCGTGTGAAAGGTCTGGCGCTCATGGGTCTGGTAAATCCGTGTATTCGGATCACCCGCGTCGGCACCAATGTCACGGACATGCCCCAGAATATGCCCTTGCGCATTCTGCGAGCGTGCAGAACCCAGGTTCGAACCGACACCACAAAAGATTGCTGCGGCCATTTCCTGAGAATAGCTCTGCACCGGCAGGCCCCGGATAACTTCGAACCCGATACCGTTGATCAGCTTGTCGCGTAGGCTTGCCAGATGGCTGTCCATCCGGTTCAGTGGGAAGTCTGTTTTGTTGATCTCACCGATATCACGCCCAAGGCTTAGGTAGTGGCAGGCGGCTTGCTCAAGATCTGCAATGTCGTCCGCCGACAGATCGACAATCCACTCGCCTTGCCGCTCAGCCATCTCCCGACCGGTCCAAACGGATGGCCCCGCGAGTTCGCTCGGTACTTCAAAAAGTGCTGCCATCAATTGCCCTCCACACACTTTTAATAGCGTGCCTCGGTACTGCTAAGGTGTCGTCTCCGAAAATCGCCGTAAATGACTTGAATGCGACAGCCTGTTTCTAGTTTGCTGCACTATTCGACCGGCACCCAATCCGGACCGGGATCATAGGTTGTTATGTCAGCCGTTCGTTCAGGCGTATCCGCACCGAAATCTGCCTCGTAGACAATCCCGTTCTCCCCCACCAGAAACGAGTGAATGCCTGTCTCCCCATATTCTGACGGCACCGCCAAAAGCGCGTGCCCCGCGACGAACCGGTCACCGACGAAATAGGAATAGGCACCACCCGGAGCGTTCGGACCCTGCGCCTGCAGGATCGTGTAATAGTATCCCAGGAACGGTTCAGCCTCATAATCAGCCTCGCCGTCGCTCCACCCGGTAGCCGCGGCACGGGCCAGCGCTGCGCCGACAAAGCTGTCTTCGTCCGGCCAGAACAACCCGTTTCGTTCATCAGGATCGGCGATAATCGTCTGGGCAAATTCCATGACACCATCGCCATTGTGATCAACCAGTCGGAATGCCGCCTGAAGATCGACATAAGCCTCAAGCAACTCGATCACTTCCAACTCATTCAAACCGATCTCACGGGCGGAAAGCTCTTCGATCCCGGCTTCAAGATCGAATTGCCAACCGTCTTCCTCACGAAAAATTGGAATCGGGAAGGGCCAGGCGTCCTCACCCAAAAGTAGAACGACCCCGTCATCTTCGGGCTGAAAGCGGTACCCCTCTGCGTACATGCCGAGAACTTCCCGCCGTCTTTCCTGATCCTCTGCCGGATCGCCTGTGCCAATCAGGTCTTCGGCTTCTGGCCCGAATATCTCCAGTAACTTGCTTTGATCATCCGCCTTTAGCGCTTCGACAAACGCGTCCAGAGCAGTTTGCGGAGTGTCAAAACTGGCACCGTCGGACAGCGCAGGACCTGCTGACAAGGCAATCAGGGCAAAAGAAATAACTGATCTACGCATCTTACCGTCTCCGCTTGCCTTTGGCGGCGTGCCCACGTTTGGACGCCTTGTGGGTTCTGCTGCCCGACGCTTTTTTCTTCATCGCCTTACCTTTGGATGCAGAGGGTTTGCGTTGAGCGGCTGCTTTCTTTGCCTGAGGTTTCTGGACGGCTTGGGATTTCCTTTTGACAGGTTTTTTTGCTGCATCAGGCTGTTGTTTTGTACGGTTAATGGCCTTCTGCTTGGCAGCGACCTTATCCCGATCCACGTTGCCGCGGTTCACCTGAGGCAAATCCGTTTTTCCACCACGGTTTGCTAAAGCACTGCCCGCGATGGCCCCAGCACCCGCACTGGCCGCAAGCGCCGCCCCCCGGTCCTGACTTATGTCGGCCGCGCCAGATTCACGGCTCAGCTTGGCACGCAGTTCGTCGGTGCGACCGTCGGGGCGGTTAACCGGCAGGTCACCTCGGCCGTTTTCAGGCCTTTTGTGATCAGCGATTTTATCCCTGGCCTGCTGTTGACGGTCGGGATCGGGTTGCCATCCGATTTCCGTCCGGTCGCCGAGGTCGATTTCTTTGTCGATGTCTATGTTGCGGTCGACATCTATGTCGATATCGGGGTTCCTGACGATGGGTTGACCATTCCAGCCACCACAGTTCCGGCAGCCCCAATAGTCGTACCAGTCATCATCATCGTCAAATATTTCGTCGATCAGCGCTACGGTCCCAAAAGTGAGCAGCGCCGCACCCACAACATCTCCGGTCGACGGGCCCGTATAAACAGTCTCCGAGTTATATTGCGGGACGTACACGGTTTCAGGTTGCGTGGGGGTGATCACAACCGTGTCGTCGTCAGACACTTCAACTGTTTGTTCAGGTCCCGATACCAACGCACCGCTATCGATTGCCTGATCTCGCATCACCTGAACCGCATCCATCACATCATCCGATTGCGCCAGCATCGCTGTGCCCATGGTCTCGGTCCAATCAATATGGGTGGCCATCTGACCAACAACTTCGGGAAATGCCGTCGCCAAAACACTGACGGAAGGATCCCAGCCCATAGCTTCGATTTCGGGTTCAAGCTCGGCAGGATCGCGATCGGCATTGTCCAGCAAATATCGTTCTGCCTTCACAATTTCCAAAGGCTGCGTGGCCGCGACAAAGATCTGTATGAGCAACGTGTCGGGGTAAAGAGCCACCGGTGCAACCAATGTTTGCAGTTCTGCGTCTGTCAACAGATCGGATGAAGTGGCCGAGGCGTCTTCTGCTGCGGCGGCATCATCAGATGCCTCTTGCGCAAACAAGGCCGTGGATGCGCCAATCCCGAGCGCAAATAGTATATATCTAAACATATTGCGATCCTTCAATTTCTCAAAGGATCACCGATGTTTCCGATTCTGGCAACTGAACAGCGAGCGCGCCAGTTTCCCACAAAAAACCCCCGCGCCTAGGACGCGGGGGCTGAAAATCAGAAAGCCGGGCTTTCTTATTCTTCTGCTGCCTCTTCGGCGGCAACGCGGGCTTTGTCGGCCGCGCCTTTGGCGTCGACGTTACGATCAACGAATTCGATGATCGCCATCGGCGCCATGTCGCCATAGCGGAAGCCAGCTTTCAGGATGCGGACATAACCGCCCTGACGCTCGGCATAACGGGGGCCCAGAACTTCAAACAGCTTTGCGACGTCTTTGTCTTCTTTCAGCTGTGCTGCGGCCTGACGGCGGGCGTGCAGGTCGCCGCGCTTGCCCAGAGTGACCAGCTTTTCGATGATCGGGCGCAGTTCTTTTGCCTTGGGCAGAGTTGTTTTGATTTGCTCGTGCTCGATGAGCGAGCCAGCCATGTTCGCAAACAGAGCCTTACGGTGCTCATGAGTACGGTTCAGGCGGCGGTAACCACGTGCGTGACGCATTTTCTAGTTCCTTCTTTCGCGTTTTGCTTTGTCTGGCCGGCGATGCGTGTCACCGGCTCTCCTTGGGGCGGAAGTGCCCGTTTTGTCCCCGGAAGCCCGGGCATTGGGAAAACGCGCTTAGAACGCGTCTTCGAATTTCTTCGCCAGATCTTCGATGTTGTCGGGCGGCCAGTCCTCGACATCCATGCCGAGGTGCAGACCCATGCCGGACAGCACTTCTTTGATCTCGTTCAGCGACTTGCGGCCGAAGTTCGGGGTGCGCAGCATCTCGGCTTCGGTCTTCTGGATCAGGTCGCCGATGTAAACGATGTTGTCGTTCTTCAGGCAGTTTGCCGAACGGACCGACAGTTCCAGCTCGTCCACTTTCTTCAGCAGCAGCGGGTTGAACTCCAGACCATCGTCTTCGTCCTGGCGGCCAGCCGATTCCGGCTCGTCGAAGTTGACGAAGATGGACAGCTGGTCCTGCAGGATGCGTGCGGCAAAGGCCAGCGCGTCTTCCGGCGTGATCGAACCGTCGGTTTCGATCTTCAGGGTCAGCTTGTCATAGTCCAGAACCTGACCTTCACGGGTCGGCTGAACGTCATAGGCAACCTTTTTGACCGGCGAATAGATCGCGTCGATCGGGATCAGGCCGATGGGCGCGTCTTCCGGCTTGTTCTTCTCAGCCGAGACATAGCCTTTACCGGTGTTGACGGTCAGTTCCATGAACAGGTCGGCGCCATCGTCCAGGTGGCAGATGACGTGATCGCGGTTCAGAACCTCGATGCCAGCGCTTTCGCTGATGTCACCAGCGGTGACAACTGCGGGGCCTTTGGCATTGATCGACAGGCGCTTGGGGCCTTCGACTTCCATGCGCAGAGCAACCTGCTTGAGGTTCAGGATGATGTCGGTGACGTCTTCACGCACGCCCGCGACTGACGAAAACTCATGCAGAACGTTGTCGATCTGGACGCTGGTGATGGCGGCACCTTGCAGGCTGCTCATCAGAACGCGGCGCAGGGCGTTGCCCAGGGTCAGACCAAAGCCACGCTCCAGCGGTTCAGCGACCAGGGTCGCCTGACGTGCGGGATCGTTGCCCGGCTTGCCTTCCAGCTGGGTCGGCTTGATCAATTCTGCCCAATTCTTGTGGATCATGTAATCCCTCCATTCCTGTCCGCGCCCCATGACCAACAAGGTGCAGACGCCCGAGGTTCAAAATGACGTGCTGGGGCCGTGCAAAAACACAGCCCCAGCTCAATTCAAAATCGCTTAGACGCGGCGGCGCTTCGGCGGGCGGCAGCCGTTGTGAGCGATCGGTGTCACGTCGCGGATCGACGTGATGTTGAAGCCCACTGCAGCCAGCGCGCGCAGAGCCGATTCACGACCCGAACCGGGGCCCTGAACTTCGACTTCCAGCGTCTTGACGCCATGTTCCTGCGCCTTTTTGCCTGCGTCTTCTGCAGCCATCTGAGCGGCGTAGGGTGTCGATTTCCGCGATCCTTTAAAGCCCATAGTACCGGCAGACGACCACGAGATGGCGTTGCCCTGCACGTCCGAGATCAGGATCTTGGTGTTGTTGAAGGTCGAGTTCACATGGGCGACGCCCGATGCGATGTTCTTACGCTCTTTGCGCTTAACGCGAGTCTTATCACGTGCCATCAGTCAGACCCTCCCTTATTTCTTCTTACCAGCGATGGCCTTTGCGGGGCCTTTGCGGGTACGAGCGTTGGTGTGGGTGCGCTGACCGCGAACCGGCAGGTTGCGGCGGTGACGCAGACCGCGATAGCAACCCAGGTCCATCAGGCGCTTGACGTTCATCTGAACTTCGCGGCGCAGGTCGCCTTCGACAGTGAAGTTTTCGTCGATGTATTCGCGAATTTTCAGAACTTCGGCGTCGGACAGTTCGTTGACGCGACGGGTCGCTTCAATGCCCACGGCTTCGCAGATCGCTTTGGCCGAGGTGTTGCCGATTCCGGTGATATATGTAAGGGCGATAGGTACCCGCTTTGCAGTCGGGATGTTTACGCCGGCAATACGTGCCACGTGTCACTTTCCTTTTCGTTGCGGTTCCGTAACTCCAGAACCTTTTTTCACAACGCTTTACCGTGGCAGTGCCGCCAGAGGGTTCAGCATTATTCGAGGTGGTCGGGGCAGTTGGGACGAATCCCGCCTGCGGTCTTGATTCCCTTAGGGGATGGGGGTCGATATGGGCTTTTGGTGGGGCCGTCAAGCCCCAACCTGAAGTCAGCCCAGAATAGCCTCGATCGAGGCCGTAACCTCCTTGATCTCAGCCAGCCCGTTAACCGGGCGCAAATCGCCCTTGGCATAGTAATATCCAATCAACGGCGAGGTCTTTTTGTAGTATTCCATCAGGCGCGTGCGCAGGCTGTTTTCGTTGTCGTCAGCGCGGCGCTGGAAGTCGTTCTCCTTGCCGCAGTTGGTGCATTTGCCATCTGCCGGGATCGGTTTGGTGATATCGTTGTAGACTTCACCACACCCACCGCATGTCGAACGGGCCGTGATCCGCTGAACCAGCGCCTCGTCGTCCACTCGCATCTCGATCACGGTGTGCAACGACTGGCCCAGCTTAGTCAGCAGGGCTGCCAGAGCGTCGGCCTGTGCCAGCGTCCGAGGGAAGCCATCAAAGATAAAACCCGCACCGGTTTCCGAGGTCAGCTTCTCTTCGATCAGGCCGATCACGATTTCATCGGTAACCAGCTTGCCCGCGTCCATGATCGCCGCAACCTTCTGGCCCATCTCGGTGCCCGAGGTCTTGGCCTCGCGCAGCATGTCGCCGGTACTCAGCTGAACCATGCCGCGTGTTTCGACCAGGTGACGCGCCTGCGTCCCTTTACCTGCCCCCGGGGGGCCGAGAAGAATGATGTTCATCGACGAGCGGGTCCCTTCCTGCCGCGTTTCTTACCTTTGCCGCGCAGCTGGGACTTTTCGATCAGCCCTTCGTATTGGTGCGCCAGCAAGTGGCTCTGAACCTGTTGGATCGTGTCCATGGTTACAGAGACGATAATCAGAACCGAGGTACCACCGAAATAGAACGGAATGGCAAACTGGTTCCGAAGGATTTCAGGCAACAGACAGACCGCCGCCAGATAGGCCGAACCCAGAACCAGAACGCGGTTGACCACGTACTCCAGATACTCGGCGGTTTTCTTGCCCGGGCGGATACCCGGCACAAAGCCGTTCTGCTTTTTCAGGTTGTCCGCCACATCGTCCGGCTTGAACGACACGTTGAACGTATAGAAGTAAGCAAAGAACACGATCATCGAAGCGAAGAAAAGCAGGTAAAGCGGCTGTCCAGGGCCAAAGTTGGCCAGCAACCACGACATAACCGGCCCACTGGTTGCGCCCGACGAGAAGGTCGAGATCGTTACCGGCAGCAGCAGCAGTGAGCTGGCAAAGATCGCCGGGATTACACCTGCCGGGTTCACTTTGACAGGCAGGTGGCTCGAGCCGCCCTCGTAAATCTTCATACCAGCCTGACGGCGCGGGTATTGAATGTGGATCTTGCGCAATGCTCTCTCCATGAACACCACAAAGGTGATCACAGCGATGACCATCACTATCACGCCAACAATCACGGCGGGGCTGATCGCACCCGAGCGACCCGAGGCGAAGAACTGCGCCAGCGCGGCCGGGACCTCGGCGATGATGCCGACGAAGATGATCAGAGAGATACCGTTACCGATGCCGCGCGCGGTGATCTGCTCACCTAGCCACATCAGGAACATTGTGCCGCCGACCAGAGTGATCATGGTCGACATGCGGAAGAACATGCCCGGATCGGTCGCCAGATCGCCCGATTCCAGCGAAACAGCAAGACCATAGGCCTGTACGGTGGCCAGTGCCACGGTGCCGAAACGGGTATATTGGTTGATTTTCTTACGCCCCTGCTCGCCCTCTTTCTTGAGCTGTTCGAGCGCGGGAACCATCGATGTCAGCAGCTGCACGATGATCGAGGCCGAAATGTAAGGCATGATGCCGAGGGCAAAGATACCCATCCGCCCAAGCGCTCCGCCGGTAAACATCGAAACCATGCCGCCGATGCCCTGCCCCGCTTGCTCCATGAACTCACGCAGCGCTTGTCCGTCAATTCCCGGCACCGGAATAAAGGTACCGAGGCGATAAACGATCAACAAACCCAGTGTGAACAGGATGCGGTTGCGCAGATCGGTGGCTTTGCCAAGGGCAGACCAGCTTGTATTGGCTGCCATTTGTTCTGCTGCTGATACCATAAATCGGTCTCTCTTATGAAAACACCGCCCGGAACCGTTTTCCGGCTCGGGCGGCGTCTAGGAAAACTCTGAGGTCTATGTAAGCGGGTCTTCGCCCGCTCACAAGCGCTTACTCTGCCGCAGCAGCTTTTGTGACCGTCAGTGAACCGCCCGCTTTCTCAACTGCCTCGACGGCAGCTTTTGAAGCACCGGTGACTTCCAGGTTCACTTTGGCGCTGATTTCGCCTTTGGCCAGAACGCGGACACCGTCCAGCTTGCGGCGGACCAGACCGGAAGCAACCAGCGCGTCCTCGGTGATCGCAGCTTTGGCGTCCAGCTTGCCGGCGTCGACGAATTTCTGGATCAGGCCCAGGTTGATAACGGCGAATTCCTTACGGTTCGGCTTGTTGAAGCCACGCTTAGGCAGGCGCTGGTACAGCGGCATCTGGCCGCCTTCGTAGCCATTGATGGCCACACCCGAACGGGATTTCTGGCCTTTGATACCACGGCCACCCATTTTACCTTTGCCCGAACCGGGACCACGACCAACACGGGTCCGTTTCGGGTTGGCGCCAGGATTGTCGCGCAATTCGTTCAGTTTCATTTCGCTTCTCCTAAGCCGGATGTGACCCCCGAAGCGTGATGGGTCAAACACGGCATTTCTTGGTTTTGATTCTCATGGGCAAAAACCCACCGGAGGCGTATAGGCCCGTTGACCTCACTTGGCAAGCCTGTGGGTGGATGCCACCTCACTCTTCGCCCTGCACCAACTCTTGTCCCGCCCCGCCATTAGGTTGAATGGGCGCGGCCAGCGGATCAATACCATGTTTCTGGACCAACCTGCCAATCAGGCTTTCCGGGTCGGGTTGACCGTTATATTTGCTTCGCATGATCGCCCGCATCCGGCGGCCATATAGGTGGATGGAAACCGTGTCGTCCTTGAAAAAACCGTCGACTTTTGCACGCGGCCGCGCCAAAGCACGTCGGCGCGAAAAGTTCAGTGGGTAAAATATGTGCTCAGGTAACGCGTATTTTATCTCGCCCGTTTGCTTTAAGGCCCACGTAAACGCCTGCGGTCCCCACACACCCCAAAGGGTTTCAGCGACTTTCACGGGCGCGCCATTCTGTTGCGCCTCTAACAACGGCCTACGATGACGTGGCGGTAGCCAGGGCGGGACAATATACGGATCATTGGTAAATTCGATCAATCTGCCCAGCGTTTCACTGTCCTGAGGCAGGGCCAACACGCCAATGGCGACCTCGCCTTGGAGATACCCGTAGTAGTGGCCGTTCGGCGTTGTGAACGGTCGCAGACAATAGGCATCCGTATCCGCCCAGATCAGGTCAGGCTCCTGCGCTAACATTCGGTACCGAAACTTGTCCGAGTGCGGCGCGGGGCTTCCAGTTCGGCTGTGCGTAATGAATTCGGCGTCAGGCAATACTTCGCGCGCATCCCTTTGGTCCACGCCGTCTGGGATATTCGTGACGTTGTCGTAGGTATAGAGGCGCACGCTTTGACCGGCGTCCAAATAGGACTTGATACAGAGCTGTTCCAGAAAGCTCAGCGGTCCTTCGACCCACAGCATTCCGATCTGATATTCACGCGCCATAATACGTCTTTCTGCCAAGTTGCGACGGCAACTGCACCCGTCCTGACAGCATCTGCCCGATAAGAAAAACCCTCGCAATGCCGACCGCTCAGAAAAACCGTAACTGTGGCGCGTGGGGCCAAAAACCAAAAGAGGCGCCGAATGGCGCCTCTGGGTGAGTGGTGGTTTGTGATGTTACGAGCAGTAAACGTGGTCCCGCGCGATGTCTTTGATATCGCAGCGGCGCACACCGATGTCGTTCAG
Source organism: Ruegeria sp. AA6 (assembly GCF_056542865.1). Taxonomy (NCBI): domain Bacteria; kingdom Pseudomonadati; phylum Pseudomonadota; class Alphaproteobacteria; order Rhodobacterales; family Roseobacteraceae; genus Ruegeria; species Ruegeria sp. AA6. The sequence goes on from NZ_JBQGAN010000022.1 coordinate 39,259, forward strand.
TTCGCGGTCGGTCAGACCCTGCAGTTCCGAATAGGTGCGGTTGTATTCGGCACGCAGAGCGTACGCTTCTCTCACCTTCGCGGTGAAACGGGTCAGGCGCTCGGTCAGAGAGACGCCGGCGTGTGAGGTTGTTGCTGTGTAAGCCATATCTGAATTCCTTTCCTGATCGGGGCGCATTCCCCGATGACTTTGTTCTGTTCCTGTTTGGGACAGCGTTCAGATAGGCGTCGCAGATATCGCTAACAACCGAAGTTTCGGTCTAGCCGGTATGCGTCGGGGGAATGGCCCAGCAACCCATACACTCAGCACCACTTGCAGCTTTGGGTAGCTTTGCGGACAAAGCCGCCATTCGATTTCTAACAACGTTAGCGATTATTCCAAGGGCAATGGGTCATCGCTTTGAGTGCGCAGATAGGCAATGACAGCCACCCTCATATTTCTGTCATTCTCGTGTCCATGCCCCATATTCGTACCGGGCACGTTACCCGTTGGGTCTGCCAAAAAACGATTTAACTCTTCAAACGTCCATGTTCCGTCTAGGGCTTTCATCGCTTCAGAATAGGGATAGCCTGGAACACCGCCTCTTTCCCGGCCAACAATATTCCATAGATGCGGTCCGGGAGCGGGGCCTTTGGTTTCTTCTTCTTTTTCGACTGCATGACAGTATTTACATGCAAGCACCCGAGCACGGCCTTGTTCAATATCTGCGGTGGCGAGTTCGCCGTCCTTTAGAGGTTCAACTGAAAGTGGCGCTGCTCCGTGTTCCTGAAGGAATGAAACCATTTCAGTGCGCTCTTTGAATGCAGCCAAGTGTATCGGTGGTTGGTCCCATTGAGCACGACTGTTGATGTCCGCGCCATTCGCTAGAAGCAATTGTGCGGCTTCCAGTGCACCCCGTTCAGCGGCGTCATGAAGAGGTGTGAAGTGTTTTGCACCACCAGAGATATTAGGGTCCGCCCCGCTCTTTAGAAGAAGTTCAACTATTTCGATTTTGTTGCCTCGAGCGGCGATTTGTAGGGCTGTTCCAAAATCAGTTACGATATCGACGTCCGCACCACTATCTACGAGCAATTTGACGACATCGAAGTGGCCTCTTTGAGACGCAAAGTATAGCGGGGTAGCAACCGTTTTCACGTTTACATCTAAGCCCTCGTTCAACAGGCTTTCAACTTTGGCCAAATCGCCGTCGAGAGCCGCATCGATAAGTGGAGATGCATTCGCAGGTTCACAAAAGGCAGCCAAAGAAACTAGTGCTACAGCGGCACTGCACAAAGGATTGCAAGACATGTTGCTTCTCCCGGTGACTTAAAATGAATGACAACAGCCTACCATATTTGCGAATATTAGTCGATTTTTGGTGCTGGACAGGCGTCTAAGTTCAAGTGACTTGGGACTGAGCATGGGTCCGCTTCGGGACGGGCGATAGAAAGTTACCGCTAAATTTCTTCCGCAAAGGCAAACCGATAGGAAGAACGGCTGAAAATAATGTATTTTGTCAGAAAGCCAATTTGCTGAGGTGAGGAACACCATGACCTCTGGGAACGCGCTAATTTATCTGTCTGACAAGGACCTCGGGAGTTTGGGCATCCAACCTTCTGAAGTCGCCGATGCCATCGAGTCCGCCCTAATCGCCAAGGTTGACGGAAAACTTCACACTTCTCCCAAGACAGTCATCTTGCCCGGCGACGGGCGCTACGCAATGTCTACCTTAGCAATGGGAGATGATGGTTTAATTGTGACCAAGCAGGTTACAGTGTGCCCGGAAAATCCGGCTAGGGATCTTCCCGCGATTAATGGTGCAATCATGGTTATGGATGCGCAAACCGGACTACTTCGCGCGGTCTTGGGAGCGAATTGGATTACGGCTGTCAGAACTGCCGCTCTGTCAGTGGTGGCAGCGCGTAGGCTTGCTGACCCTCATGCCGAGACCGTGGCTTTTGTGGGCGCGGGTGTGCAAGCTCACTCCCATCTTGCTGCGTTTTCAGAACTGTTTCCCTTGAAACGAATCCGCGTGTTCGGGCGAGGTAAGGAGAATGCCGACAAGCTTTGTCGTTATGCCCGAGGCCTCGGGCTGGAAGCTGAATCGTGCACCAATGCTAAAGGCGCCTTGAGTGATGCTGATCTGATAGTGACATCGATAACTTTGGACTACTCTATTGAACCTTTCTTGGACGCTCGATGGCTGAAACCGACTGCCTTCGCGGCGATAACGGATGTCTGCATTCCGTGGATGCCAGCAGGCATGGCTGCTTTCAAAACGGTAATAGTTGACGACCGACTACAGGAATTGGAAAGCGACAAGCCGATGTTGCCATACGAGCAAATTGCTGGTGATTTGACAGAATTGGTCACTGGGAAAGTCGACATCCGAGTGCGCAACAAACCGGCTGCTTTTGCTTTCAGAGGGATTTCATTGGGGGATTATGCTGCTTCAGTCCTCGCTGTTCGCAGGGCCTCTGACAAACCGGTGAAGTTAGGCCAAAGACATAAACCTGCACTTTGGAATTAAAAGTCGAAATGGCCGCTTTGGGCTCAAAGCAGACAAGTACTAAATAGAAAAACGCCCCCGAAAAGTCGGAGGCGTTTCTAAGTTCTATGAAAGAGGCACTTAGCCGCGCTCTTCGATGATCTCAACCAGATGCGGGATCTTGTTGACCATGCCGCGGATCGAAGGAGTGTCTTCCAGCTCACGGGTCTTGTGCATCTTGTTCAGGCCCAGACCGATCAGGGTTGCGCGCTGTTCGGCGGGGCGGCGGATCGGGGAACCGATCTGCTTGACGACGATGGTTTTTGCCATGGGTCGCTCTCCTTATGCTTCTGCTTCAGCAGCAGCCGGTGCTTCGTCCCGCTTGGGCAGGATGTCGGCAACCTTTTTGCCACGACGTGCGGCAACCGAACGCGGGCTCTGCTCTTTTTGCAGGCCGTTGATGGTGGCGCGGATCATGTTGTACGGGTTCTGCGAGCCCAGCGACTTGGACACAACGTCCTTCACGCCCAGCATTTCGAACACGGCACGCATCGGACCACCGGCGATGATACCAGTACCTTCAGGTGCGGTGCGCATAACCACTTTACCAGCGCCGTGACGGCCCTCGATGTCATGGTGCAGAGTACGACCTTCACGCAGTTGCACGCGGATCATTTGACGCTTGGCTTGTTCAGTCGCCTTACGGATGGCTTCAGGTACTTCTTTCGCTTTACCTTTGCCAAAGCCGACGCGGCCTTTCTGATCGCCGACAACCACCAGAGCGGCGAAGCCAAAGCGCTTACCACCTTTTACGGTTTTCGACACGCGGTTGATTGCGACCAGACGGTCAGCAAATTCCGGTGCTTCTTCACGGTCGCGACCACGGCCCCGACGGTTTTCACGTTCTGCCATTTGGCATCCCTTTTCTCATGTGGCGCATACGGCGCCGTTTTCTTCAATCCAAGTGAGCCCCGACTGCTGCCGAGGCCCCCGGATCATCGGGGCAGCCGCAAAGCTGCCCGCAGGCCTTAGATCTTCAGACCACCTTCACGCGCAGCGTCGGCGACAGCCTTCACTTTGCCGTGGAACAGGAAGCCACCACGATCGAAATAGGCCTCTTCGACGCCTGCCTTTTTGGCACGCTCGGCGATGGCCGCGCCCACTTTGGTGGCCGCTTCGACGTTGTTCTTGCCAACAACACCCAGATCTTTTTCCAGGGTCGAGGCCGAGGCCAGGGTCACGCCACGAACGTCGTCGATCAGCTGAACGCTGATGTTCTTGTTCGAACGGTGAACCGACAGGCGTACGCGGCCGGCGTTGACTTTGCGAAGTTTGTTCCGAACGCGCAGGCGGCGCTTCAGAAACAGGGTTCTTTTGCTGTTTGCCATTGTCTGCGTCCTTACTTCTTCTTGCCTTCCTTGCGGAAGATGAACTCGCCCTTATAGCGGATGCCCTTGCCTTTATACGGCTCGGGACGGCGCCATTCGCGGATTTTGGCCGCGACTTCGCCCACCTGCTGCTGGTCGATACCTTCCACAACGATCTCGGTCTGCTTCGGCGCGGTGATGGTGACACCTTCCGGGGCAGTGAAATCAACATCATGGCTGTAGCCCAGGTTCAGCTTCAGGGTGTTGCCCTGCATCTGAGCCCGGTAACCAACACCCTGGATCTCCAGCTCTTTTTTGAAGCCTTCGGTCACACCGGTTACCAGGTTGGCAACCATGGTGCGGCTCATGCCCCACTGCTGACGCGCACGCTTGGACATGCCACGGGGGTCGATCTTGACCACGTTGTCTTCAACCGACAGCGTTACGTCGTCGGTCGCGGTGAAGCTGCGGGTGCCTTTCGGACCTTTGACTTCGATGGTCTGACCCGACACAGAGGCGGTAACGCCGCTGGGCAGCTCGACCGGTTTTTTACCAATACGAGACATTGCAGACCTCCTTAGAAGACGGTGCAGAGCACTTCGCCGCCAACATTGTTGGAGCGAGCGTTTGCGTCCGACATCACACCTTTCGGAGTGCTGACAATCGACACGCCCAGACCCTGACGGACCTGCGGGATGTCATTGACGCCCATGTAGACGCGACGACCAGGCTTGGAAACCCGCTTCAGTTCGCGAATGACAGGGGTGCCTTCGTAGTATTTCAGGCTGATTTCGATGGCCGGATGACCGTTTTCACCGGTCGTCTTTTCATAGCCACGGATGTAGCCTTCGTCCGCCAGCACGTCCAGAACCCAACCGCGCAGCTTGGACGCCGGGGTGGAAACGGTGGACTTGCCGCGCATTTGCGCGTTGCGGATACGGGTGAGCATATCGCCGATAGGATCATTCATATCTATGTCTCCCTTACCAGCTCGATTTCACCATGCCGGGGATCTGACCAGCAGAACCCAGCTCGCGCAGCGCAATACGGCTGACCTTCAGCTTACGGTAGTAAGCGTGAGGACGACCGGTCAGCTGACAACGGTTGTGCAGACGGGTAGCCGAGCTGTTGCGCGGCAGTTTCGCCAGTTTCAGACGCGCTTTGAAACGCTCTTCCATCGGGCGGCTCTCGTCATTCGCGATTTCTTTCAGCTCGGCACGCTTTGCGGCATATTTGGCCACCAGGCGTTCGCGCTTCTTCTCGCGTTCGATCATTGCTTTTTTAGCCATGTCTCAATCCTCGCGGCGCTTAAGCGTTGAAGGGCATGTTGAAAGCTTTCAACAGGCTCTTTGCTTCAGCGTCGGTTTTCGCTGTGGTGGCAATTACGATATCCAGGCCCCAGACCTCGTCGACCTTGTCGAAGTCGATTTCCGGGAACACGATGTGCTCTTTCATGCCCATGGCAAAGTTGCCCTGACCATCGAAAGACGGCTTAACACCGCGGAAGTCACGAACGCGCGGCAGCGCGATGGTGATCAGACGATCCAGGAATTCGTACATCCGGTCACCGCGCAGGGTCACTTTCGCGCCCAGCGGCATGTCTTCACGGACGCGGAAACCCGCGATCGACTTCTTCGCCTTGGTTGCAACGGCCTGTTGACCAGCGATTGCAGTCAGATCTTCGACGGCAGCTTTCGCTTTCTTCGAGTCCTTGACGGCCTCAGCACCACAACCGATGTTCAGAACGATTTTTTCCAGCTTGGGCAGCTGCATGTCGTTCTTGTAGCCGAACTCTTCTTTCAGAGCGGCACGGATGGTTTCAACGTACTGAGCTTTCAGACGCGGGGTGTAGGTTGCGTTATCAAGCATCGATCACGTCCCCTGTGGTCTTGGCGAAGCGGACCTTCTTGTCACCTTCCATGCGGAAGCCGACGCGGGTTGCTTTGCCGTTCTTGTCCAGCAGCGCCAGGTTCGACAGTTGGATCGGGTTTGCCTGGGGCAGACGACCACCTTGCGAAGTTTGCGACTGACGGGTGTGACGGATGGCAATATTGATGCCTTCGACAACAGCTTTGCCGGCTTTCGGGTCAACCGAGGAAATGGTTCCCTCTTTGCCCTTGTCCTTGCCGGCCAGCACGACGACCTTGTCGCCTTTGCGGAGTTTAGCAGCCATGATTACAGCACCTCCGGAGCCAGCGAGATGATTTTCATGAAGTTCTTGCCGCGCAGTTCACGAACAACGGGGCCAAAGATACGGGTACCGACTGGCTCGTTGTTGTTGTTCAGAATGACGGCGGCGTTGCGATCAAAACGGATCGCGGTGCCGTCTTCGCGACGGACTTCCTTGGCGGTGCGTACGACGACGGCCTTACGGACGTCACCTTTCTTTACGCGGCCGCGCGGGATGGCTTCCTTCACCGAGACGACAATGATGTCGCCGACGGAGGCGTATTTACGCTTGGAACCACCCAGGACCTTGATGCACTGAACTCGGCGTGCGCCGGAGTTGTCAGCGACATCCAGATTGGTCTGCATCTGGATCATGTGGTTTCTCCCGACCTGTGGGGGCTGGTCTGGTTAGATCCCCCAGGGTTTCGACAAATGGAAAAATCCCGGAAGCTTACGCTTCCAGAACTTCCCAACGTTTCGTCTTCGATTTCGGCGCGCATTCGATGATGCGTACGGTGTCGCCGACCTTGAAGGCGTTCTTTTCGTCATGAGCCCGGTATTTCTTGGACTTACGAACGGTTTTGTGCAGCAGCGGGTGCTTGAAACGGCGCTCGACCAGAACGGTTACGGTCTGCTCGTTTGCGTCGCTTGTTACGGTGCCGGACAGGATACGCTTGGGCATCTGATTACTCCTCGGATGCCGCTGCAGCGGCCTTTTCGTTCAGAATGGTTTTGACACGGGCAGCATTGCGGCGGGCCGCTTTGATGCCAGCAGTGTTTTCCAGCTGACCGGTTGCCTGTTGAAAGCGCAGGTTAAAGCTTTCTTTCTTCAGGTTGGCCAGTTCCTCGCGGAGCTGGTCCGGGGTCTTGTCACGCAGTTCTTGGGCGTTCATCGACTTTTTCCTTTGCTCAAAACACCAGAAGGCCCCCTGACAGGGTCACCTTGGACCTGGTGGATGAATGATAGACATGCGAATCCCCCGACTCGGCCGGGGGACTTGCAGGATGCCGCCGTATAAGGGTTTAGGGGGTGGGTGGCAAGAGGAAGTTTGGGGAGTGTCCTATAGGGACATTTCAGGCAGCACGGCGCGTTGCCTTTACGACAATCACATCCTTATTCAACCAACCTTATTCAACCAACGCCTTAACACTGCCATATCCTGCGCCCAAAACACGCGCCTCAGTTCCATGTGAAACACTTCTTCTCAGCACAATTTTCAACTCAGGCGAGTATAGCATCCTTCTAGTGGCTTCGTTCGAACTTCCAATCACCTCACGCGCCAACACTTCCCAGACCTTGTATTTGCAATCCCCTACTCTTTCGATGCGGTGTTTGCGGAACTCCAGAGTAACATGGCCAGAAACAGCGTCTCCCGTTTCAGCCTCTTTAACAAAGTCAGATCGCCAAATTTTACTAACTTCTAGGTTTTCAATCTCTTCCAACGCACCTGCGTAAACACGGCTTGCGCTGATTTCTGTTCCCCAAAAGAGTTCATCAGGCAACAAAGGATGAGCAGAGTAACGAGTGATTGTGTTTTGTCCGGAGTTGCCGGCTGCAATTCTTACTATTATCCCCGGCCCTTTTGGAATCCTCTCCCAGACAATCTGAGAACCGTTCGATTCTGTTATGATCCCGCTTTCAACGTCTTCCCATTTCAGACAATCCGCTAACACGGGTGGGGCAACTAACATCGATAAAGAAAGTAACGCTATTGGCAGGTTGTTTTTCATTTCCACTTTTTTGACCTTAGTCCCACTTGTAATTAAAACTCACCGAAATCCGCTCTTCCTCGGCCATATTCATCGGCACCTCGTGGCGTAGCCAGCTTTCCCACAGCAGGACATCCCCCACCTGAGGCTTCATATAGATGAACGGCTGCAAATCCCGCCGCCCGCCTTTGATCCGCGTCGGGGCAGCCATCATGCGGCCCGAGCGTGGGTCTTCAAGTTTCAGAGCACTCGCCCCTTCCGGCATCGACACATAGGTCGTACCCGAGATCACGCTGTGCGGGTGCAGGTGGCTGGAATGCATCCCGCCCTCGGGCAGGATGTTGATCCACAGGTCTTCCAGTTTCAATTCGCCCTCGCCCAGATCGAACTCCAGATCCTTGGCAAAGGCCGCGACGTGATGATCCAGCGCCGCGACCAGATCAGCGAAAATCGGGAAGCGCCAGGGCAAATCGGTCAGCGAGGCATAGCTAGTATAGCCGGGATAGCCGTTCTCTTCGCACCATTCCTGCCCGGCCTCATCATCCTCGGCGATGACAAGGCAGGAACTTTCCAGCTCGCCCGCGTCGACCTTTGGATCGAACTCGGACAAAGCAGCGCGATAGAGACGGGTAACGAAGAGTGATTCAATCTGTGCCATGAGCCGGGCATACCGCAGCCCCTGCGACAAGGCCAGCCGATTAGCTTTTGACGGGCCCTTTGCCACAGCGCGGGATCGGACGTCCGCCATCAGCATAAGCGAGGCATAACACGATTTCGTCCGGTTTTGGTGCATCCGGGACGTTCAACGTCATCGTATCGAAGTGGTCAAACGACCACGGGTTGTCCTTATGCCCAAGCGGCAGATCAATCGCGCAACCCGGTGCGCCTAGCTTGGCGTTCGAGGGGATCACCGCCTCTCCTCCGCCCGCGGCCGCGCGCATGGGTGCGCCGAGTTTTGGGTGGATCACCGCGCCTGCCTGCTCGAGATCACCGTTCACGCCGACAATCGCGGCTTTGCCGTACGAAACCGGTGCACCGTCCAGCTGCGCAACCAGCTCCGCGGCAAGTTCCGCGCCCAAAGAGCCGCCAATCTCGAACAACTCGGACAAATCCTCTGAAAACGCTCTCGCCAGTGGATTCTGAACGACTGCCATGACCGCAACACGACTGATTGGATCACAGGGTTGACCCAGTTGATCCGTGGTTATGACTTCCTTGACGAAGATCTTCTTGCGCAGCTTATCCATAAATCCCTCCTGATCCTCAAAACAGCCTAGAAACGCTTTGGTCAGACGTCGACTTATTTCGCGGCCACCCGGATCACATGAGACAAAAGAAAACCCCCGCCGGTGTCCCGACGGGGGTCAATCTTGTCACGAACAGGGTCTCCCCCTTATCGCTTACCAGTCTTCGCGAACCACGACGCGGGTCTTGATCGGCAGCTTCATCGCGGCCAGGCGCAGGGCCTCGCGGGCGATGTCGTCATTGACGCCGTCGATCTCGAACATCACGCGGCCAGGCTTGACTTTGCAGGCCCAGCGGTCGACCGAACCTTTACCCTTACCCATACGAACTTCGATCGGCTTTGCAGTGACCGGAGTGTCGGGGAAGATGCGGATCCAGACGCGGCCCTGACGCTTCATGTGACGCGTCATGGCACGACGTGCAGCTTCGATCTGACGTGCAGTTACACGCTCAGGCTCAAGAGCTTTCAGGCCGTAGGTGCCAAAGTTCAGATCAGAGCCGCCTTTGGCGAGACCCTTGATCCGGCCTTTGTGCATCTTGCGGAATTTAGTACGCTTTGGTTGAAGCATATCTTTCCCTCCTTAGCGACGACCGCCACCAGCACCACGAGGTGCAGGGCCGTCCTGGAGTTCCTGTGCTTTACGGTCACGTGCCTGCGGATCGTGCTCCATGATCTCACCTTTGAAGATCCAGACCTTGATCCCGATGATCCCGTAGGGGGTCATCGCTTCGGCATGTGCGTAATCGATGTCGGCACGCAGGGTGTGCAGAGGCACGCGGCCTTCGCGATACCACTCGGTCCGTGCGATTTCGGCGCCGCCCAGACGACCCGCGACGTTCACCCGGATACCCAGGGCGCCCATGCGCATGGCGTTCTGAACCGAGCGCTTCATTGCGCGACGGAACGAAACACGACGTTCCAGCTGCTGAGCGATGGACTCGGCAACCAGCTGCGCGTCAAGCTCGGGCTTGCGCACTTCGACGATGTTCAGGTGCAGTTCGCTGTCGGTCATACGAGCAAGCTTTTTGCGCAGAACTTCGATGTCTGCACCTTTCTTGCCGATGATGACACCGGGACGTGCAGTGTGGATCGTAACGCGGCACTTTTTGTGCGGACGTTCGATGATCACACGGGCAACACCGGCCTGCTTGCACTCTTTGTTGATGAACTCACGGATCTTGAGGTCTTCCAGCAGAAGATCACCGTAGTCCTTGGTGTCGGCGTACCAGCGGCTGTCCCAGGTGCGGTTGACCTGCAGGCGCATGCCGATCGGATTTACTTTATGACCCATTAGGCTTGCTCCTCAACTTGACGCACCTTGATGGTGATCTCCGAGAACGGCTTCATGATCTTGCCGAAACGGCCACGGGCACGCGGACGACCGCGCTTCATGACCAGGTTCTTACCAACCCATGCTTCGGCGACGATCAGCTCGTCAACGTCCAGGTTGTGGTTGTTTTCGGCATTCGCGATTGCGGACTGCAGGCACTTCTTGACGTCCTGCGCGACACGCTTGTTGCTGAAAGTCAGGTCGGTCAGAGCCTTCTCAACTTTCTTGCCGCGGATCATTTGCGCAACCAGGTTCAGTTTCTGCGGGCTGGTGCGAAGCATGCGGGTTTTCGCCATTGCTTCGTTTTCAGCCACGCGGCGGGGGTTCTTTTCCTTGCCCATGACTTACTTCCGCTTCGCTTTTTTGTCTGCGGCGTGGCCATAATAGGTGCGGGTCGGCGAGTACTCACCGAACTTCTGACCGATCATGTCTTCCGAGACGTTGACGGGAATGTGCTTCTGGCCGTTGTACACACCAAAGGTCAGACCCACGAACTGGGGCAGAATGGTGGAACGACGCGACCAGATTTTGATGACTTCGTTGCGGCCCGACTCGCGCGCTGCTTCGGCTTTTTTCAGCACGTAAGCATCGACGAAAGGACCCTTCCAAACAGAGCGAGACATAGATTAACGTCCCTTCTTCTTGGCGTGCCGCGAGCGGATGATCAGCTTCTGGGACGCTTTGTTCTTGTTGCGGGTACGCTTACCCTTGGTGTCCTTACCCCACGGAGTAACCGGCGTACGGCCACCCGAGGTACGACCTTCACCACCACCGTGCGGGTGATCGATCGGGTTCATTGCAACACCACGAACCGACGGACGAACGCCTTTGTGGCGCATACGGCCGGCTTTACCGAGGTTCTGGTTGCTGTTGTCGGGGTTGGACACGGCACCAACGGTGGCCATGCATTCCTGACGGACCATGCGCAGCTCGCCCGAGCTCAGACGGATCTGAGCGTAGCCGCCATCGCGACCAACGAACTGAGCGTAAGTACCGGCCGCACGTGCGATCTGACCGCCTTTGCCAGGCTTCATCTCGATGTTGTGGACGATGGTACCAATGGGCATGCCCGAGAACGGCATTGCGTTGCCCGGCTTGATGTCAGCTTTTGCCGACGCGATGACTTTGTCACCAACAGCCAGACGCTGCGGAGCCAGGATATATGCCTGCTCGCCGTCTTCGTATTTTACCAGTGCGATGAATGCGGTCCGGTTCGGGTCATATTCGATCCGCTCGACGGTTGCCGCGACATCAAATTTGTTCCGTTTGAAGTCAACGATCCGGTAGAGACGCTTTGCGCCACCGCCGCGGCGGCGTGAAGTGATCCGTCCGGTGTTGTTCCGGCCGCCCGATTTGGTCAAACCCTCTGTGAGAGACTTGACCGGACGTCCTTTCCAAAGCTCCGAACGGTCGATCAGCACCAGCCCGCGCTGGCCCGGCGTCGTCGGCTTGTACGACTTGAGTGCCATGCTTTCTGTCTTCCGTTTAGCAAGTGCAGGGATGTTCCCTGCTATGTGATAGGCCCCCGTAGGTGCCAAGGGTATAGGGCCCCGAAGGTCCCCGGTTACAAATATCAGAGGCCCCGGAACGAATCCGAGGCCGCAAGATTGGGTGCATGTAACAGGGTTGGGGGGGGGTGTCTATAGGTTGTCTGCTTAAATTCTTTTTGGGGTTAGCAGCAAAAGTTGGCCGCTCGAGCTCACAAAATAAGATACCAACTTCGTTCTCATTGATGCCGCCACCATCCACAGCACTCACTTCTCAACAAGTTTTCATCTCATCAGTTAAACGGCCAGCAAGAGAACCGCCCCAAGTTACATTTTCACAACTTAAAATTTATTGCCGCTTCTTAATGTTTGCTGATCCAACCAAGTCGGTTGATTTAGTCCTCAAAACCATACAACGGGAAAAAGAAATGAGAAGAAATCTATCTTTGTTTACCACAACAATTTGCATACTTACGCTCGTATCAGCCTGCAGCACCTCAGGTACTCCAGAATCTAGGCAACCTTCTAAAAAGGACCGTGCGATCCAATGCGGATTGGACGCTGGCATTGAGCAGCCGTTTCAATTGTTTCAATCGAAGTCTGGTGGTCGCACAACTTATTTCTATGTAGTCACGAACGGAATTACAGAACGACAGGCAGCCGATGCCAACGCCTGCTCCCGATCACTTTAGTTGCCCCTTCTTATGACCATAGCTTCGGTTTTTCTAAGTCTGGAAAAACCGAAGCTATCAGTCATTTGCATGCAGTGAAAATCAAACCGTCTTAGGTACTAAGCCAGATGAAGTTTTGGCGTCTGCAAACAACTGTACGCAGAGACCACCAGCCGCGCGGAACAAGGCCGGAGGCCGCCGCGCCAGCGACTGCCCGTCCCGGCGGGCTGGCGCTTTGGGGACCATTGCGACTCACTGCGAGTTCGGCTGTATTTGGCACCATAAAGTGCACAGTTCGACCGTTGCAGCGCCATCCCACGGGCAGTCGCTGGCGCGGCTTGTACTCTGGTCCAACAAAAAACCCCCGCTTTCGCGGGGGCCTTTGTCTTTCTCCACAAACGTGATCCGATCAGAGACCGGTGCTCACGTCGATTGTGTTGCCCTCTTCCAGGGTCACATATGCTTTTTTGACGTCTTTCCGACGGCCCAGCTGGCCGCGGAACCGCTTGACCTTGCCTTTGGTCACGGTGGTATTCACCGCTTTGACCTTCACACCAAACAGCGCCTCAACGGCCTCTTTGATCTGCGGCTTGTTGCTGTCGATCGCCACTTCAAAGACAACCGCGCCGTTTTCGGACGCCATGGTCGACTTTTCGGTGATGATCGGCTTGCGGATCACGTCGTAGTGTTCTGCCTTCGCGCTCATTTCAGACGAGCCTCCAGTGCTTCGACAGCCGCTTTGGTGAGCACCAGGGTGTCACGCTTGAGGATGTCATAAACGTTTGCACCCATCGACGGCAGGATATCCAGACCTTCGATGTTGCGCGACGCCTTCAGGAAACCTTCGTTCACGGTCGCGCCGTCGATGACCAGAGCACGTTTCCAGCCCAGGTTTGCAACCTGTTTGGCCAGAGCGGCGGTCTTGCCTTCGGCTTCGGCGTTTTCGATCACAACCAGTTCACCTGCCTTGGCTTTGGCCGACAGAGCGTGGCGCAGGCCAAGCTTGCGGAACTTCTTCGGCAGGTCGTGGCCGTGCGAACGAGGGGTCGGGCCCTTGTAGATACCACCCTTGCGGAAGATCGGCGCGTTACGGTCACCATGGCGTGCGCCACCTGTGCCCTTCTGGCGATAGATCTTCTTGGTCGAGTAGCTGGTTTCCGAGCGGGTCTTGACCTTGTGGGTGCCGGCCTGCGCGTTGTTGCGCTGCCAACGGACCACACGGTGCAGGATGTCCGCGCGCGGCTCGAGACCGAACAGATCGGCGTTCAGCTCGATGTCGCCGGCTTTGCCGCCGTCCAGTTTGATTACATCAAGTTTCATGCTTCACCACCTTCCGCGGGAGCTTCTTCCGCAGGTGCTTCGGTTGCAGCCGATTTCACAGCAGCCGGGAAAGGCAGACCTTCCGGTGCTTTCTTCTTCACGGCGTCCTTGACGGTGACCCAGCCCGATTTCGGTCCGGGAACGGCGCCTTTGATGAAGACCAGGTTCCGGTCGGCGTCGGTTTTGACGACTTCCAGGTTCTGGGTGGTGACACGGGCAGCACCCATGTGACCGGCCATCTTCTTGCCTTTAAAAACCTTACCCGGGTCCTGACACTGACCGGTCGAACCGTGCGAACGGTGGCTGATCGAAACACCGTGCGAGGCGCGCAGACCACCGAAGTTGTGGCGCTTCATCGCACCGGCAAAGCCTTTACCGATCGAGGTGCCCGAAACGTCAACCTTCTGACCTTCCAGGAAGTGTTCTGCCGAAATCTCGGCACCCACTTCGATCAGGCCATCTTCGGAGACGCGAAACTCGGCCAGCTTACGCTTGGGCTCGACCTTGGCAGCGGCGTAGTGACCGCGCATGGCTTTCGAGGTGCGTTTTGCCTTGGCAGCACCGGCGCCCAGCTGAACGGCGGTGTAGCCGTCTTTGTCAGCGGTACGCTGTGCAACGACCTGAAGGTTGTCCAGTTGAAGAACGGTCACAGGGATCTGCTTGCCGTCTTCCATGAACAGGCGGGTCATGCCAACTTTTTTTGCGATAATACCAGAGCGCATATTCTATACCCTCCGATCTTACGACTGCAGCTTGATCTCGACGTCCACACCAGCAGCGAGGTCGAGCTTCATCAGCGCGTCAACGGTCTGGGGGGTCGGATCAACGATGTCGAGCAGACGCTTGTGCGTGCGGATCTCGAACTGGTCGCGGGATTTCTTGTCAACGTGAGGGCCACGGAGAACCGTGAACTTCTCAATCTTGTTCGGCAGCGGGATCGGGCCGCGCACGTTCGCGCCGGTCCGCTTGGCAGTGTTGACGATCTCTTGCGTGCTGGCATCCAGAACGCGATAGTCAAATGCCTTCAGCCGAATACGGATGTTTTGGCTTTGCATAGATACAGCCTTTTATCAGGCGTTGAGGTTGAGAGGAGGACAGACGCGCATCGCCAACCCTCTTCGAACCCAAAAGGCGGGAATCACCCCGCCTTGACGTTCTTGTTGAGAACTCGCGCGTATTAGTGGGGTTGGTGGGGTTTGGCAAGGGGGAAATGAGATTTCAGGAAAGTCGAGAAAGAAGGCTCAGGATATCGCGTTTAATGCCCGGTGGTAACTACTATTTATTTTTCTGAGCCAGCTTCGATCAGCAAACTTTCATGATGCCGATATATTTCACCCAAAATCTTCCCGGGACACTCTAGAGAAAAATCATTCAGTACATTTCTGCAATATGCTGAGGCTCGCAGGAGAACAACCAATTCACTTGCATCTACAAATGGGTCAGCTTTTGGAAGCTGTTTCCCCTCATACTCCGGCCAGCTAAATGTCGAGAACACTGGTAGAACACCGAGAGATGACGGAATGAAACGATCAATACAGGCTTTCTGAACAAGCGGCGAAACTTCGGTATCAACAACTAGTACGAACCCACGTACCTCGTTTTTTTTGTTCGCATCCGAAGCAGCGAAACATCCAGCCCCTTGAACAGGTAAACCGGATGACAACAACCGTCGTATCTCCGGCTTGGCGTTCGTTATCCCAATATCAATGTCACGTCCAATGTAGACTTCGGTCGCGTTTCTCGCCGCTTCATCCTTCAATCGACCAAACAATACTGCGTAGTTTGTTTTAGGTCCGATATGGTCTTTCGGTGCAAACCAACTTTTTGCGGGTCCTGGTAGTTCTACATGTGTTTCCGCGTGTTCACCCAGAAATTGAAGCATTGACGCTGAATGAAATCCCAGTTCAGCCGGAACATCCCCCACTGCCTCAAAGGCTATTCCTTCCGGCCAAAAGCTCAATGTCATCAGATCTACATTCTCGCGAATGTACCGAGATGTTGGAACAGCTAAATCCGATTGGGGTTGACCATTTGCTGATGTTGCCAAAAACAAAAACCAAACAAGCTTCCTAAGTCTTTTCAATCTACACGTTCCTTGACTGAGCTCGCGCAATATCTCGGCGCAACTTCAAGTTGTCAACTGATTCAAACAGCGCCTTAAAGCCAGTAGCAACCCACAAATTAAGAAGGGCGCCCCTTTGTGGGACGGCCTTCCTTAGCTCAACAGTGTGGACTATCATTGCTCTTTCAGAGCAACTGCCGCCCACCAGTCGGCAGAGCCGACTTACTCGATGATTATCGACACAACACCGGCGCCGACGGTGCGGCCGCCTTAGCGGATGGCGAAGCGCAGGCTGTTTTCCATCACGATCGGTGCGATCAGCTCGACGCTGAAACCAACATTGTCGCCGGGTATGACCATCTCGGCGCCTTCGGTCAGAGTCACGGTGCCTTTAGTTCTCCGCTGGCTCTGGAAGCGCATATCGCGGCGCAACGAACTTGTTGTAAAACACAAACAACAGAGGCGTCAGCACCATCGACAAGGCCACGACGATAATCAAAGTATTTCCGAGGTCCGCGCTCATCACATGGATTGAAACTGCAAAGGTCAACAGAACAAATCCAAATTCTCCGGCCTGAGCCATCCCGAGTGCAAATAGCCAGTTATTCGCTCTGCTGAGGCCGAACAGACGCCCGAGGACGTACAGGACCGCCGCCTTGATGGTCATCAAAGCAAAGGTAATCGCGACGACTGTGCCGAAACTTTCAATCATCAACCGAAAGTTTATCGAGGCTCCGACACTTACAAAAAACAATCCCAGAAAGAGCCCCTTGAATGGGGTGATTTCCTTTTCAAGCGCATGTCGATATTCGCTGTTCGCCAACACCACCCCGGCAATGAACGCCCCCAGGGCCGGCGTTAATCCAACGGCCATCATCAGCACGGCGACACCGACGACGATAGTAAGGGCCATGGCCGTAAACAACTCGGGCAGGTCTGCGGATTCAACATATCGAAAGACCGGTCCGATCAGGTAAGACCCTCCAACGATGACCAGAATAATCGAGCCCAGCGTCACAAAGGCCCGTAGCCAGCCGGGCAAAGATTGAACGAGGTTCACCGACAATCCCGAACTGACCGTTGGGCCGTGGCTGACGGCGTTTACACCCGTCGCAGCAACATCCGGCAGCGCCAAGAGTGGCAACAGCGCCAGAATGGGGATGACGGCAATGTCTTGCATCAGCAGTACCGAAAAGCTCGATTGCCCGCCGCTGCCCATGAGCAACCTCTTCTCATGCAGGGTTTGCAGGACGATTGCGGTGGATGACAGCGAAAATATCAATCCAATTGCCAGCGCAACCTGCCACTGCTGTCCCAGTGCCATCGCCAGCCCCATGATGGCGCAGGTCGTGCAAATCAATTGCATCCCGCCCAAACCGAGCAGCCTGTGCCGCAGGTCCCAAAGCTTTTTCGGCGCCAGCTCTAACCCGATTAAAAACAGCATCATGACAACGCCAAACTCGGCAAACCGCTCCAGGCTTCCCACATCGACATTCAGCGCGGCCAAAGCAGGCCCCAGAAGCATGCCGGCGATCAAAAACCCCAAAACCGAACCAAGCCCCAACCACACGGCTATCGGGACAATGGCAATTCCCGAACCGAGGAGAATAAAGGACAGAAGAAGATAGTTTTCCATTGAATTTAAGGAACTACTCGCGGGCAACTTTTACGACAGCGCCGCTGGTGCGGGCCATATGAACTAACTCTGCACCATACCGTCACCTATACAAGTCGTCGAGGTGATCGAACATGAACTGATTTTCTTTCGATTTTTGAGAGGGATCGCAGCGCAACCCGTTTTCCGACACGATGAACGCAACGCCAAACGGTCTGCCGTTTGGCAGACCCAACTCAGCACCATCTCAGTCAGGTTCAGTCAAGGTCAGGCTTTTTCATCACAAGCCAAGGGTTTTCGACCTGCATGCCCTGATACACCGCATGCATAAAAAGATGGGCAATCACTGGGTCGTTTGAAAACGGTGAAAACCGCAAGCTGCCCTCTTTGACGCCCTCATCAGCCTCATAAACGACCTCGTCGCCCTTTACGGTTATAAGCACTTTGAGTTGCGCCAGTGTCTCGGGGTCTATTGCCGTAGGATCGTCCGACAGGATCACAAAGTCCGCAACTTTGCCGACTTCAATTGATCCCTTCTCATTCTCTTCAAAATGTTGCCAAGCGGGCCAGATCGTCATGGCCTTCAGGGCAGTCATGACGTCAACTCTCTGATGCGGTCCTAAAATATCGCCTGACCGTGTGCGGCGGGTAACCGTCGCCGCAAGAACACGCATACTGTCCGGGAAGGCGACCGGGGCATCGTGGTGCGTGCCAAACATCATATCACGCTCGCGCAGCCAACCGGTGGGCGAGATATTGTCGGCATTCACCGGCCCAACAGTGTGATCCCGGTGCCAATCGCCCCAGTAAAACGTGTGCATCGGGAACAGTGACGGGAAAACACCGAGGCGCTTGAAACTTGCGACTTGATCCTCTCGCAGAAACTGGCCGTGGATTAGAACAGGGCGGTTTCCCGGGTCGCCATACTTTATCTGTGCCTCTTCGAGCGCGGCGATCAGCATGTCGGATGCCCCTTCGCCGTTCGAATGCACAAGGATTTGAAAGCCGTTTTCGTAGCACCAATTCACGGCGTCCTGCAGTTGATCCATCGTGATGGCCGCATAACCTGCATAACCAGCAGCATAGTTGCCAACAGGGTCGTAATAGGGCCGATCCCGCAGCGCCGTGAAACCTTGTGGCGATCCGTCGATTGTTAGTTTGCAACCCCCGACCCTGACGCGGTCGTCATAATCCGCAGAGGTGTTTGCACCAATGTAATCCCGCGATTCAAGAACGTCCGGGAAGGCAACCACGTCGATGGGAAGCCCATCATTCGCCGCAACCGCCTTGAGAACTTCTACAATTTCGCCCGAAGACCGACCTTCTTGTCCGGTCGTATATCCAAACTTTGCCCAGAGATCGGCACCGGCCCGGGCGAAGGCCGCCAACCCCTCTTCGCCCAGATTTCCCAGCATCGGCACGAGAACCGAAAAGAACGCATACTCTTCCAAAACACCGTTCGGTTCCCCGGTGTCATCGCGCTGGATCACGCCGCCCGGAGGGGCTTCGGAAGCAGCCGTGATGCCCGCCAATTCCAACGCCTTAGAATTAGCCACACCCAAATGCCCCGATTGATGAATGATGATGACGGGTAAATCCGTTGAGACCGCGTCCAGATCTTGCCGCGTTGGGTGGCGCAGTTCCTTAAGTTGAGCGTTGTCGTAACCGAAGCCGATGATCATCTTGACCTGTTCAATGGCCTCTGAATTTTCCTTTGCCCAGTCAGTCAGCGTTGATTGCAGGCTTGCAATATCAACAACCTCTCCATCCGGAGGTGCAAGAAGGTTGGCGGACAGTGCCTGCAAGCCCCCCATGACGACATGCCCGTGGCTATCGACGAATCCCGGCAGCATAGTGCGCCCGTTCAGATCGAAGGTTTCCGTCCCATCATCTTGATGCGCGGACAGATCAGACAGCGATCCGACCGCAAGAATGCGCCCGTCCTTAACCGCGACCGCTTCGGTGAATGGGCTTTCGTCGTTCATTGTGACAATCGGCCCGCCCAGATAGATCCGGTCTGCAATTTGCTGCGAAGAAGCGGAAGCAGCTGAAAACAAGAGTGCTGCACTAAAGAGAAGTGAATGCGCCGAAATTCTCATCTGACAACCTCTTTCCCATTGACTGGTATCAATAAGAAACAAATTAGCATCGAGTGGTCGTAAGTCGAAAAGGAAAAAGGGCGCCCCAAGGGGCACCCTTTCTTTAGATAATCGCTGGTGCGAATTACTCGATGATTTTCGAGACAACGCCGGCGCCGACGGTGCGGCCACCTTCGCGGATTGCGAAGCGCAGGCCGTTTTCCATCGCGATGGGCGCGATCAGCTCAACGCCGAACG
>NZ_JBQGAN010000023.1:0-55360 GCF_056542865.1 Ruegeria sp. AA6
TGCTTGTAGCTGATCGACGATGAATTCATCGATGTCACCTATGTCCAAATCCAAGCATGAGCAACCGAACGACGGTTAACGTGACAACACCGCCTTAACAACAATTGCCATCGCTATGCACAATAGTTTCGAAGAGGCGGTTCAAAATGGCAGCAGGGGATCAATTAGCTTGAAAGACGATTTCAGCCAGTCTGTTTTGGCAGCTCTATCGTTACTCCACTCTCACCCCTGAATACACTGATCAACTGCGGAAGAGAGCGTACCAAATGATCACTCAGAACGCGCACACGGGCATTGTCGCGAAGTTCCGCATGGCGCAACAGCCAAAGATCCTGACGTGGAACGAATTCGGGATCTGTTATCCTCACCAACTCGGGGTCCTGGTCGCAAAGGACACAAGGCAAAAGAACCAGACCAATGCCCGCGCGACAGGCCAACTGCTGCGTTCGCATGTCACCTATCCGCATGACTGTAGGATGGTTTGGGAAGGGGGTGCTTTTCTTCCAGGACTCTGAAGAGCCACTGGGACTAAAGCTGATCCAACCCAAGTCATCAAATGGCTTGCCGTTTCGAATTTTCTGAGCAAGTGCCTTGGAAAGATAAATCGCGCGGGCGGTTTCAGTCAGTTTGCGACCAACGAGGTGGTCGTCCGGGCTTTGTCCGAACCGCAATGCAAGGTCGGCATCACGTCTGTCCAGGTCGGACAGCGATGCGCTCGTTATCACACGCAGATCGATACCAGGATGTCTTCGCCTGAATTCGTCCAGAATCTCCAGCATCGGTTTGACCGCCAGAACATCCCCCATCGACAGGGTGAGCGGTCCGGAAATCTCGCGGCTTTGCCCGAAAGTGCGGCGATCCAAGTTGGCAATCTCATCCTCAATGGTTGCAGCTGTCGAAAGCACTTCCTGTCCAGTTTGAGAAAGCTCGATTTTGCTACCTTTTCGCTGATAAAGTGGTGCACCCGCCAACGCGCTCATCGCCTCCAACCGGCGCGCGACGGTAGAATGGCTGATTCCGAGAGCCGCGCCAGCAGCCCGAGTAGAGCCACTTCGCACAAACAGCAGAAAAAGTTTCAAATCGCCCCAGTCCATCTGTCTCATATGTGCACCAATATGTCTCAATTCAGGAAATTGCGTACCGATAGTGAGACTACTAGCTTTGGCCTGTTCGAGCAACTCTGCCCGAGATCATGCCCCAAACGCCGTCTGTGAGGCCGTGCCTGGGGTGAGAAAAGAAACACATAGGAGAACCGAAATGGCATATATTCTTGTTGACATTCTTCCCTTCAGGGAAGGCAAAACCATCGAAGATGCGCTATCCTATTTTGAGAAAGTCCGCCCGGCGATGGAACGTCATGGTTTGCGGCGCGTTGATGCCCCGCTTCGGGCGCTCAAGTCGCTGCGAGGGGCGCAACAGGCTGACCTCATCAACTTGTTCGAGACCGACGATCCCGAAACCTCGATGCAGGGCATGGCGGGAGATGCAGAGTATCAATCTCATATTGCACTGCGCGACTCGATATTCGACCTAGAGAGCGCGTCGATCATTCTGACCACGAAGCGCGCCTGAGCTATCAGGCGCCTTGAAACCGGACGAGCAAGCAGTCCTTGTCCGGAAGAAACCAACTACCTTCAAGGAAATACCATGAAACTCAAGTCAAGTATTCTGGCTTTGGCCGGAACGATGGCGCTCGCCTCGACGCCAGTTGCTGCGATGTCCGAAGGCGCAAAACTGCCGATCCCTGCAGTGTCGGAGGAACTGACGCTCGCTCCACAGAGTGTCGATGTTCTGTCTTCTTCGATGTCATATATCGAGACAGGTTCCGGGGATCCGGTCCTGTTTGTGCATGGAAACCCGACCTCAAGTTATCTTTGGCGCAATGTCATGCCACATGTGGCCGAAACGCATCGCGCAATCGCAGTGGATCTGATCGGTATGGGGACATCTGGCAAACCGGACATCGACTATTCCTTCGCAGATCACGCTCGGTTCCTCGATGCATTTGTTGCCAAGATGGGCCTTACAGATATTACGCTCGTGGGGCATGACTGGGGTGCCGCACTGGCGTGGGATTTTGCTCGGCGCAATCCCGATCTCGTAGTCAGATTAGCCTTTATGGAAGGCGTTCTTCCACCCGCGATGCCGCAGCCCAGCTATGAGGCAATGGGCGAGGAGATGGGCGGCATGTTCCGCGCACTTCAGGATGAAGAACAGGGATACGAGATGGTCATGGAGGGCAACTTCTTCGTGGAAGGCATCCTGCCCATGATGGTCAACCGCACCTTGGGCGAGCGGGCAATGCAGGCCTATGGCGCACCCTATGCAACTGTCGAAAGCCGTCTTCCAACCTGGATGTGGCCGCGCGAAGTACCGATTGGGGGAGAGCCGACAGAGAACGTTCAACTGATGGCCGACATTCAATCCTTCATGGGCGAAACGGATATGCCTGTCTTGCTGACCTACGCGGAGCCGGGCGTTCTGGTGCCGCCACAAGCCGTTCCTTTCTACAGCAACCTGATCGGTGATCTGGAGACAGTGTTTATCGGTCAGGGCTTGCACTTCATCCAGGAAGACCAGCCGGTCGCGATTGGACGCGCCATCGCGGACTGGCTGCGTCGCAACTGAGAATGTCGGGGAGCGGGTGCATTCTTCGCTCTCCATCCGCCACTACATAAATCCACACATGAGACTGAGATGACCAAGTTTTTCCACTTGCCTGCCAGCTGCTCTTCAGCGGTTCACGCGGCACTTACAATCACGCAAACCCCATTTGAGCTCGAAGTCGTCGATCTCGGCAACAAGTCACAGGCGTTTGAAGAGGCCAACCCGCTTGGAAAAGTGCCAGCACTCTTGGACGACGGCGGGCCTGCCTTCGAAGGCGGAGCCATCAACCTATGGCTCGCAGCAAGGAACCCTGAGGCAGGCTTGATGCCAGAGCTTTCTACTTATGAAGGGCGTGAAGCGTTGAAATGGTTGTTCTTCTGCTACGCAACGATTCATCCGATTTGGATCAGGCTGTTCTTTCCGCAGCGTATTGCGGGGGAAGGTGATCTTGCAGCGGTTTCCAAGCTGGCTGAGACTGATTTGATGGATAATTATGCCTTACTGGACGCGGCCCTTCGGGATCAGGATTTTCTCGCTGGCGATACGATGAGCCTGGCCGATTTATATGTGGCGTCGACACTGCACTGGGAGGCCAAGATCGACGGTAAGATCACACAAATTTTCCCTGCGCTTGCTGCCTTGAAGCAACGCGTTTTGGGTGTTCCCGGCGTGAGCAGGGCCTTTGCCGGAGAAATCACTTAGGCGACCTAACCCAAGCCAAAAACCGCAGGGCGCACAACGGACATTCATGCGACCTGCGGCATTTGTCAAAACGGGCTCGATCCTACCATTCGCCGCCTTGCAGCGGGTGCCAACCGTTTGGACAGCGGTTAAGCGGGCAAAACGGCCATTGCTCTGCAGTTCTTCAACGGCCGCTTTTGAGGGCTAGGTTTTTCGCGCCAAGCACTATGCGTTTGGTGACTTGGCCAGAACCACCTTAAAGGTGGCACCGAACTCGATCAAACCATTTGCCTTGCGGTATGGTGCAATGGCCGAGCGATGCGCCTTATCCACCGCATCTTTTCCTGCCAAGCTTATTGCTTTGGCCGCGACACCAGATGCGGCAAGACCAGCAATTGCAGCCGGTTCATCGGGATAGGACCAGGGACTGTCGACGTCGAAGACATCGTATGCTTCGAACCCGCCCTCCTCGACGAACTGACGCAGCACGGTGTCATCAGACAAAGCAAATGGGCCCGGTGCGTTGGGCAGCGGAGGTGGCAAAAGAGGCTTTAAAACTGTCACGACCTCGGCTGCCTCCATGCCTTCTGGGTCGCCCCAAGTCGCGATGGCTATTGCGCCACCGGGTGCAAGGACGCGTTTTACCTCTGACAAAGCCTCGGCGACATCCCCGGCATACTGGATGGCGTTGAAACTTGTCACCAGATCAAAGCTGTCGCTAGGGAACGGGAGTTCCTGCAAATCCCCTACGTGAAAGGCGGCTGCAGGTAACCGAGACTGGGCAATATCGATCAATGCGCTTGATGCATCGAGACCAGTCACCACCGCCCCCAGAGCGCTGGCCTTTGCTGCCGCCAATCCCGCCCCGCAGCCAATATCAAGATATCTGGTCCCCTCGCTCACGCCAGTTCGCTCAAGAACCGTATCAAATACCGGAGCGATTGAGGCTTCTTGATACTTAGCCCAATCCTGCGCCCGGCGGCCCCACAACTCCCCGTTGGTGATCCCCGTCATGGCGGTGTTCTGTGTCATCGTATTCTCCTCAATTTGCGATGACCAACTCCACCATGGCGCAATCCTTTCAGAGTAGTGCGTGGGAAGTACTGATGCTGGTATTTCAGACGTACTAGCCCAAGTGGCTTTGCTGGGTATTATGGACGCTGAGGAGTTTCTTATGAACGTCAAACCATACGGTCTTCTATGCCCGATTTCCCGCGCCAGCCAATTGCTGGAACCTCGATGGACCATTCCAATCCTGACCGAGATTTGGGCCGGAGCCACCAGGTTCAACACGTTGCGACGACGCCTTGGCAGCATCTCCCCCGGAGTTCTGTCTCGGCGACTTTCCGAAATGGAGCGCAATGGTCTGGTGGAGCGTGTCGAAGATAATGCGACCGGTTCTGTAGACTACTTTCGCACGCCCAAGTCCGAAGCTCTGGAACCGGTCATCAAGGCGCTCGGGGTCTGGGCACAACAGAATATCGAAGCTGAGGTCGCTCTCGCGGGAACGCTGGCCTCGCCGATGATGTGGAAATGTCAAAGCGTGCTCCAGGTAGATGCTCTGCCTGACAAGCGGTCAGTAATCCGCTTTCATTTCAGGGATGAGCCAACGGACTACGACACATTTTGGTTTCTGGCCCAGCGAGGAACGCCCCCTGAACTTTGCGTTCACGATCCTGATCTGGATGTCGATCTGTATGTGGAAACTACGTTGGTCGCGATGGGCGGCATCATAATGGGGCGAACCACTTTAGCCAAAGAGACGGAACTGGGGTCATTTTTTCTAAGTGGCGATCCAAGACTGGCTCGCACATTTCAAAACTGGCTGCCCCCCGCACCCTACGCAAGAGTTCCCGACATCCTTCCATTGCGACCGGAATGAGAAACCGGACATCTGCTCAAAGCGCAGCATTTGGTAGGTAAGGGCTCGATGCGGCCATTCTCCGCGGCTTGCATGTTTGGCAAGTCCAGCCCTAAGCGGCCCTTCAAATCCGAGCTTTGCAGTTACTGAAATGCGCGATCAAGCTGCCGGTTTTCCCAGCGCAACTTGGTTCCGGCACCGCTAATCTGGCAACCCTGCCCGGCGAAGCGCTTCAAAGTAACGTTCAGCGCCTTCTGAACCGCCATAGTCCACGTTGCTACGCCATTTCGAGATCGTTTCATCAGGTTCCATTTGCAGCATTTGCGCCAACGCCGCAGACGCCTTTTCAGGTTCCCCAAGCATAGCGTGAGCAGCGGCTCTCGTGCTGTGAAGTGCGGCATAGTTCTTTGAAAAGCGCAAACCTGCCTCAGCATAGGCGATAGCATCATGGTCTCGACCAAGCATTACGCAAGAGGTGGCGGCCCCTCCGGAAGCACCCACGAAAACGGCCCCATATCGGCCCAACCGGAGCGCCGTCTGAAAGCAGCTTAGTGCCATTTTAGGAAACCCGGCCCAGTTGTATCCCCAACCCATGAACAAATGCAGGCGGGCATCTAGTGGCGCTCGTTGCCGGATTTGCTCCAGCGCCACGGAAAGTCGATCCGCGTCCCCGTCGACATTGTAGTCAGCCACTGCAACACTCAGATCAAGCGTTGGGCTTTGACCCGCCATGTGTCGTCCGGCCTCGATCCAGTGTGGCAGCTTCTCGTAGTAGGATGACAGATCGCGTCGAAGATCATAGGTTCTCGCACCATTCATTGTCCAAATAGCTTCGGCATAAGCGGCGGCGAGGGTTGGTTTGGCCTCGATGGCCCTGGCGTGGTACGACAACGTCTCTTTATAGCTGTCGATGCTGGCCTCCGACCATGTGATCATGCCCATCAAGACGCACTGTTCGGCAGTCAGCTCGTCTTCAGGTAAAGCAGAGAGCTTTGCGGTCAGCGACTGGATCAAGATCCCGCTAACGGCATCCAACAGCTTTTCTACAACCTCGTCTTGCCAATCAAAGATAGCTTCGACCGAACCGTCGAACTTCTGAGTCCAGATTTCAGAACCAGAAGAGTCATTTAAGCGTGCTTCCAGACGCAATCGGTCGCCGTGTCCACGCAGCACGCCGCGAAGTGCATATCCCTCTGATGCTTCCGTGGAGGTTATTGCCGCGTTTAACCAGTTGATCGTCCGAAAATAAGAACCGAAATCTGAAGTGAGAGCTGCGGCCATTTCCTTGAGCTCAGCGCGTTGGTCGCTGCACGTGACAGGATGGATGGATAGCTTTGGCAAGCTCGTCTCTGTAAAAGAAGGCGAACTTTGCGGTGCACTCAGTTGTGGTCCATCGTGAATCCACACATCCAGGCTGCGTTGGATGTTCTTGAGCCTCTTCTTCCCAACTGCTTTGAAAGCGTCTGCCAGATTGTGTTCAAGGTTCAGATGTACGGGTTCAGAAATTGCGATACCACCGGTTGGCGCAATGCTCTCAAGCCGTGCGGCAATGTTCACACCGTCACCCAGGATGTCATCACCTTTTTCTGTGATGTCACCCACATGAACACCGATCCGCATGTTTATTAACGAGTATTCAGCCAACTGCTCTTGTAGCTGCATTGCTGCGGTTACAGCTTGCGCCGCGCTGTCAAATTGCACCAGCCAACCATCGCCCATGCTCTTCACGACACGACCTGATTGGCCGGCTATCGTTGGGGTGACGATGTCGCTTTCCAGGTGATCAAGCATTAGAATTGTGGCTTGCTCATCTTTGTGCATAAGCGCCGAATACCCAACGACATCCGCGGCTAGAATTGCCGCCAACCTTCGTTGCAACTGTTGTCCCTTGTTCGACATGCGTTCGACGATAGATGATGCGGCCCTCTACTCCAACTGCCTGAATGCGAGGTTCGCTCGGGGCTCTTTACTGATGCTCTCCGCCCTTGGCATCAGCGTCAGTTCGCGGTCCAATGCGGGGATAACCATCACTTGTAGATTGCCGCATAGCGAGGTGCGAAGAACTTGACGAAGGCTCTGACCTCGGGCCGGCGATAAGCTTCCGGCGAAATGAGCATCAGGTGCGGCACCGCAAGTTCGGGGATTTCGTCGAAGCACCGGATAAAGGAGTCGTCTGTTTCAACCAGTTTCACATTGCTGATCCCAAGGCCTTGGCCTGATCTGATCGCTGCATGCATCAGCTCGAGTTCAGTGAAAGACATAGCGATCTGGTCCGGTGCCACATGATTGGTCAACCATTCGTGGAATACATTCGGAACATCGTCCCGCTGAAAGGTAACAAACCGATGCCCGGCCAGATCATCGGTTGACTCCGGCAAGCCAAATTTGTCCGCGTAATTTCTGCTGCCGAACAAAGACCAGCGGGCCGTGCTGATCTTACGACAGATCAGGTCAGGATCGGGATCGGTTCGAGCCAGGCGCAACGCGATATCAGCCTCACCGGCCATCAGGTCCAGCGCCCGAACGCTGGACAAGAACTCGAATGCGACATCCTGATTGTCGGCAGAGAACTCGTTTACGATCTCAATCATGCGTGCAGAGAAGTTTGCTGAATAAGCTGTAATCCGGATGGGCTGTGTCGACGTCAATTCCTTCGCGCAATCGGCAAATTCGCGGACTGAAGCCTCGATTGCTTCGGCGAGAGGAACGAGGCGAAGGGCTTCTGGGGTTGGTTTGAACCCGTGCGTACCGCGCTCAAAAAGCGTTAAGCCTGTTTCTCTTTCG
The DNA here is from genome assembly GCF_056542865.1 of Ruegeria sp. AA6. Lineage (NCBI taxonomy): Bacteria > Pseudomonadati > Pseudomonadota > Alphaproteobacteria > Rhodobacterales > Roseobacteraceae > Ruegeria > Ruegeria sp. AA6. The sequence goes on from NZ_JBQGAN010000023.1 coordinate 7,934, forward strand.
AGAACATCAATGCGTCGGGCAACCGTTGGTTGGGAGACCTTTAGCTTTCTAGAGGCCGCAAGCGTCGACCCTTCTCTGAAGACGGAGAGGAACACACGAATATCCGACCAATTTCGGAACCCATTCTTCATTTTTGTAGAACAGCACAATCTTGTGCCGGATACCAGAAAAACAGGTGAACAGTTACCTTTGTTGCGACAGCGCAAGTAACTCGGAAAGGAACATGAGATGGCTTCCCATACAATGTCACCCAGCATCTGGACCGTATTTGGTGGACTGTTCGGTTGGACCAAAAGAGCCTGCCCCGAAACCCGTAAGCCGCAGCCTACAGCCAACGATCTTCACGCGGAACGCGACTATATTAATGACGTGATCTGGAGTAATCCCGCTGCGTTTTCGAGTGAACTGGACGTGCAGAACATGATGAGTCTGTATCCAGGAAGGTTCTGACGACACTTGGTGACAATCGGCCAAATAAGGCAACGAGATCACATCCAAGGCAGTTGCGAGCTGTAAGTGACAGCTACGTAACCGCGTAGTGGCCTTCTCAGCTATGCGTCGTCGGCTATGATTGCATCGACTTCGATCTCGACCAACCATTCAGGGTTCACAAACCGATTGATCGCCATAATTGTGTCGACGGGTCGTGCATCGACGCAATACTTCTTCCTTGCCTCGATGGCTTCTTTCCAATTGTCGATATCTGTCAGTATGACTCGCGTCCGAACAATGTCTTGAATTCCGGAACCTGCCTGTTCGAGAGCCGCCTTGATGATTTCAAAGCACTGGGTTGTTTGGGCAAATACATCTCCGACCCCTACGGTCTTGCCTTCAGCATCGACAGGTGCGGTGCCGCCAACAGATATGTGGGGACCAACCCGAACTGCTCGGCTGAACCCAACGATTTCTTCCATCGGATTTCCATTTGAAACTAGCTGACGCATGGCATGAACCTCCTGTTTGTCCCAAGTATACCCATTTTGGCACGGCTTGTTCTTGGTTCAGGTGATGTTAGGGTTTTTTGGTAGAAAATACTGAGCATTAATGGAGGGTGGTTGGGATGGCTGATCCGTTTCAAGATGTAGATGCTGCGGGTGCGGAGTTCATTTCCGCATTTGCCGACTCGATGGACGCGCGTCAGGCCGATCCCACAATGGAAAAGATCGTTTCAAACTATCTGACCAAACTTGAGTTTGCCAAAGATAGCCTGACGGTTGAAGTCGGGTGCGGTGCGGGAGCTGTCACGCGCCGCATTGCGGAGAAGGCCAAACCCGCGCGGGTCATTGGTTTCGAGCCGTCTGTAGGCTTTGTGACCGAAGCAAGAGCGCGGGTTGGGGGCCACGACAATGTGGAGTTTGAGGTCGCTGGTGGAGCGTCGCTGCCCCTGGATGATGGCTCAGTTGATAATGTGGTAATGCACACAGTGCTTACCCATGTTGCAGACCCGGAACCTCTTTTGACCGAAGCAGGGCGCGTTCTAAGGTCGGGAGGGTGTCTCGTGGTGTGTGACGCTGACTTCTCGAAAGCGTCACTAGGAAACATGCCAGACGATCCTCTGGACGCATGCGCCAAGATATTTGTGAACGAGTTTGTCACCGACCCATTTGTTGTCGCCAAGCTGCGCGGCCTGGCCTCAAATGCGGGTTTCATAGTCGAAGACTTCAGTCTTCAAAGCAGAAGTATACTAGACAATGACCAAATGCTCCCCTGGGTCGAAGAAACGGGAAAAGTGTTGATAAAACGCGGTGAAATTGGAGAGGACCTGCACAATGGATTGGTCGCCGAGTATCGCCGTCGAGCAAGAGAGCGCACACTTTTCGGCTATCAGGTCTTTGCAACACTGATTGCGAGGCGGCCATAATCTTGTAGCCAGCGTGGCCAAGGTCAAGCGGCGCATTGTAGAACAATCAACCCTTTTTGCGCGCCACGACGATAAATTGGGTCATGGAGAAAAAGAAGCGTCCAACTTCTGCAAGGCTAAGTTGTTCGTCGAACCACGATTGCGCCACGGCGGGATCAACATGGTCATTTGCGACAGCGTATTGCTTGATAAGGTGCATCATCATGATTGCGAGGCCATCAGGCTTTAGCTGGTGATCCGTCATTGTGAACGACAAAACATCTTCCACATGGTCGCCACGCGCTTTGATCAGTGCGGGCAGTCTTTCCGGGAGGGAACCACTCACAAAGTGATGGTTCCAGGAAGTCAGCATCTTTTGCATTCTGTCGGGCTCTTCGCTGAACCAAATCAAGCTGCCAAAGTGCAGATCGCTAATGACGAGACGTCCGCCGGGTTTGACGCATCGCAGCGTGTCATCCAGTGCACCGTCTACGTCTTCGATGTACTCAAAGACCTGTACCGAGACGGCCTTGTCAGCACTCTCATCCTCAATGGGCAAGCTATTTGCGGCACCAGCCCGAAACTCCACGTTTGCGTAGACGCTGCATCGTTCTTTAGCGGCTGCTGTCATGTCAGTGCTTGGGTCGATCCCGATGACACAGCCATCCGAGCCAACTGCGCGAGCCAACTCCGCTGTTAACATCCCGTTGCCACAACCAACATCCAAAATAGTCTCACCGGGAGCCGGGCACAGCGCATCAAATGAAGCCTGTCTTCGCCGCGTCAGTTCAGCTCCCTGATAGGCGATTTCAAGTAATTTCGTTGTCTCCGCGTCAAACTTAAGCAAGTCATTACCCCCCCAAATTACCAGCCTTCTATTCGCACGACCTTACCAGACATACAGAACTCCTCGAATGACCATTTTGTTGGCAAGGCGACAGACCTTGATGGTTTACAACGAGCGAAACTCTGTGCTTCAGTTCGGAAGGGCTGATCCATATGTCCAGCTTTACTGAAGAGAGTGAAAAGGCGCGTAAGCAGTGTCGTTTAAGGCCAGCAGAAGTTGATTAATTGCAATGCAAGAGGAACCCTTCAATGCGACCCACGCGGGTGACGGTTCTTTTAAGAGTTCACCGACTTCGACGAAGAAAACTCTTGGGACAACTTAACAAGCTGTGTTTTCGGCACCACTAAGCGTTCCGCTAGTTCGACGTCGTCATTCAACAAGGCGCGACAAATTTCGTCCTCCAATTGATTTGCCAAACTAAGTAACGCGCTCGCGGTTTTGACGGAAGTTGAGGTCTCTCTAACGAGCGCAGCGCGGTTCAGGTTATTCGATGAGATCTGCGGCATGGTCTGTCTCCCCACTGGCTTCATACGCAAGCTTATCCGCATCAATTCGCCGAAACCGTTGACATATCGTTGCTGCATCGTTGAATTTTGTAGATAGCGTTGGAGGTATGCATGCGGCAGTGGGTGTTAGATCGGAGAGACGGTAAATTGTCTTCCGGTCAAGAGCATTCGACTTTGTCGCCAAAAGCCACGGAAGTATTAGAGTGCCTGATCGCTGCGAACGGGGAGGTCCTGTCGCGGGAAGACATACTTCAGTCCGCATGGCAGGGCTTGCACGTCAATCCAGATCTGGTTCGAGAGTACATTTTCGAAATTCGCAAGGCGTTGGGCGATGACGCGAAAGATCCAAACTACATAGAAACTGTTGGTCGGCGTGGGTTTCGCTTGATTGGGGCGATTTCAATTAACCCTGCGGCAAAAGACCTCTCAAATTCTAGTTCCGTGTGCAGTCAACCCAATCCTCTGCCGCCTGTAAAGTTTTGCCATTCCAAGGACGGGACTTCCATTGCTCATACTGTCTCTGGCGCGGGTTACCCTTTGCTGATTTCCGGCAGTTGGATGACCCATCTGGAACAAGACTGGCAGAACCCATCCTATGGCGATTACATCCGGCACCTTTCGGAAAAGTTCTCTGTCATTCGATACGATCAACGCGGAAATGGGCTGTCCCAATGGTCTGACGTCGACATCAGCTTTGAGGGCATGGTCGATGACATGGAAGTCGTGATCAATGCCTATGGTCATGACAAAGTGGCGATACTTGGTTTGTCACAAGGTGCGTCTGTGTCTGTGGCCTACGCTCTGCGACGGCCTGAACGAATTTCCCACTTATTGCTCAGCGGTGGATATTCACGTGGGCGCAAGCAACGCGGCAATGTCGCTGAGTTCGAGGAAAGCGAAGCTCTGGTCAAATTAATCCGCAACAGTTGGGGTAACGAAAACCCTGCTATTCGGCAGATTTTGACGACCATGTTCATGCCCGACGCGACCAAGGAAGAGATGAATTGGTTCAACGAGTTTCAAAAGCTTTGCGGGCCAGCTGAGAACATCGCACAGTTTCGCGCCTTGTTTGACGATATTGATGTGAGTGACCTTTTGGCAAAAGTCTCTGTCCCAACACTGGTGCTTCACAGCGACAGGGACGCTGTTGCACCGCTCTCCGAAGGGAAACTGCTGGCGTCTGAAATTCCGAACGCATCGTTTGTTCAGTTGAACAGCCCGAACCACTTACTATTTGCGTCCGAACCAGATTTCCCAAGAATGATTGAGAGTATTGAGAGTTTTACTCGAACATAAGGACGCGGGCATGTCGGTCGTGCCGCCTGTTTTGGTCACCGAAATTGGGAGCTACCGATACACTGGCGCTGACTATACCAGCAATCGGCGGTAGAAATGCTGGAAGTCCTGTTTGTTTGCTTGGCAACCAAGCTTAGAACTTTAAGAACTTTTGGAGCCTGAAAACCAAGCAGCCGCCCTTGCCGCGCTGGCAAAGTACATCAAGATTGAAGTACCTGGAACGTCTTCAGCTCAAGGTATATCGAGGCCATTCTCCCGTCCAAAATCGGTATAGAAAGTGTCGCTGCGGTATCGATCCAAAGTGGCTTCGTCTGCTTGTCTTGGGTCGTTGCCAGGGCTCTGGACACCGGTTCCTTCTATGAAGCGGTTCACGAGATTGAAGACACCGCAGACCTGGATAGCATCGAACAGCGCGCTCTCTGACCAGCCTGCCGCGTAGACTGCTTTTGCGTCGGCTTCTGTCATTCGGGATGGCGAGACAGTGAGCTTTTCAATGTATGCCAGCAATGGTTTGAGACGATCTTCGATTGGCGCCGTATCGCGGTCTTCCATCAGTGCCTCGATTGTTTCGACCTCAATGCCGTAGGCTTTGGCGAAAACGATGTGCGCCCCATGGCAATACGCACACGCATTCAAGCCCGAAACATAAGCTGCTATTAATTCACGTTCAGCAACTGAGAGGTCGCTCTCGCCCCTCATAACAAGGCTTTCGTATGCACAAAGCGGAGAAAGTTTGTCTGGAAAGGCTTGATAGACACTTCCAAGCGTCGCGTTCTCCGGCAGAGATGGAAACAGGCGTTTCATTCAATTCTCTTTCAATCTTGCTTTGGATTACGTTTTCTCAAAGTGAGGAACCAACGTTGTTTACGCAACCCCAAAACAATACTTGGCCGCGCACAAAAACTTTGTGTAAACACGGCAAACTGCAAGTTTGCCCGGCCACACCACGACATGTTCGTCGATTGGTGATAGGTCAGTTCTTTGGTGCCGTTCTTGAAAATTTGCAAAGTCAGCTTTCTGCGGTGAATTCAACTGATCGCCGCAACACATTCTGTGAACTTCTCAGCTGGTGTTTGATATTGCAAGGTTTTGCGAGGCCGCTCATTGAGCTGTCTTGCGATGGCACTGAGTTTCGCTTGCGAGTGCACCGATAAATCGGTTCCACGTGGTAGGTATTGGCGAAGAAGGCGGTTGGTGTTCTCGTTTGAACCGCGCTGCCACGGCGAATGTGGATCGCGTAGAACGGCCCAAACCGGACTCTCGTCGTGTCAAACGATGCCGCAGCGCAGCTTCCCGAAAGCGGACCTCGCTGTCGCTGCGGTTCCGCCAAACCTTACTCCTTCATCAACTCTTTGATCCCGCCGATAAAGGTCGCGTCGTCCTGTGTCTTGCGCCTGTCGAGCAACTCCACCGCATCCACTCCTGCCCGGTACCTGAGGCGGTCACCGCTATCATTGGCAGCGTCCCAGATGACGTCTGCAACCGTCTCTGGGGCGGACGGACTAGACGCCAGCTTTCCGAAGACTCGCCCCATGGCTTCGGCCATCGGGGCATAATCGGCGAGCCCCTCTTCCATGGCGAAGTCGAATGAACTCCCGCCAAAGTTGGTTTTGATCATGCCGGGTTCGACAATGCGGACATGGATTCCGAGTGGTTCAAGCTCGTAATGTAGTGCTTCCGACAGACCTTCGACCGCGAACTTCGTCCCATGGTAGAGCGTGCCGAGCGGGAATGTGATCTGGCCGCCGATGGATGAGATGTTGATGATCTTGCCTGCGCGGTTTGCACGCATATGCGGCAGCACGGCTTGCGTGACCTCCATCAGTCCAATCACGTTGGTATCGAACTGGCGGCGGATGCGATCCATCGAGAAAGCCTCCAGCGCGCCGTATGCTCCGTAACCCGCATTGTTGAGAAGGACGTCGATCTTGCCAAAACGGTCGATGCCGGCGGCGACGGCGTCCGTGATCGAAGCGGGATCGGTGACATCGAGACGCACGACCTGGACGTTGTCTAGTTCGGCTAGGTCGCCTGCGCTGTCGGGGTTGCGCATGGTGGCGACGACGTTCCAGCCGTTGGTTTGGAAATGTTTGGCAGTGGCCTCTCCAATGCCCGAGGAGGCGCCGGTAATCAGAATGGTCTTCATGGGGTATCTCCTTCAGGCGTTGAGCTTAAGCATATCTTCGATGCCGAAGCTGGTCATGACAGTGCGGGTGACGTCGTGAAGCACGTCATTGTACCTTTCGATCTGCGGACCAACGCCCACGTGATCCACAACGGTACGGAATGGCTTTTGCCCGAAGGGTTTGTCCAGAAGATTGACGACCGCTTCCGCGATCCGTTCGGGGCGTTGATCGGGTGTCGCCTCCAGCATCTCGGCCAAGCCGGCGGCCGACATGGCGGGCACCGCGGCAAACTCCCCGTACTGCGCCTCGCGGTCCCAGTCGGCTGGCGCGACCATTCCGTCAAAGAAGGCCGTCGGCATGGCGCCGGGTTCGATGATGCAGGATTCCACTCCGAACCCCGACAATTCGGTCCGATAGCATTCAATAATCGCTTCCAGCGCCCATTTCGACGCGGAATAGGTTCCATAGAACGGTGTCGCGATCCGGCCGATAAGGCTAGAGGTGTAGAGAACCGTCCCCCGCCCTTGCGCCCGCATATGGGGCAACGCCGCGCGCATGACACGCTGCACGCCCATGACATTCACATCAAAGACACGCGCCATATCCTCGGGCGACATCAACTCTTGAATACCGTATGAGCCAATCCCGGCATTGTTGAACAGGACGTCAATGCCTCCCAGATGTGCAATGGCTTGGGCCATCCCACGCTCGGCGCTTGCCGTGTCCGTCACGTCCATTTCGACGATGGACGCCCCCGCCGCTTCAAGCTCCGCAACTGTCTCGGCGTTATTTCCCGCGCAGCTTCGAACACTTCCTGCTACCTGATAGCCTTGTTCGAGAAGCGCGAGTGCAGTCGGCTTTCCAAACCCGCCTGCGATACCGGTGATCATAACCTTCTGCATGTCGGTCTCCATTGTTGTGACATGATCACGATAGTCTTAGCGATCTCCACGTTCTTTCATGTTCGGCCAGAATTCTTGCCTGATCCTCCAAAACCGCAGATTTCTGTTATGACAGATTTGGTGCGGGATGTTATCGATAGGCGTCACATTGGAGGCCATCAACATGAACAGCCAAAACCTGTTGTCACATGTGACTACGCTGCTCGACCAGGCAGGCGTTGCCGAGGGCGCAATCCTTCATGCGCCGAGCGGCACCCACTTGCTCCGGCATCACGCAACAACCGAACTGAATGCGACAGTCTATCGACCGCTTCTTTGCCTGATCCTGCAGGGGGCGAAGCAAGTCGGGTCCAGCGCCCGAACACTGAGGGTCGGCGCCGGACAATCGCTTATCGTCAGCCATACCTTGCCGGTTGTTTCGCGGATAACTGAGGCGTCGACGGAGGCGCCTTACACAGCCTTGGTCTTTCCTCTCGATCTCGATCTTCTCAGGTCATTAGCCCCTACGGTGTCGCCCGCCTTGAGTGTGCAGTCCGCTGATCCATTCTCGATCTGTTTGTGTGACACCGATCCAAGTCTGGCAGACGCACTTCACCGCTATTTCCTTCAGTGCGAGGAAGGGGAAGCGCGGCAACTGTTGGCACCGATCACGTCCCGCGAAATCCATGCAAGACTTCTGATCGGACAGCATGCGAAGACCCTGCAAAGGCTTCTCTGGCATGAGAGCACCGCCAGCCGAATTTTTATGGCAACCCGCGAAATACAGGCAAACCTGTCAGAAACCATCGCTGTCGGAGAACTGGCTGAGAGGATCGGGATGAGCAACTCGGCCTTCTTCGAGCACTTCAAAGCTGTCACAGGAACTTCACCGCTCCAGTATCAAAAGGACCTGCGTTTGTTGAAGGCCAGAGACGACCTGCGGACGAGCCGTGCCAAGGTTTCCGAAGTTGCATTTGCCGTGGGCTATGAAAGCTCGGCACAGTTCTCTCGAGAATACTCGCGCAAGTTCGGCAAATCGCCCCGGCAAGATCGCGAACTTGAGCCTGCGGACTGAGGCTACGTTCGGCCCAGAGCCGACCTTGATCAAGGTCAGACGTTGCTGCAGTCGCAGCCCAAATTCCGGACTTTCGCCGCATCTGCAAAATCTCAGGTGGATCGAACTGACGCTAGGCAAACGAAGCCTCCGGATTGGATCACTAATTTGGTTCTGCTATCTCAGATTGGAAGGCCTGCCTTCAGCCAACCTTCCCGCCATTGCTCCGAGCATGCGGGAACGCTGAATATGGGGAGTCTCGTTTGCTCTTTGATGTCGAGATCCGGACGAAGTTCCTTCAGTTCAGCTACCGCGGCCCTTGCTGACTCCAGGTCTCCGTTTTGAGCCAAGGATGCGATGAGCATGAGATGCGTAATCACGAATTTCGCCCTAATGGCCAAGGCGTTTCGGTTGGCTTGTACGGCTTCACCATAGCGGCCAAGTTGGAAAAATGAGGAGGCTTGCCCGACATATGCTGCGTGTCGCAATGGATCTTTCGGACTGAGATTGATCGAGTGTGTCGCGTGTTCCAGAGCTTCTTCGGGTCTGTCGAGAAAATTCAGATTGATGCCAGCAAGCATGTGAACGATCGCAGCGTTCGGATTTTCAGCTAGTGCTTGTTTAAAAACTGCGCGAGCTCGCGGCAAGTCTTGTGCAAGCATAGAGATCGAGTGTGCGGCGTAAGCCAACGCAATTCCATCCGCGCGATCACTTAACAATACACGTTCTGCTGCGGCCACGGCTGCCTTAGGCCCTTCGTCAATCGGTTTCAGTCCCTGCACCATCCTTTGGATATGCAACCACGCAAGTAATCCAGCTGCCGACGAATAATCAGGATCGCGCTCCAACGCCAGACGCGTAAGGCGAATGGCCTCACGGTTGTCTTCGTCCGTCAACAGGTGAAAATGTGACTGGGCCTGGAGATAAAGTTCATACGCATCGAGGTTTTCTGTCGGTTTTTCCCGAGCGCGGACCGTCTCGGCATGGCGAACGGACGGTTCGATCGCCGTGACAACTTCCTGTGTGACCTGATCTTGAAGGTCAAAAACATCGTCCAGCAACCCATCGAAACGATCGGCCCAAAGATGACTGCCATTCTCGGCATCAATTAACTGTCCTGTTATCCGAAGACGCTGGCCTGCGCGCCTCACCGACCCCTCCAGCACATATCTCACGCCGAGCGCCTGCCCGACTTCGCGAATGTCGGTGCTCTTACCTTTAAACGTAAAAGATGAGTTCCGCGCCACGACCATCAACCAACGAAATCGAGACAACTCTGTTATGATGTCCTCGGTAATTCCGTCGGCGAAAAACTCTTGCTCCGGGTCGCCCGACATATTGTCAAACGGCAGCACAGCAATACCGGGTTTCTCAGCTTTGCCAGTTGGACTTGTAACCGCCGAACCGACAGGCCAATGCCACACACCAACTGGGCGTGCAATGTTCTTCAACTCAGTCTGCTGGCCGCCAGAGAACGAGGCGGCGGCGTTCCTGTCCAGGCTGTTATGTGCTGTGTCAGAAAGCAATATCTGCCCCGGTTCCGCTATTGCCTCGAGACGGGCAGCTATGTTGATACCGTCACCGAATATGTCATCACCTTCCGAAACGACTTCGCCGGTATGTATGCCGATGCGGATTTGGATTTCCTGTGGTCGGTCAGCAATCTGAACAGCAATCGCGCATTCTGTTGCGGCTGATGCAGAGCGAAACTCAACAATCCATCCGTCGCCCATGCTTTTGATCAGTCGCCCATCATGGGCTGCTAAAGCGGGTATTAGATGATCCTCACGGAAAGCCTTAAGCGCTTTGAGTGTTCCGTCCCTATCCTGATCCATCAACGCCGAGTATCCGGCGACATCAGCCGCCAGCACCGCAGCAAGCCTCTTTTCCATAGTTCTCTCCCCGCTTGTTGGAAGCTAGCCTGCAGAGAGAGCACTGTCAGCCAGATAATCAGAGCAAGGAGGTCCTATCAGGAAAGCGCAACCGCTTTGGGCTCGCTCCTGCCTTGGGTGCATTGCAGCTTCCATACGCCAAGCTGATCCTTTCGCAAGACCCCGCCAATAATCCGAATGACATGAACAACTAGCTGTAACACAATATGGTTGAGGAGAGTGCTATGTCAGATGTTTTTGACCGCATTTCAGACTGGTTGCAGAAGCTGGCCTTCTTCGATGGGGATATCGGAGGTTTGGTCCAGCATTTAAGTCATCGGTTGGTCGATGGTGGAGTTCCGGTCGCTCGCGTTTCACTGGGTCGTCTGATAATGCACCCCGTTATTGGGCTGCTTGATGCGACTTGGGATGCTTCAAGCGATCGAATAGATTGGACTGTTATGCCGCGGAGTTCGGTTACGGATGATCTTTTTGACAAAGCTCCATTTGGTGAAAACACAAAAGTAACAGAAAAACTCGCTAAAAAGTTCATGCATACCGAGATTTGGGACTTGGTCGACAGCATGGATGGCGAATTTGAAATGATGCCGTCAATTCGCGCTGATCTCACTGATCCGTCTGTCCGGGAAAACTACCCAATTTACCAAAAGCTTGCGGCATCTGGCATCACTGACTACTTCGTTTTTTCTGCTCCGTTCGGAACACGCACAATAAGTTTCGACAGCGGGTCAGAGTGGCTGCTAGGTGTCTCGGTATCCTTCGCCACAAAGAAACGGTCGGGTTTTTCCGACCGGGAGATCAATGGTCTTAGGCGTCTTTCAACACCTTTGTTTGGGACGGCTCGTGTTTTTTCTGAGCAGTTCTTGGCGGCTGAATTGATGGAAGCATATTTGGGCAGGATTTCAGGTCGCTCTGTCTTAAGTGGACAAATATCGCGTGGCGATGTTCGAGAGATCGACTGTGCGCTTCTATACAGTGACATGCATGGCTCGACGGCCCTAAGTCAACGTCTGTCCCCAAAAAAATACGTCGCGGCAGTTAACCGTTACTTTGACTGTGTTGCTGGAGCGGTTCACGACCACGGGGGAGAAGTACTAAAATTTGTCGGCGACGGCTTGCTTGCCATATTCCCGTTTGACGGACGTAGAAGGTTGCCAGAGGACATGTGTGAAGCAGCATTGTCGGCCGCAAGAGAGGCGTTCCAAAGGCGGGAGGAAATCTCGACTGAGGACCGAATGGACTTCGGTATTGGTCTGCACATGGGGGCTGCCGTTTACGGCAATGTTGGCACTGAAAGAAGGCTGGACTTCACGGTGACCGGCTCCTCGGTCGCAAAGGTTAGCAGATTGGAAGACCTGACGCGGTCCCTAAGAGCTCCATTACTTGCTACCAGTGAATTTGTGAGACTTGTCTCCGAAAGTTCCGAATCTCTCGGACCGCACAGCTTGCGTGGTTTCGACGACGAAATCGAGGTATTCTCCTTCCAGCCCTTCACTTCGCTTTAGATTGCTCTGGCGGTGATGTGAGTTGCCAGTATTACAAATGAGAAATCAAAACACGATCATAAGTAGGGCAACCGGCCCAGAGCCGACCTTGAATGGGCCATTTGAATGCTGCGGCTGTAGCACGCTTTGGTGATAGTCACCGCACTTGCTCGGTTTCATTCACCTTGAAGGTCTGCACCGCGGACGAAGCAGCCAAGCGGGTGGAAAGCGATAGAGGTTGTAAGCCGGCCCAAACTGGACACGGCTGAGTCCTGCATTGCAGCTTCCTTGCAGCAATTGTTCATGCAGACCGCAGCGAACTGCGGCTTTTGTCTCGAAGCAACAGACGCTGCGGTTTGTACCGACGTCCGCTTCCGCGTTAGGGCTCGCGGTCGACCCTCAATCGCTTTTGCTACAGTCCTGGTCTGATGTAATTCAGGATTGAGTTCATCCTGACAATCACTTTGCGGATTACGTGCGTCGCCGCTGCTGAATCAGTGTACATCGCCGCTAAACCGGCTGCGCCCGGAGGGATCGTTTCCAGTATGTCAGGGTTGTCCGGAATAATGGTAACGATGAAGGGCTCGCTTACGATCTCCCCAGCCTGAAAGACCGTTCCGCTAACTTCAGCTTGTCCCTGTGAAGAAATGTCAAAGATCGTATCCACCGTGCCGGTTACCAGCTCTCCCGGTCTGATTTTGAAGGCAATTTCGGCAGGCTGGCCTGGTCGAAGATGACGCAGATAGATCTGATGCACCTGAACAACCAAGGCTTTTTCCGCGGTGTCAACGAACACTCCCGCGGGCGAAAACGGGAAAGATACCACTCTTTGACCTTCCGTGATCGCAAGGTTGTTCACAAAACCTTCGGACGGAGCACGGACAGTTGTCTCTTGAAGATTCCACTGCGCTTGATCAAGCGCCGCTTGCGCTTCTGCAAGCTTAGCGACAACGCCATCCGGTGTGAGGGCATCGAGTTCTACCTGTGCACGAGAAACAGCCGCCTGCGCTTGATCGACCGCGCCTTGTGCCGCGTCTAGATTTGTTTGGCGTGTTTCGAGACGGTTTTCGGAAATTGCTCCGCTTTCGACAAGCCTGCTATCATCCTCAAAGCGTGATTGAGCAAGGTCTCGTTGCGCGATTGCCTGACGTAGTTGCGCTTGGGCGGAGGCAAGGCTCTCACGGTCCTGCCGAATTTGTGCCTCGACACGTGAAACTGTTGCTTGCGCTCGTGCAGCCGCAATTTCGAAGGGTTCCGGATCGATGCGGAACAAAACGTCGCCTTTTTGCATCGGAACATTCGGTTCTGCTACGACTTCTACAACTTGGCCAGCGACGTTTGGCACAATTGGAACAGCTCTCGTCAAAACCTTAACGGGTCCGGAGGGCGCTCCCCATTGCATTGGAATAAATAGAAATATGAGTAGGATAACCATCCAGCCGATGGTCGAAAGCCATGTCGCCTTGGAGTTTGGAAGAACCTTGAGTTTTACAAGAACGAAGAGGACGGCAACATAAATGAGGGTAAGAAAGACAATCATGACGCGCCTTCCGACCGAGCACCGGTTTCAGGATCGGTTGCTGAATTCGCCATTGCTTGCAGCGGCGACTTTGTGAACGCCCAAATCAATGCAAGCGGCCAAAATACGCCAAAGGTAATCGCGCCCAACCAGCCAGCTACATTGATCGCATCTGCTTGGGGATGTTCCCGTTGCTTTGCAATTTTTCCAGGCAGCATTGCCAAAGTCACAAATCCTACAATGACTGTGAGGATCAGTATAACAAGTACGATCCAGGCAAAAATGTCCAATCCACTCACTCGAATTGCCTTTCTATTTTAGCGATGGCTCTCAGGATTCATGTGGCCTATTCGGCCGGAGCAATATCCGGAACACGGTAGGCTCGAAATTCTTCGACATTCGGGCGATATGCCCGAAGCAGCAGATTCCAACCATCTTCAGGCGTAAAGGCAAAGTTAGGAGCAAGTCCGCGACAGTCCTCGCCACCGAATGCCACGTCAAATGACCCGTCGTCGTTGCTTATAACGCCCTGGTTGGAGCTGACGATGTTATCCGTGTCCGACATCAGGTACTTCTGCGGGCCATACACTGTGATGGAAAAGAATGCATCGACCGGCACTTCTGGGAATGTTGCCGTATAGCAAGAGCCTCCCACCGCGTTTTCAGGACCACCGATAGCGTACATTGCGTTTTCGTCTGCCGACAAACCCCAGGCGCCTGCCGTGACATAGGTGAAATACTCCCAGTCATCGACATCGGCGACCCGTTTCTGCATCGCACCGAACGATGAAGGCAGCTTGGAATACTCAGCCAGCAGGGCGGCGCGCACCCTTTCAAGTGCCTCCGCGTCAAAGATTGGCAGATCATCCTCTGGCGCGGCGCCTGAAATCGCATACTGTGGCTGCAATTCTTGGGTAACGACACGCACATCGTCAGCAGTGGCATCTGTTCCGGTTCGAATACCAACAGCGACGAAATCGGTCTCGAAATCCTCGGACGAGAACGTGTATTGACCGTCCCCATACAGGTAGAACGGCGTCATGTGGTCTTCCGTAATGATCTGGATCGATAGAAACCGGTCGCCCACATCCGGCACATCCAACGTGAACCCCTGTCTCGCATTGACGATAGCAATCGAATAGATCGTGTCGTTATTGGGCGAAACGACCCAGCGGTCGTCGGCAGTAGACAAGTTCGTGAAGTGAAAGAACTGGTTGACGCCAGAGCGGCCCATGAAGTTAGCAAAGAACGCCCGGCTGTCGGCGTTGATATACTCGGCGGCGCTCATCCCGTAATCTTTCGGATCTGTTGACCAGCCGGAACTGTCTATGTCCGGGATATCCGCCAACGACGCCGGTGCGATCAGAGTGCTGCACAACAGGACAGCTGTAATCTTGTGGAACTTCCTGGATGCGTTTTTCATTTTGTTTCAACCTCGACTGTCAAGTCAGCGCCGGGAACCGGAACATAAGCACGAAGAATAACATAGAATGGTGTCCCGGTTGGAATGCCGTTCTGACCCTCGCCGGACGGACTGAGCGTCACGGTATAAGTTCCGTCGTCGTTTGGTTCCGCTGTATAAGTGGTTTGATCGTAGATGCCCTGATCGTTTGGTATTAGCAGCTTGTTGGCGGAAGCATAGACCGTAACGGAAAAATAGCCGCTTTCTTCAACGATGTTTGCAGGCACGGTCAGAACGTATGTGTCATCACCATTAAAAGGCTGTCTGTTCTCGTCAAACACCAGTAGGCCGTACCTCACGATGTCCGACGGCGTGCCGAGCTGGCCCTGAAATACGCCAACAGCAGCGTGGATTTCGCCCACGTCGCCGGAAACATACCCGAAGACCTGGTCGGTATCCACCAGTGGCACCGCAGTTTCGATCAGCTTTAGTGCTGCCGCCTCGGTCTCGGGCGAAAATCGCTGCACGTCGCGGTCCATGTCGCCCTGGCCGCCTTCCATCACAATCTCACCGCTCAGCGCCATGACCTCGTCAAGATTGTCGACCACGACCATTCGGGTGAAGGCAAGCCCTTGGTCGGTTTCAAGGGCCAGTTTGTGAAAATCGCCTTCGGGCAAGGTTTGCCCTGGCCGGTATAGCAGGATCGGCAAATCCGGGTTCACGAGGACGCCCGGTACGTTGTGCTTCATGTCGAAAATCGACACCGAGAAGTAACGGTCATATTGCGGCGTGCGGATGATCGCCGGGCCTTCGGACAGGCTGAACCAGTTATAGCCGTAGTTCACCGTCGCTTGTGGCGTGATCACAGTGTCATCGGTTGGATCGACGAGTCCCGTGAACTGAAAGCTGCCCGGCTCGTTGGTTTCAAGCCAACGCTGCATCATGCGCACCTGTTCTTGGTTGGGATACTCGCGAATATAGTTTTCGATGGTGTCCTGAGCGGATGCAGGTGCAGTGAAGACCGGCAGAAACAAAATTAGGGAGTAAAGTTTTCGCAGAAGCATGTCGCACCAAGTTTGTTAGAAATGGTTCACTGAATTCACACCTTTCCAAGACTAGACGGTTAGCGGGACGAAGCAAGATCATTTGAACGACGCGTTGAAATGGCGCAGGATTTAACCCACGGGCGGCATGCGGATGAGCTCCAAGTGGCCAAAAAAGCTGCCATAAACGGGTCTTTGCCTTTCCAAGTTTCGATTTTTTTGTCGGTCACTTACCTCGATCTTTGACTAATCACTCCAGAGCGATCACTGTGGAATTTGCGGCGAACCGCAATGGTCCGTACATGATAAGGGCAACGGCCTACCCAAGGAGCAGAAGTAAATAGCTATGAATATGCAATTTCAACGAACATGATTGCACCAACCAGTCGATCCAGCCTCTACAAACGCAAGGAGATTTCCAATGGATAAATACGTGGCCATCGTTTTCGATAGTGAAGAAAGTGCCTACAAGGGAGCTGACGCGATGCGTGATTTGCATCGTAACGCAGAGCTCACTGTCTATGCAGCGGCGGTTATCTCAAAGGACGCCGACGGCGCTGTCAAACTAAAGTCCAGTATTGATGAGGGACCAATTGGCACGGCTTTTGGGATTACGATTGGTGCCATGATCGGCATTTTGGCGGGTCCGGCGGCAGTGGCGGCCGGTGCTGCGGCCGCTGGAACCGCGGCAGCGGCCTCGGCCGCAGCCGGTGGAATGGCTGTAGGCGGTATGACAGGCGGGCTCTTTGGGGCATATCGCGATCTTTGGGTTGCTGGGATCGATAGCATAATGCTTGACAACATCAGCACCGAGCTCCTGCCTGGAAAATCCTGCGTCGTCGCGTCGGTTGATGAGGTCTGGATCACCCCACTGGACAGCAAGATGAAGGATCTTGGCGGGACCGTTTTCCGGAAACTTCGTGCAGACGCGGTGGACGACGAAATGGCGACAGAAATGGATGCCCTAAACCGCGAATGGGAAGCTATGGATGAAGAGCTGCAGGCTGCCAGTGATGAAGCCAGGGCCGCCATAAAGGCCCGAATGGATAGCATCAAGACCAAGATGGATGAGACCGAAGAGAAGATTGACACTCGTCTGGACGAGATCGACCGCGAGTTCGAGGCGAGGCTGCAAGCTATCGATGAGCAAATTGATAAAGCCGCGGATGCAACAAAAGCCAAGTTCGAAAAGCGAAAATCAGAAATCAAAGAAGAGTGGCAGGAGCGCAAAAACAAGCTCGCCGCTTCTGTGCGGAGAATGGCTGACAAGATCGAAGCCTGACCAGAACTTTGGGGCGAGTGACTGGAGTTACTCGCCCTTCTTTGGAAGGAGGTCTGTATGGCCACTAAAGCCGAACTGGAAGCCGAAGTCGCACAACTCCGGCAGCAGAATGAGGCATTAAAAACTCAAAAAGAGATAAGCGCTGAGAGTGACAAGACCCCGGAGCTATCTGATAACTTTCATTTACCGACGGAGCTTTCTGACGCGCTAAAAAAGCATGGGGTCGATGCGGCGGATGTAGAAGCCATGGGCAACCAGCTCGTTGATGAAATGATTACACTTCACAAAGAGCACCCGTTGGTCACGCTTCTGGGAGTCTTTGCCGTCGGATGTATCGTCGGCCGCGCATTCAAATAGGACAGTTCGATGAACCGTATTGGCAGAAATCTCACAATCATTTTTCGGACAGAACGACTGATCACGCGCCGAAGGCTGGCGGTTGTCCAACAGCAAACGGTACTGATGGCTCTCGCTGGTCTGGCTGCCTTGGCTGGTTTGGTTCTGCTGAACCTGACGCTATACCTTGTTTTGACAACTTGGATTTCGCCTGCTGGTTCAGCTGGCATCCTTACAGCTGGCAACCTCCTGCTCGCTGCGCTCTTGTCGGTGATTGCTGGACGCATAAGCGTAGAAGAGGAAATTGCACCAGCCGTCGAGGTGCGGGACATGGCCATCGCCGATATTGAGGATGAGTTGGAAGGTATGGCAACCGAAGCTAGGGATGTTGTTAACTCAGTCAAATCGTTGGGCTCGAACCCGCTAGGGTCACTATCCACACTTCTCGTCCCGTTGATTACTGCCGCGCTGAAAAACAAGGAAAAAAGTTAGAATTCACGACTCTTGATCTGGATTTCTGGATGATTTCTGCTCCATTAGTTCTTGCTTCATGGCAGCAAGCTCAGCTTCTATCTCCGATTTAGGCTTGCTGCGTGATGTGGATCCCTGCTGTTCGCTCACAGGGTGAGAGTGCTCTCCGGGAAGAACACCATCGCTTGAAAGCAGCCGTGCAAAAGGCTGCAACCCTGGGATCTGCGAGCAAACGATCATGATCACGACGGTCAACGGCACAGCAATGAACGCGCCGATACCGCCCCACATCATACCCCAGAATGCCAGCGCAACCATGACGACGAACGTGCTGAGATTGAGTGACTTACCCTGCATTCGAGGCTGTATTATGTTGCCAATGATTGCATCTCCGCCACCGTAGATCACAACAATGATCAGAGCAGGGGTAAGTGTGTAGAACTGCAAAAGTGCCATGATGGCTTGCATTGCGACGGCTAAAAAGAAACCGATGTTTGGTATGAAATTCAAAAGGAATACGGTGAATGCAAGCGATAAAGCAAAGTCGACGCCAAAGAACTTCAAAACGACGAAAGACAGAGTTGCGCTCATCGCGCTGGTGACAGCATTGATCCACATGTATTGCCTGACGCCGATGGATATCGACTTCAATATGTCGCCGACCTGACGCGCTTGCGCTTCGTTCTTGCAGAGCTTGGGCAGTTTTTCAGTGAATGCTCCGCGTTCAGCAATCATAAAAGTCAGATAAAGTACAATCAGACCAATGTTCCCAATCATTCCGGCAGCTGATGCGGCTAGCTCTGATAGGAACCCCTCAAAGTCGATCTCTTTGACCGCGCGCTCTATTGAGGCAACAACTTCAGTACCGACAAAACCTTCCAGTTGTGATTTTAGCTCGACTAATCGTTCATTGTATTTCGACGCAGCCTCCCCCATCGCCGCTGCTTGTGTTGAAACACCGTAACCAAGACCAATCAGCAGCCCGATCACAAGGGCAGTCGCGGAAAAATAGGCCAATGAGCGCTGTACACGCGTTCTCCCAATTGTCGCGGCATCCAAGCGCTCAATAAGCGCCATCGTTAGAATGAAAAGTAGTGTTGCCAAGGCAATCGGAACAAAAAAGTCGCGCCCAAACCATAGGAAAGCAACGATGATGGGCACAGTGACAGTTGTCATGAACCATACGGGAATGGTGGACTTTTGCTCAGAGCGAGGTGAGCCGTTGCTGTCTTGTGGCATAGATTCCCCAGGCGCATGTATGTTCCACTGATAGCCTATCACGTCGACCAAATCTCGATACAGAGCTTTGCATGGCAACGGTCAAAAAACCCGTGTTTTTCAAGCAAGTTGGGGAGCAGATTGTCTCGCCACTCTAGATTATTGTGCCAAATTCGGATGCCTTATGCTCTTATGAGAGGACGGTTAACTCCTTAGGATGGATCATATTAAACTGAGTGCGCGCACATGTCTGCTGAACTGATCGTTGTCGTCATCGTACTGCTGGAAATCGCAGCGATTTACTGTGCCGTTCTAGCCGTCCGCCATGCAAGGACGCCGCAAGGTTCTGTTGCTTGGGTCGTGTTTCTGATCACGGCGCCGTACCTTGCCGTGCCAGCGTTTTTGTTCCTTGGGTCTTTCAACTATGAAGGCTATCTGACAGGCCGTCGCGACAGCGATGAAGTGATAACAGGCTTGGAGGGATTCAGACAGCAGTTTCCTCCAACCAGAACTGAAAACCAGAGTATCTACAGAGCATTAGAAAAAATTGGTGACATACCTGTAGGTTCAGGTAGCGACCTGGATTTGCTCATTGATGGAGAAGCAACTTTTAGCTCCATCTTCGAAGCCCTTGCTTCTGCCAAAAGCTATGTTCTGGTTCAGTCTTACATCATTAACGACGACAAGATCGGGCGCCGCCTACGA
The DNA here is from genome assembly GCF_056542865.1 of Ruegeria sp. AA6. Lineage (NCBI taxonomy): Bacteria > Pseudomonadati > Pseudomonadota > Alphaproteobacteria > Rhodobacterales > Roseobacteraceae > Ruegeria > Ruegeria sp. AA6. The sequence continues at coordinate 27,836 of NZ_JBQGAN010000023.1, forward strand.
GATGTTCTTTTGGATAGGGTTCAAAATGGCGTTTCTGTGCGACTGATTTATGACGCTGTAGGCTGCGCCAAACTTCCTAAATCCTATCTCGAGTCGCTGTCCAACGAGGGGGTTCAGGTCGTAAACGCCCATGCCTATGACGGACCGAAAAGCCGCTTCCAGATCAACTTTCGGAACCATCGAAAAACGGTAGTGGTCGACGGAGAGATTGGGTTCACGGGCGGTCTGAACATGGGCGATGAGTACATGGGCGAAGACCCAAAATTTGGTCCATGGCGGGACACCCACGCGCGGCTTACCGGCCCCATTGTTTTGCAACTGCAACTGATCTTCGCTGAAGACTGGCACTGGGCAACACGCGAAAACCTGATCAGCGAACTCGATTGGGATGTGAAGAAAACAGAAGCCGATAAAGACGCCGTTATCATCGCGACCGGGCCGGGTGATACCTTTGATACCGGGAGCTTCTATTTTTGCACTTTGATCAATGCAGCAACTGAACGTCTCTGGATCGCGTCACCGTATTTTGTCCCCGAGAACGATATTCTGACGTCGCTCAAGCTTGCAGCCATGCGGGGAGTAGACGTAAAACTCCTAACTCCTGAAGTAATCGATCACACCATTCCGTGGCTGGCCGCACTCGCCTATTTTGATGAGGTCATGGATGCTGGCGTCGAGGTATGGAGATACAACGATGGCTTTATGCACCAGAAGGTGGTTCTGGTGGATGACACGATATCATCAGTAGGGACCACCAACTTGGACAATCGCTCTTGTCGCCTCAACTTTGAGGAGACAGCAGTAATCTTTGACGAACACACTGCTTCCGAGGTTGCAGCCATGTTTGAGGCAGACTTCGCAAGATCGTTCCGATTGAAAGAAAAGCTTGCCGACCGCGGATTCAAACAGCGCCATGGTGCCCCGCTGGCACGCTTGTTGAGCCCGTTGTTGTGAGCGATCAGACAGGGCCCAAGTCGCTTGACTTTGTCGCTTGTTCTGGCACCGTTTGGTGAACCTAAACCGTACTGGGACAAGCGCCGATGGATTTAACGTCACTCATGAAAGAACTCCAGCAACGCCGCGACGAACTGAAGCTGCAATTGCATCTTGCCTCAAAAGAAGCAGAGGATGAATGGACAGAACTCCAAGCCGAATGGGACAAGTTTTTGAGCAAATCAGAATTTGACAAGTCTGCTGAAGAAGTGGGCGAAGCAGCCCGCTCACTCGGCCTCAAGATGAAAGCAGCATATGACCGAATGAAGAAGGCTACGTAGATTGCTGTGCCTCTGACAAAGGTAAGCTAGTCATAAGCGCCTGTAATGTCAGAGATCTTCAATGATTTAGCGTCGCCATTTGCCTGAAGGTGTAGGCTTTGAGTCGGATAAGCGAGTTCAGTTTCTGCATCGCGGGTTATCCTGAGGATTGCTAAAGTCAGCCGCTCTGTGACCTGAAGCAACTCCTCCCAGGTCGGTCCCTTAGTCCATGCGTAAATAATGATATCAACGGAGCTTGGCCCGAGTTCATTCACGTAGATGTATTTTGGTGCACCATCGCCAGTATCAAAGTCGCCTGATTTAAGATGGTAATCTCTGATACCGTCGCGAACGGCTTCTATCTGTTGTTGGGTAGACGAAAGCACCAGGGGAACTTTTAGATACACACGTCGCCGCTTCAGCCGTGAGTAATTGAGAACTGTGGCATTCGCTAAGTCCGAGTTGGGGATGTGTCTAGGTATCTGATCAAATCCCACAATTTTGGTTGACCTAAGGTCAATCGCCTCAACAGTTCCAAAAACGTCGCCACCAACAGCGATGGTATCTCCTGTTTCGAAGCGCTTCTCACTAATGTTAGTCATGCCAGCCACGAGATTGCGCACTAAGTCCTGAGCGGCGATGGCTAACCCTGCTCCTAAAACCCCAACTCCTGTCAGCGCGCCCGAAATATCCACTTGCCAAACACGCAACAACGACGTCAAACCGAACAGCAGAATGGCGAATTGCATTACACGCTGAACCCAGCCCGTTTCTGACGGAACCAAAGACAATTTGTCAGTCCACAGCAATGCCGCGAACGGGCCACTTAGTCGATACCATGCGCCAAAGACCGCGATAATCGCGACAGAGCCCATGATCCGTTCTAACAAGAGCTTTGCTACTCCATCTGGCACTAACAATTGAGTTGCAGCAAACAGAGCAAACGCGGACACAAGGATCTCAGACGCAGACCTTAGCTGGGCGTTGACTTCGTCTGGAAGTGATACCGAAAAACGATCCAAAATCTGCCTCAGCAGCTTTAACCCAAGTGCGGCGATCTTACGACGAAGACCAACAAGCAGAGCGCAGACTAGCACCGCCCCAACCAATTGGTCAGGGTACACGGTAGCCATCCACTCATTGAGGCTAACTGTGGCTGAAGCCACAAAGGTCTCGAACGATGTTGTGGTTAAATCCATGCGATCTACGCTGTGCACCTTGGGCCTGAAAGAGTGGCGCAAAAGCACCCGATTGACCATAGGCAGTGGTGTCTGTCGGCGCAATTGACTATATCCACCGGCACTATTTTCGAGCGGTTGAGCGGTGCCCTCCTAATTCTTCTTCGAACCGAGCGCTGAGCTCAGTACCAAGACTCTATTGCGGCAGATTGGTTTGGAAAACTCGCCGCCGCGGAACTAGCGCCAAAAATCTGGAACGCCTTCTTTTTGATTTAGCCCTCAGGACACAAAGCTCACAAAATATTGTTTTTGCAGGAGTTTTTCCCGCCTCGGCTCGCATTCAAAATTTTCAACACAATCGACTCAGGGTTAACACTCGAAGCAGCGCGCCTCACACGCTTACATTGGCTCCAGATCGTTTAGTTTCCAACTGTCGTTTCGGTAGGCCTCCGTCGGGCCGTAAAATCGAAAAAGTAAGAAGTAATTCGCAGCGCCCGTGGTCGGGAGGTAGTTAACTCCCTCGTTTAAAACCTCCGGGCCAAAGTAGACGTCCACGCTGCCATCGTCGTTGACTTTGGGCGTCGGGCTTTCTGTCGAGGCCAGTCCGATTGGGTCCGCTCCACGGATATAAGAAGCCGTCGCTACATCGTACACGAGAATAGACCAGAACTGCTCGACCGGGACATCGGCAGGAACAGTCATTCGATAGCTTTTGTCGCCTTCCAATGCTTCACCAAATTTGTCACGCGTCACCATCAAGTACGCCGTCGCTGAGCCGAGCTTCACTGGGGGCGCAATGTACGTGTAGTAAGTGAAGGCCCGATCATCGATAAAGACCTTGTTCTCGTCTTCGTAGGTCATCATCGTTTGGATCATTGAGTTTGCAACTGGTTGCGTCCATTGCGTTTCGTTGCCCCACCTGAGAGGAGGTATCACACTCAATTTATTCTGCAATTCCGCGTGAACACGGGCCATCACATCGTCAAGAATTGCCCGTTCTCCGTCGGTGGGATCAAAAGCCCCACCCCGTTCAATTCCGAGGCTGCTCAACATACCCAACGGGTATTTGTCGATCTCGCGAACCTCTTCGTGATTTATTATTTCCTGCAAACGGTCGAAGAAGCTGCTGTCGAACGGAAACTGCGCAGAATACAAAACATCGTAGATGTCCATATGCGGCAAACGCTCATCGCTGCCGTAGGGATATTGTTGGATGCCGGCACGTATGTAGGCTTCTGCACCTTCGAGGGTCGCAGGCTCGAGATCAGGCGTGATGATGCGTAAAGTACCGTAACCGCGATAGGTTTTGAGGGGCACAGGCAGATATCCTTCCGGCACCTTGGCATCGGTGTTTGCGGCATAGATGAAGTACTTTCCGCCTTCGCCTTTGTCATCGCCATCCGAACCGACATCAACGACCGGTCGCTGCCAGACATCGAGGAATGTGCCAAAGATGCTATATCTCTCAGTCGCAGCCGGAAGCTCCACCACCACTGGACCGTCCTTGACATCATAAATGAGGTTTACGTAAGGCGTAGAGTTATTGGGCGTCGGTGACTGGAACTTCCAATTGGGTGGTTTAGAAAAATAGGCGACTTGGTTGAGTTTTTGGCCTGAGTCTAATGCTCCGACAATCATTTGATTGCCAGAAACGAGCGGCTGCGCCCAAAGAGCGCTCTCGTATGCACGACGTTCAAACCGCTCCCGCTCAAAATCCCGTTCTTGCGCAGACAACTGTCCGATGGTCATCGCTATCGCCAGGAAAGTGGAAAGGGTGCGAATTAGCTTCATGATACGAGCTCCTGTTTCGGGTAACTCCTGTGACTATTTTGCAATTATGCAATTTTGTCGAGGATCACCCGGAATTGAAAACGATGGGTATGCGCGGTCGACCTCAAAATTCTACTTTGTCTCGCGTAGTGGAGCTTACAGTTCCCATGTCGAACGTCAGCTTTGCCGAAAATTTCCAGATCGCATCGCAGCTCTAGCGAACGACTGCTTCCCGCCCTCTGTGCAGAAGCTAGAGGTCGAATAGCAGAATAAGTTCGATTTCTTACCCCCTACGCTGCCTGGCTGATGCCGCCAGTTTAGACTCCGGGTTTTAATAGTCTGCGCCCTGCCGGGTATCCCAGAGACGCAGAATTTCTATCTGAGTGGGCATTACACGATAGATTAGCGTAAATGGGGTTCGCGGTACTGAAAGCTCCCGTACGTCTTGGCGTGTGTCACTTGGGTGACCTGCATACGGGTTTGCTGCAAGAGTAAGCTGAATGGCTTTGAGCTGTGCTCGTGCCTTTTCGCTGCCTTCAGGAAAAACAGACGTGTAGTAGTAGCGGAACCATTGAATGTCCCGGGCCGTATCTTCGAGAAATACAATTTTCATTGGCTATTGGATTGCCTGCTTGCGACCGGAGCAGAGAGCTCATTCTCGGTATCCCAGCTGTCTATCCAGGCATTCATTTCGTCTGCCGTGATGAACTTACCTAGATCTGCTTTTTCGACAGCTGCATCAATGGCTGCTCGCTTTGCGGCCTTGGATTCCAACATCATTCTAATTGCTCGTACAGCGAGCTGCGCAGGCGGCCGATCTTCTATCGCAGCTTCTCGTTCCAGAGACTTTCTCAAGTCTTCATCAAGACGGATTGAATATGGGCTGGTTCTCATCGCAATCACCTGTTTCCGCTGTGTAGTACAATGTAATACATCCGCATTCTATTCACAATAGATCGATGGGATGAACTTCATCTGTTGCTCTGAACTCATAAGCGAGATGGGAATTCATAAGTACGGCCTGCTCGTCCGCGGTTATTTTGAGTTTTGCGCCAACAATGCGGTTGGCTGCATGTCTCCCCGATCGATCTTTGACATCAGAGAAATCAGATAAGCCCCTGGAGACTGTATGTTCTCAGCACGCTGAAAGATGTACCCGAGAACGATGAAGCGAATAGCTGGGCCAAACGTTGATTTCATTGCATACCAGGTTTGGCCAAGCCGTAGATACTCGGCGATATCATCCATAAGCCGATCACAGTGGTGCTGATCTTTTGCAAAGCGTAGCTCTGAGCATAGCCGTGGAAAACTGCGCTCCATTTGGTCTGGAGAAACTTGAATCTGATAAAGTTTTTCTTTCTTAACTTCCGGATTCAAAGAGTCCTCTTTGTGCCCCTCAATTTCATTGTCACTGTCCCTCAAATTTTCTGTATCTGTCTGTGTTACTTCTGAGATTTCCACAGAGATTTCTGCCAATAGCTCGCAGAGTACATTCGCATCTGGTTTGCGACGCAGAGCATTGCGGACGGTGGTCATCAAATCAGAGATCGCGGTGTCATTTGCTACGAGGTCCCTAAGGCGCGCCAGAGCGGCGGAAACCTTGTCGCGGAGTACAGTGAACTCGAGAACGCGATCAGCATGCCGCTGGGCTTCTTGGATGAACTCAGCGTGCCGTTCACACAAAGGCATTAAGGAGAGCCCAGTTGCAGTGACCACCCTGCCCTGTCGATCCCGGCGCGCCCATCTCTTGCCGTTTGCGCTCATTACGCGGCGGATAAGTCCAAGCTCAACCAGCGTCGAGATATGACGCTCAACTGTCTGCACGCTGACATGGGTTCGTTTGGCGATCGCCGCGTTGGAAGCGAAGCAGATGTGATGATCATCTTGGTCCGCAGTAATCTGATCACCGCCCACAAAAGAAATCATGGCTCTCAGGACATTGAGAGTTGTGGATTTCAACCCAAGAGGTTCTCTGGCCTCTTCAACGGCGCGAAGAAGTATCCATTTTTTGGGCGTACTACTCCCCTGCCCTGCCGTCCCCGACAAGTTTGCTCCATTTGGAGCCAATGCTGCTACTGTTTTCATGATTATCTATCGGCAGACAAAAATTACCCGTTCGCTCAAGAGCGTTTTTTCTTGTGTGGCGATTCGGGTGCTGCTAGATTCTAGGTGTCTAATCTAAGAATTGCGCTTTGCGCAGCAGCCCTCGAAGCTCCGGTTTCGGGGGTTTTGTTTGTTTGCCTTCCTCCTTTCTGCTCGTCCTCAGTTCTTTTTCTCGGCGTTTACAGCTGTAAACTCAGCGTGTGAGCGCTTGATGATTTCAGCCATGTTTTTGTCCAACCAGCTAGCGAAGTCAGCGTTAGCTCCGGTCCTTTTGACCGAAACAGTTAGTGATCCGTTGGTGGATTTGATTGTAACTCCTTCAATTGGGCTGACTTCGGCTGCACTTTCTCTTTGTCGTGCACCACGTTTGGCAGCTGCTTTTAGGAGCATTTCCAGCCGATCATCTGACGACATTGATGGCTCAATGGTTGCAAGCAGGTTTGCCGCTTCATCTCCCGCCAGCTTGCCTGCAACGAAGTGTTCTGCAAGCATGGTCCATTTTGGGCGGCCTGATTTTGGGGCTGCGCCGATCATGTCACCAATCTTTGCAGGAACATGTTGCGTAACTTTTGTCAGGTGAGACAGCCCTGATTTCGAAAGGTTCAATACTTGCCGCACCGTTGCAGAGTCATGCCCGGAAGTCAGGATCGCCTCGGCGAAACGTGCTTTCTCGTAGAAGGAAAGATTGCGCCTCGCAGCATTCTCAAGCCCCTTGGCGAGTAGCGCCGAGGCATCGTCGATATCCTGAACATTGGCGCGGACCTTAATGCCAAGTTCACGACAGGCTTTCAGCCGCCTCCTCCCATAAATTGCCTCGTATCGACCGTCGGATTTCGATTTTCTGACAAGAATGGGAACTTGTTGGCCGCCGTCTCGGATACTCGATATCAAGCTTTCAAAGCTATCGTCTTCTTCGTCAGTGTTTACAGCTGTAAACTCACCAAGCCTATCGGCTGGCCCCCAATCGTCGATCAGGGCAGGGTCAATTTCCCTGATTGCAGCCAGAGAGCCTTGAAGCGCACCAAGTGCAGGGGCATTGGGTTTTGGGGTTTTGTCGATGGCCTTGGGGCTAGAGCGCGCGATGGTGTTTGCGATCCCTGACATCTCCTGAAGCGATTTTCTAGCCATTAGCTGCGTCCCCACGCTTGATGGATCATTTGCTCTACCTCGGAGCCGATCGCATCCATTGAGTTCTTTGCCCGATCATAAGTTGCGCGTGTCATTTCCGACCGCACGACCTCGTAAATTGATTGTTTGAGCATTGTGGCGTCACTGATTGCAGTGCTTTTGAGGGCCGTAGCTGACATAACGCGATCCTGAAACAGTGCTCGCATGAACGAAGCCAGTTGTTGAGACGGCACGTCTGTCGGCTCGTCACGCGTTATCAGGAACTTGAAGTTATCGTATTCGAGCGTAGCGCCAGCATCTTCAATGACTGCCATGTAAGCACCAGCGAGTTCGAGGAATTGAGCCGTCGAAGACACGTCCAGCATCGAAGGTGTCAGTGGCACAAGCAATGAACTAGCGGCGGCCATCCCGGCTATTGTCAAGAATCCGAGTTGAGGTGGGCTATCAATCAGAACTAGGTCAAAATCGCCTTCTACCTGGGCCAAGGCATTCCGTATTCTCGTAAAGAACGGATGGTCCGGGTTGGAGTGAACGGCAGATTCTGTCTCAAACTCGGAAAGAACAAGCCGAGACGGTGCCACAGACAGACCGGGGAAGTATGTCGGAAGCACAACGTCCGCCATATCTACCGGATCTTCATACCGAATAGCATCGTAGATCGTCAGTCCGTCAAACTCAATTTCCGGGCTGATGCCGCACATGGATGTAAGCGAGCCTTGTGGATCCAGGTCAACGGCCAATACACGGTAACCGCGAAGCGCAAAATAATGGGCCAGGTGAATTGTTGTGGTGCTTTTGCTGCTGCCACCTTTGAAGTTCATCAACTGCCAGACTTGGAGTTTCTCTCCTTCAGTCCGACGAGGGATATAGCGCCCCTTTTTGCGAGAGGTTTTCTCAAGCGTTTCGCGAGCCTCCCAAAGCTCATGGGCGGTATAGTAGCGTCGACCGCTACGCACGTCTTTTGGTTCAGGAATCGTTCCTTCTGCGTGGACCTTACGCATGAATTGACCTGAGACACCTAAGAGTTCGGCCGCTTCTGGGGCTGCAAAGTTGCGTAGTGATTTGGTGTTGTCAGGGGCAAATGCCGCAAGAAGATGTTCCCGGATGGCCGAGTTTAATCTCTCAGAAATTTCCGTGGCGAGAGCCGATGGTCGTTCTGCCGTAAGTGGTGTCACGGGAATCATGTAGTTGCCTCAAATTAAAGAATGTGGTCATTTTTGCGCCACTTGAGACAAACAGGCGTGATTCATTGTCCTAAGTCAAGGATTTTCGCTTATATTGTGGGTTCTACAAAGCTGTGAACTACATACGCTTTGCATCAAAGCAAAGTGGTTTACAGCTGTAAACCTCGTTGAAGCGGTTCCCGGGCTTTTATAGCTGATGAAGTTCTGCTGTGCAAAAAGTAGGCATACACACAAAACTCTTCCGAATGCTCCGCCTCGAGTTGAGCTTTTCATAACGAGCAGTTGGCACAAAAGAAGAAACGGCTTGCGCACCAAGACAAGAAATAGGGAAGGGCAGGGGGCCAATTGAGCTGATTGCGTATTTCCTCACCCCAACAGGTCCGTTGCCGGGTTTTCTGCGATATCGACGTCGTCATAGTACTTCTGCGCCTGGGCCATGGAGCGGTGTAGCGAGAGGCGCATGGCAGCTTGGATTGGTGCGCCGTCCAGTGCGGCTTGGGTTAGGAACCCAGAACGCAGACCGTGCGGCGAGGCGAAGTCCTCCGGCAACCCCGCCAACTGGAGGCGATGTTTGACGATCTGATAGATAGCGTCCGGCGAAAGCCGACGTTTCAGCACACGATCCGCTTTTGAGACTGGTCTGAACAGTGGCCCGTTCTTAATCTGTCCAACCTCCATCCAATGGACCAGCGCCTGGGCCGCGCGGCCTTTCAGCACCAGCCGCGGCGTTTCACCTTTGGTTGTCGTCTTGGTCTCCAGAAGTGAAATCCAAACCAGGCTTTTCTCGTCGAACTCCTTCAGCGAGACGTCTTCAAACATCAACCCGGTGATCTCCGAGCGCCGTCTACCACCAGAAGCCCAACCCAGCATCAAGATGGCGCGGTCGCGGCAATCCCGCCGGGACCCCCGACAGGTGGACAGCAACTGCTCGAGCACATCGCGGGTAATCGGGTGCTGCGATTTTGGGGCAGGGGGCCGGGCTGCAGCCCGGCGCGCCTTGGCACGGGCCTGCTTCACCTGCGGCGCCCCGAAAGGGCTGGTCAGGTTCTTCATTCGATGAAAGGCAAGCCAGGAGGCGATGCGCCGGTCCAGCGTCGAAGGGGCAGGGCAGGCGAGGGACTTGCGCAGCCCCTGAGCAATTAGCGCTTCTGCGGTTTCGCGCGCCACATCCGTTTCTGGTGCGTCATTCAGATCGCGGGCGTGATCGAGAATGAAGGCGAGGGCGGTGGCCTCAGATTCCGGCCAGTCCAGCGTCGCTGCGAACCGCGCGGACTTCCAGGCGGTGACATAAAGTAAATCCCGTTCATATGCCCGCAGCGTGTTTTCCGGTGTGCCGCGCACATAAAGATCAGTGAGCGCCTCCTGATCTGTTTCCGAGAGGGCAGGGGCTGCGGCGGGGAGGTATGGGGCAGGGGGCTTCATGTGTCGATTTTCCCTAACCTGTAGACTGTTCTTGCTTGTTTTCACCATGTTTCATGGTTGGCCTTACGCTGAGTTGTTCCTTTAAGTGTAGATGCGGACCAGATTTGTGCCGGTATTTGTTTACAAAATTGCAGGTTACTGTGCTGCATCTAATATGGTTTGCTGCCGGATCGGGGCAGGGGTCTACGGGTTACGGACCAATGCCGTCGCGAGTCCATTGGTTAAGGAAAACCGACACTTCATGGCCCGCATTCTGCGCCCATTCCCCGGTAAAATCAATCAAGCATGATAAGCGATACTTATCGGGTGTAATAGTATTTTGAAGATACCTTGGATGTAACGATCAAAAAGTCCTTATAATGAGCGTAATACAGGCGTAGGTCATGCTCTGTAACAGAATTCAAGAAGGCGAGGTGGGTTCTGTTGCAACAGAGCCATCTGCCTATTGTAGAGCGGCTTTGTCAGGTTATTTTCGACGGCCCGCGAGACAGGAACTGTACGTTGATTTCAAGCGTTGAGCTCGCGTCCATATTCGGTCCAAATTTCGAAAGCAGCGGCGCGGGCATGTCGAAAGGAATGGGCTGAAAGGCGGTGACGTTTGGGGCGAAACAGAGCGGCGGTTTGATCGTGTGTCACGGTGCCCTTAATTTCTGGACGCTTGCTTCAAAAAATTGAGTAAAATCAGTTCCAATTTGTGCCTTTAATTTCTGGACTGTGTCCTTAATTGCCGGACTGTGCCTTAAATTCCAAGACCGTGCATTCTGGGGATAAGTCGTGTGTTAGGCAGACGTGATCCGGTACAGGGACCCTTCGGTCCTTCACCGAATGTATGTGAGGTCCCTGGTTGGTGGCCTGTGGATATCCGAGAATTAAGGGCACAAAACCTGGGTAAATGCACCAAGATGCATCTGCGTCCAGAAATTAAGGGCACAGTGACAACAGTCAAGCGTGATAATTCACGATTCGGGGCACATGGGATGAGACGCTGAGGTAGCGCCAATGCCCACTACTATAATTTCTTAATTCGAATGTGATTTGAGTCAGCCTCTCACACCATAGCGCGCTTGAAGCGTATTGGTTCAAGAACGTAGCTGAACGTGCGATCGGGTCATGGTTCAGAAGATCATTCGTCATGGACCTTTAGCTTCCTTCTGCCATAGGTTGACGTCGAGACATAATCGAGAGGATTACGGCGATGCGAGTTTTTGAGTCTTTCCTGGCGACGATTCTTTGCTTCGCCGGGTTTGGAGCGAATGCGATGGAAACAATTACTGGAACGGCCACATTCCGGGAACGGATCGCCATGCCGCCCGGAGTGACCTTCGAGGTTCGGCTTGAGGATGTATCATTGATGGATGTCCCGGCGCAAATCCTCAGCACAGTGACGGTGAACGAAGCGGGCAACCCGCCCTACGAATTCGCGATCCCCTACAACCCCGATGTCATTCAGGATACACGGCGTTACACAGTCCGAGCGAGCCTGCGGTTAGGCGAGCGGTTACTGTTCACCACTGACACGCATACACCGGTGTTAACGGACGGCGCTGGCATGGATGTGGAGATCAACATGGTTCAAGTACAAATCCCGGTTGAACGGCCCCGCCGAATGATCGGAGAGTTCGTCTATTCTGCAGACGCCGCGACGTTTACAGAATGCGGGACAAAAGACACTTACCCGGTCGCGATCGAGGGCGCTTACCTTGATGCCGAACGCGGATACCTGGATGCACAGGCCGCGCCGATGACGCCGGTCGTTGTAGTACTCGAAGGCGAGATAGCGAAACGCCAAGGCATGGAAGGTGGCAAGCGCGATATGCTTGTGATAGAGCGGCTTGCCGGGTTCGTACCAGGACTGACCTGTGAGCGCGCAATGGCGGACGCGGATGTTGAAAACACCTATTGGCGTATCCTATCGATTGCAAGCCGCGTGCTCGAGAATACCGAGGCCGAGCGAGAACCCCATTTTATTTTGCGCTCCAGTGAGGGGGCTTTTACGTCGACTGTCGGCTGTAACATCATCAATGGAAGTTACGCACTTGAAGGCTCCGCGCTGTCTTTGACTGCTGGTCCCATGACGTTGACGGCTTGCCCACCGCCATTTGATAAAATCGAGCGTGCCTGGACCAAAGGTATGGCTGCGGTGAGCGAGGCGGTCGTGACCGGTCCGACGATGGAGCTGCTTACCGCCGATGGTATGACGGTCGTATTCCTCGAAGCCGTAGCCTTGCCCTGAAACGGCACTTTGTCGAACCTTCCAGGCCTTATCTGTCTGTCGGGTGCCGCGGTTTTCGATTGTCTTCACTAATACAATGATTTTGCCCTTGCCTGTGACGTTGCAAACGGCCACGCGTTTGGGGGTATTGCCGAGGTCAGGTATCGGCTGATCAAAACGTTCATGGTTCCGGGCGATGTCGATCTCGCGCACGCAACGAACGTCATCAAAAACGATATTTGCGTCAAACTTCTTTGACTTCAGTCTTTGGGCGCAAGTTTGGCTTGAATGATAAATTGCGTGACCGGGTCAAGGTTTTCACTGTCCAACAAGGCCAACAGCTGTTCATCCAGCTGAGTTTCGTTCCAGTCCCGCATCGCAATCGCAATTTCCATTGCCAATGCACTATCGTCCTTTAATACCTCGGCGAAGACCCCAGTAATCCGGTTTCTGAATGCAGGAGATACCGTGCCACAATCGGCCAATGCACGCACAAGCGATCGCTTGCTGTTCGGCTTCAAGGTCTCCGTCTTCAATGCATCGCTGACGACTTCAATGGCCGACAATCCGTCCATGGCGATCCCTGACAGAGCCCATTCATACACGTAAGCCGAGTTTGAATGCATCGCTTGTGAATACCGGGATTGAACCGCTTTTCTCGCCCTGTCATCGTCAATTTGCAGCCCCATCAGTCGGATCGAAACCGGAACAAAGCTTAGCCGGTTAATGGTGCCGAATTCTTGCAGCAACATGTCTACAGGAACCTTGTTGCGCAAAATCTGGATGCTGCTGTAGGGGGCACGATCTATTTCGATCAGTGCGGTATCGCGTAGCACCAAGTCTTTGTCCGAAAGAAACTGTGCAAAAAACTCAACCCGTTCGGCGTAGTTCCCTTTGCCCGGTCGCCAATGCTCACCCACGATCCATAGAGCTTCGAGAAATTGCTCTCTGTCGGGGGTCAGAGAAAAAATTCTGGTCCATTTGCGCGACAGCCCACGCCCGGCCGCATCTTTGGTTGTGGTGCCAAAAGTCAGCAAAATTAACTTGTCAGGGTCGGCCCGGAATGCAGCACGCGTACGGCTATCGATCAGGAAGGGGATTTCGGGCATCCGCTCAAGCCCTTCGGAAGTGCCTTTTATGACCCTTACGGGAGTGAATTTGAAGGGATTATCCGGAGCAGGCCCGGACAGAACGACGATCTCGGCTGCAAGTAGGTGATCTGCGAGCGTTGTCTCTGGCAATGTCGTGCACACCGGGCAAGCGTTTACCATTCTTGGCGTGGAAACGAAACCGAATACGATGACGACAAAAAGCAAAAAACTTACCGCACTTCGATTGCGATCAGGGCTGCGCGATGACCTGAGATTTTGCTGCCACTTAAGCATTTATCGAATCCCCCCAAGCCTTCTGGATCGATCAAAACGATACGTCCGTATTCCGACCGGATAAGTCCTTGGCCTGTCAAGGTGCCAAATTGAATCGAGGCTATCGGCAATGAGATATTCGCCAGTTCGGGGATTTCCAGTTGGGTGGCGTGGACGACATCGGTTTGGGCCGACCCATGGAAAATACCTTCAGAGCCCGTCGAGGCGGCTAAATGCAAAAAACCTGCATCAGAGCAGCTGACCACTGCAATTTTCAACCTGGATTCATACTTCAAAGAACCTGGTAACAAAACCAAAATTCTATTCCGCGACGTTACTATCCAATGCGATCGGGTCGAGAGTTCTGATACGTCCGTAGTTCAATTCGATCAGGCCTTCTTCCTACATGCCCTGGAGGCGTTGGGGCGCTTCTGAACATGTGATGTTGGCTAAATTGGAGAGATCTTGCTGGCTCGCTTCGCCATGATCTCTTCCAGATAGCGATAGGAAACGCCGTATCGAACATAGAAGAACACTGCGAATAGGATCACATACTCCGGTGCCTGTGCACCTTTGAAAGAAATCATGAGCTGGCTTTCGACTTGATACGACCGACAGACATTCACTCGCTAATTCCGAAATCATCAATGGTCGAAGGATTGCAACGGAACCCTCTCAACAAACATAAGAACTTGATCTTGCTTCAATCGGCCCTAATGCTCGAGAACATCTTAATTATTTCATATTGGCAACTGAAAGTAACGTATTGATCCTGATTAAGCGCCTTGCAATTGTATCTGGTGTCTACGTCTATGCTGCGTCAAACGCACTGCTTTCCGGTGGCCTTGGTCCGGTGAGCCGGGACTATGGCATCACCGAATTACAAGTCGGCATAATCCTAAGTCTCGGCGCGTTGGCTGTTGTACCCACAGCGCCCCTATGGGGCGTTTTGTCAGAGCGCGTGGGCCGCCGTTCCCTGGTTTTGACCGCTATTCCGTTTGTTTTGCTCAGCCCGTTGATAATGGCGCTGGTGTTCTCAAACATGTTGGTTCTGGCCAGCAGCGCAACGGTCTATACGCTTGCAGTTGCCCGCACCGTAAAGGGCGTGTTCGGTGGGGCGCTCATTCCGTCGACGCAGGCGCTCATTGCCGATACTACAGACAGCAAGACGCGCGTCTCAGGCATGGGTCTTATGGGGGCTTCCGTCAGTTTGGGCGCACTTTCAGGTTCAATGCTGCTCTGGTTGACCGCCGAGCGGGGCATTGCAGTCGGCTTTGTTGCGCTTCTTCTAGCAGGCTTGTTTGCGTTTTTTCTGTCTTTGAAATTTCTTCCGACCTCGCAATTACATATCCGGCCAAGGACGAAAAAACCCATTCGATTGTCTCGGTTCTGGAAATTCTTTGCGATCACGATGGCAGGCTTTGCTGGCTACACCATGGTGGTTCCGATCATCGGGCTTAAACTAATGGATGACCTGCAAGTAAACAGTACCGAGGCAATGAAATCAACAGGCTTTATTCTTGCAGGCGCAACTCTGTCGTTGACGATATCACAAGTGTTTGTGGCAACACGAAAGGGATGGGATGCGCGTCGGTTGCTGCGGTCAGGCAGTATTGGCGCTTTGGCCGGAATAGGGATCATGATTCTGGCGGATGATGTGTTGGTTCTGGCGATTGGCATGATCGCCGTTGGTGCTTCTCTGGGGGCAGTCGCTCCTGGCGCTATGGGTGCGCTCAGCTTATCGGCCGGTACAACGGATCAGGGTCGAGTGGCGGGCATCAATACGGCTTTTCGCGGAATGGGAATTGCTGCCGGGCCGGTTCTCGGCACTGCACTTTACAGTTTTGGTACAGACGCGCCACTTTGGGGCGCGTTGGCGCTTGTGTTTTGTGTTGCGGCGTTGAGCTTGTCTTGTCGGCAACCCAATGTTTGAGCCGCACAGCCAAAAAGAACCATCCATTCTCGGCTAAACCTCTACACGCGTTTACGCGGATCGCTCACACCTCGTGAACACAGTTCACAGCAATGCCAACAGTCCCTTGGGATCCGTTATGGTTATGCTGGCGCGTCCGAGGCTTATCAGTTTTTTGCGCTCCAGTTCCGCAAGGCGAGAAGAAACAACACCGCGCGATAGGTTGGTCAAGGTAGCGATCTCTCGGTGCGTGGCATCGACGATCGCTGGAACAGGAGGGTTGGGTTCATACAGCCCGGCCATTCTGGCCAGGACGGCAACAAGGCGTTCATGGCTTCCGCGGCGCATGAGATCATGGGCAAAACCAATCGCCCGCTCTTGGTTTTGGATCTGGTTCAACAACAGTCGACGCCAAATATCCGGGTAAATCTCAGCAAAACTCACGAACTCGTTGCTTTTGACAACCAAAATGGTCGAAGGGCGCGTAGCATACGCGCCGATTTTACGTCTTTTTGTTCCAGCCAGCCGTGCTGCTCCAATCCACACCCCAGGGTGCATCAGAAAGCTCTTTTCGATCACGTTTTCAGTTCCTGCTGACTCGATAGCAATCGCACCCGAGGCCAACCCGAAGAGGTCACTGGCAGGGTCGTCGATGGAATAAAGCGGCTGCCCGGCATCAAGCGTTACATGGTGAGTGATGCCCAGGAACGCGTCCAGCAATTCACCCGATAGGGTTGAAGCCCAGCCATGATGTGAAAGATATTTTTTCGCATTTGCGCTTGATATGTGCATTCAATTCCGCCTTCTGTCCGAATTCGGACAAATAGATTTATTCGAATGGCTACAGTCAAGGGGCGAATCTGACATTTCAGACATAGGTTTGCGATTCTTTAGGGTGACTGATGTCTCCATTGGAACGGTTTTTCTCTCTCGGCTGGTTCAGGCGGCCTCCTATGTATTGGCAGCTTCACCGGGGCATTCAATGCCCCCAGTCCGGCTTAGGTCCGCGAACATCTGCCACCACTCATGGTTCCGGATTGGCAGGCTGCGGGGGACCGTACCGAGTTGATTGGGGCGTTCTGACAGGCCCGGAATCGAAAGCGCGCCGATCCATCATCCATAACAATTTGCCCACACAGTAAGGAACACCTGATGCAAAAAATCATTCCTTCTCTCGCTGCGACACTTTTTGCGACGGGCGTTTTTGCACAAGAAGCTCCGCCCGAAGCGTCCGATAGTGTTTTGAAGGGGCGCCCTTATTCCCCCTATGCCGACCGCGCGTTTCCGACGCGGCCATTGTTCGGCGACACGCATGTCCACACCGCGTTGTCGGCTGATGCGGGAGGCGGTGGAACAACACTTTTGCCACGCGACAGCTATCGATTGGCTCGTGGTGAGCAGGTGATTTCTAACACTGGTCAACCTGTCAAACTCTCCCGTCCCCTGGATTTCTATATGATCACAGATCATTCCGATGGGATGGGCGCCATTACCGACATTTTGTCCGGTGCGCCCAACATCATGGCCGATGAACAAGGGCGACAATTTCACGAAGCCTTTGCAGAAGGTGGGCAAGCGGCCCGTATGGCAGCTCAGGAACTCACAAAACAGTTTGCACAAGGCACAATTTCGTCCGAACTCAACTACCAGCCCGGCAATCCGGCCTACAAGCGGGTCTGGGATGATATCATCGCCGCGGCGGAAGAGTTCAACGACCCCGGGGTATTCACCACTTTCATCGCCTTTGAATGGACCTCATTGGTCTCGGGCAACAATCTGCACCGCAACGTCATTTTTCGAGATGGGCCCGAACGCGCAGGTCAGGTCGTGCCCTACACCACAACACCACCTATGGGGTCGAGCAATCCGCGTGACCTCTGGGCTTGGCTCGAGAACTACGAAACGGTCACGGGTGGCGACGTTACCGCAATTCCGCATAACGGCAACCTTTCAAGCGGCATGATGTTCCCGCTCGTTGATGGTTTTGCCGATGGCGCGCCGCTCGATCCGGCATATGCCGAAGCACGCCAAAAGTGGGAACGGCTTTACGAATGGACCCAATTCAAAGGGGATGGCGAAGCGCATCCCATGCTATCGCCCGAGGATGAGTTTGCCAACTTCGAGACTTGGGATTACGGCAATCTCGACGCGACAGTTCGAAAAACGCCCGAGATGCTGCCGGGTGAATATGCAAGGTCTGGTTTGTTGCGTGGGCTGGAACTGGGCGCTGTACTTGGGTCCAACCCCTACAAGTTTGGTGCCGACGGCGCTACTGATACGCATACCGGCCTGACCACGGCGCAGGAAAACAACTTTTATGGCAAATTTACTGCTTATGAACCCAACGGTGAACGGGCGGCGCATGTCGGAAGGACATATCCGAACGGTGATGTTGCGTATGACTCGTCCATCTATTCAGCCGCGGGTTTGACCGCTGTCTGGGCTACGGAAAATACTCGTGGTGCGATCTTTGATGCCATGGAACGGCGCGAAACCTACGCGACGACCGGATCGCGCCTATCCGTAAGGTTCTTTGGTGGCGATTATGAAGCCGACGCGATGAACCGTCGTGATCTGGCTCAGGTCGGTTACTATGGCGGGGTCCCCATGGGTGGTGATCTTGCGACGCCTGCAGACGGCGAAGCGCCTGACTTCCTCGTCTATTCTCTGCGTGATCCGTCGGGTGCAAATCTTGACCGCGTGCAGATCATCAAGGGTTGGATCGATGCCGAGTCCGGCGAGGCCATGGAAAAGGTCTATGATGTCGCGTGGGGGGGTGACCGGTCTCCGGATGAGAACGGAAAACTGCCGCCGGTTGGCAATACCGTCGACCTGTCGGTGCCGTCCTGGACAAACACCATCGGTGCGCCCGAGCTTGGTGCCGTCTGGACCGATCCGGATTTCGATCCGGCAGAACCCGCATTCTATTATGCCCGGGTCATCGAAATCCCCACTCCACGGTGGACGGCTTATGACGCTGTAAAGTTCAATGTTCAAATGGCGGACAGCGTTGTGATGACCACACAGGATCGCGCCTACACATCGCCCATTTGGTACACGCCCACAAATTGAGGAGTGCACTTTAATGATCAGGGAACTCGCTATTTCCGTTTCACTGCTCGCATTCGCGGGGGCGATCCACGCCCAGGACACGCCGGCTGTTGCTCCTGCAGGCGACTATTCGCCCTATCCGAGTCAGGATTTCCCCAATCAGGTTTTCTTTGGCGATACACATCTTCACACGTCGTTTTCAGCGGATTCGGGTTTGAACGGCAATTTGCTGGGCCCGGATGAGGCTTATCGTTTTGCGAAAGGGGAGACAGTCGTTTCCACAACCGGGCAGAATGCGAAACTAAGCCGCCCCCTTGATTTTCTTGTTGTTGCTGATCATGCAGAAAACTTGGGACTACCCGTAGCGATTGAAGAAGCCAACGAGGATCTGCTGGCGACCGAATGGGGGCGTCAGATCTATGAGATAGCCAAACCCGGGACGTTTGAAGCTAGACGGGACGCTCAGAATTTCTGGGCTACGATGCGGCAGACCGGCGTGAACGAGCTAGCCGATAACCAGGACATGTCGATTACGATGTGGCAACGCGTCACAGACGCCGCAGACAGGCACAATATTCCTGGTGCATTCACCGCCTTCATTGGTTTTGAATATACCCTTGACCCCTCCGGCAACAATCTGCACCGCGTCGTGGTCTTCAAGGATGACAAGGAGAAAGCAGATCAGATTATTCCGGTTTCAGTTTACGAGGCCCCGGACCCTGAGGACCTTTGGGACTGGATGGCTTCTTACGAGGAGCTGACCGGAGGGCAACTCCTGGCCATCCCGCACAATGGTAATCTGTCGAACGGGCTTATGTTCTCGGAAACCGGTCTGCTAAGTGGTGTACCGATTGACGCCTCTTACGCTGAGCGGCGCATGCGCTGGGAGCCTTTGTACGAGATCACTCAAATGAAGGGCGATGGTGAAGCACACCCGTTCCTGTCTCCCGATGATGAGTTTGCCGACTTCGAGACCTGGGACGGTGGTAGCTTTGGAGTCGAGCCCAAAACGCCCGAAATGCTGCCCAATGAGTATGCCCGAACCGCTTTGATGCGTGGTCTTTCAATAGGGGATAGGTTGGGGGCGAACCCATTTAAGTTTGGTGTGATCGGGTCGACTGACAGCCACACGTCGCTTAGCACTGTCGAGGAGAATAATTACTTCGGTAAATTTCCAGCGGTGGAACCAACTGCCGACCCGATCAGATTTGATGAGGCTGCAACAGCGCGCCTTGCAGAGGACGACGCGCAAAAGAACTTTACGCGAAACACTAGTGCTGGCGGGCTTGCTGCGGTTTGGGCACGTGAGAATACGCGCGAAGCCATCTTTAACGCGATGATGCGAAAAGAGGTCTTTGCGACCACAGGGACACGTATCCGGGTTCGTGTCTTCGCGGGTTACGATTTTGATGAATCCGATCTCCCTCGGTCGGACTTCGCGGCGCATGGCTACGCCAATGGCGTACCTATGGGGGGTGATTTGGGAAAGAGTGAAGACCGTGCGCCGCGTTTCCTTGTTCGTGCTTTGCGGGATCCGGATGGTGCCAACTTAGACCGTGTGCAGATCGTAAAGGGATGGAACAACGCCGATGGCACAACGTCGGAGCGCATCTACGATATTGCTTGCGGCGGACGTGCTCTTGTTTCAGCGAAGTGCTCGGCTCCGGTCGGCAACACCGTAGATGTAGCGAATGCCAGCTACACCAATGAGATTGGTCAGGCGATCCTTGGTGGCTTCTGGCAAGATCCCGAGTTCGACCCGACGCAGGCTGCTTTCTACTATGTCAGAGTATTGGCAATTCCGACACCTCGTTGGACGACGTATGACGCAAAATTCTTTGGAGTAGAAATTCCGGAGGATGTCCCAACATCAATCCAAGAACGCGCCTACACATCGCCCATTTGGTACACGCCCGCAAATTGAGGAGTACGTTGCGATGAAAAAGCTCGCTGCGCTTTCTGTATCCACGCTTGCTCTGGCAGGGGCGCTTCACGCTCAGGACACGCCGCCGGTTGCTCCTGCCGGCGAATACTCGCCCTATCCAAGCCAGGATTTCCCCAACCAGGTTTTCTTTGGCGACACCCATGTGCATACGACCTATTCCGCTGATGCCGGTCTGATCGGCAACACATTAGGGCCGGACGCGGCCTATCGCTTTGCCAAAGGCGAAACGGTCACGTCATCAACCGGGCTTCCAGCCCGTTTGTCGCGTCCGCTCGATTTTCTCGTTGTTGCCGATCACGCCGAGAATCTTGGGACGGCGCCATTGCTTGCGGCGCGTGACACCCGGCTTCTCGAAACAGAATACGGGCAGTCGCTTCAGGCTGCCATTGATGCGGGGGATTTACCCGGCGCGTGGGAGATTTTTTCTGTGACAAAGGCGTCTGGGGAAGACCCACTCGCTGATGTACCCGGCGTCTATGACAGCGTCTGGCAAGAGATTACCGCGGCTGCCGAAAGCCACAACCAGCCCGGTGCCTTCACTGCATTTATCGGGTTTGAATGGACCTCGACCTTTGATCGCTCGAACCTGCATCGCAATGTGATCTATCGCGGCGGAAAAGAGAATGCCGATATGCGACTACCCTATTCTGCCTACGACAGCGTGGATCCAGAAGATCTATGGGACTGGATGGCGCAATACGAGGCGGATACAGGCGACCGCCTTCTGGCCATTCCACACAATGGAAACCTTTCTAACGGGCTGATGTTTGACACTGTCAAGCTTGACAGCGACGAGGCGCTTGATGCCGAATATGCGGCACGCCGCGCCCGTTGGGAGCCGCTATATGAAGTGACTCAAATGAAAGGGGATGGTGAAGCCCATCCCATGCTGTCACCTGATGACCCGTTTGCGGATTTTGAGACATGGGACAAGGGCCAGCTTGGTCCCAATCCCAAGACGCCCGAGATGATCCCAAACGAATATGCGCGCGAAGCGCTCAAGCGAGGTTTGGCCTACCAGACTGAATTTGGTGTGAACCCGTTCCGGTTTGGGATGATCGGCTCGACCGACACACATACTTCACTCTCAACTTCTAAAGAAAACAACATGTTCGGTAAGGTTGTCGCCCTCGAACCGACAGTAGACCCGATCCGGTTTGAAGAAGTGGTGGGGGGCATAGGAGGTGACGAAAGTGTTGCGCAATATGCGTGGCAGACCAGCGCCTCCGGTTTGGCTGCCATCTGGGCGCGCGAAAACACGCGCGAAGCCCTTTTTGACGCGATGATGCGCAAGGAGGTCTATGCAACAACAGGTACGCGCCTGCGCGTCCGTGTCTTCGCAGGGTACGACTTTGATGCCTCTGACCTCCCTCGGTCAGATTTCGCGGCTCACGGTTACGCCAATGGCGTACCTATGGGGGGTGATCTGGGAACGAGTGAAGGTCGTGCGCCGCGCTTTTTGGTGCGGGCGTTGCGTGATCCGGACGGGGCCAATCTGGATCGGATTCAGATCATCAAGGGCTGGCTGAATGCGGATGGAACGACCAGTGAAAAGGTCTTTGACATTGCATGCGGTGATCGAAAGGTCATCGACGGTCAATGCGCTGCTCCGGTCGGGAATTCTGTTGATTCCGATGAAGCCACTTACACAAACGATATAGGCCAACCGATCCTTGGAGCCTATTGGGAAGACCCGGAATTCGACCCAGATCAAAGTGCTTTTTACTACACGCGTGTTCTGGAAATCCCAACCCCGCGCTGGACGACCTATGACCACAAGTTCTTTGGTGTCGAACTGCCGGAAGGCGCGCCTGAGGCCATTCAGGACCGGGCCTATACCTCACCCATTTGGTACACGCCCTGATCCTAAAACCCGAAAAAAGCGCGGCAAACGCGTGAAGTGATTTAAACGAGGTGACAAATGAAGATGTTTTTGCGTGACAAGCGTCCGATGATGGGC
This sequence comes from Ruegeria sp. AA6, assembly GCF_056542865.1. Lineage (NCBI taxonomy): Bacteria > Pseudomonadati > Pseudomonadota > Alphaproteobacteria > Rhodobacterales > Roseobacteraceae > Ruegeria > Ruegeria sp. AA6. The sequence goes on from NZ_JBQGAN010000023.1 coordinate 50,318, forward strand.
GCGGCCATCATTGCTACCCTTACAGTTCTGCCGGTAAAACCAGCGATTGCGGTTGAAGGAGGGTTGGGCGCCTATTTTCTGGGAACCAGAGATACGTTTGCCGGTTTCGTGCCCGAGCCGGGAACTTACACAAGCCTTACATTCGACCATCTTGATGGCAGCGTGGACGGCGTTTCGCTTGCGGGTCTTCCGATTGCGGCTGACGCAGACCTCGAACTTAATCTCTGGCGACTGGGTGTTACTCAGGTGTTCGACGCGCAGCTCTTTGGCGGAACACCCGCCATAAACCTCACTGTTCCTTTTCCTGTTGCTGAACTCACGTTCACGGCAATACGGCCTCCGTTGCAAGGAGCCAGCATTGACGATACGTTGTCCAGTTTTGGTGACATCAGCCTGACCGGACTGGTGGGTTGGCATCGGGGCAATCTGCACTATAGTACGGGGCTGACCGTTTATGCCCCGACTGGAGAGTATAATACGGCATCCATCAATCTGCAGGAGCGCACAGTTCAAGTATTGAATGCAGGCAAGAATGTCTGGTCGTTCCAGCCCTTCTTTGCCGCGACGTGGTTCGTTCCGGAACGTGGTTTTGAGGTTTCAGGAGCGGCCAGCCTTTTGTTCAGCGAAGAAAACGATGCGACCGACTACCAGACGGCCCCTGCGTTTCAATTAGAAGGCGCGGTGGTGCAGCGCTTCCGCTCGGGCTGGGGTGTTGGCCTCGCTGGCTATACCTACCATCAGCTTGAGGATGACAGTGGCGCAGGTGCTGAGCTTACCCGGATCGCCCTGGGGGCCAGCAGCCTGCGGGCTCAGGTCAGCGGGATTGGGCCTCTCGTGACTTACGAGGGCGGAACGCTGTTGGGCGCCGATGCTTCCCTCAAGCTTAAATACACACATGAGTTTGCGGCAAAGCGGCGGTTCGAAAGCAATGTCCTGACGGCCGTGATTTCATTGGCGTTCTGACCTGCGGGACTTTCAACATGAAGCTGACACTGTCATGGGTTATTGCAGGAGTTCTGGTCCCTTGTGTTGTCCTGGCACAGGAAAAATCGGAGTCGCTTCAATCGGCGGCCAACGATCCGACAGCGTCGATCATGTCTTTTCAGCTGCAAGGCTTTCATTCGTTTGACCTGCACAACTCTTCCGAAGACAGCAGCCTGCTTCAGTTTCGTGCTGCGATCCCGTTCACTCTCGGACAAACAAACCATATTGCGCGGCTTACGCTGCCTTACGTGACGGACAGCCCCACCGGGCAGGCCGGACTGAGCGACACGACCCTGTTTGACCTCATGACTTTTGATCGGCGTTGGGGGCGTTTCGGTGTTGGCGCGGTCGCCTTGTTGCCCACGGGCAGCGATGGGCTGAGCGCGGATAAATGGGCGCTGGGTCCAGCTGTTGGTTTTGCAAAGCAAGAGAATTGGGGGCTTTGGGGGGCGTTTAACCAGAATCTCATCACGGTCGCCGGTGACGACAATCGGCCAGACGTGAATCTGTCCACACTGCAACCGGTGTTCAACTACACCCTTGGAAACGGCTGGTCGGTCGGCACGTCGGAAATGGTGTTTGTCTACGACTGGGACGCTGGCGACTTCAGCAGCGTTCCGCTGGGGTTGAAAGTGTCCAAACTCAACCGAAGCAGGGGGCTACCATGGCAATGGTCATTTTCCTACGAACACAATTTCGACGATGACGCCATCGTGGCTGCCGACACGGTTAGTTTCACGCTGAAATTGCTGGTCCCCAAGAGCCGATGAAATTGGATCGGAGATAGATGTGAACAAACATTGGCAATCAACCAATTCGCCGCGCCCAAGTGATCCGGTGTCAAACAAACAGAACGTGTTGCAGAGGGTCATCCGGGAACCCTTTGTCCATTTTGCCATTCTCAGCATCGCAATCTTCGGCTGGTTCAAGCTGGCGCAGCCCGCGGAATGGACAGGTGAGCCCGATGCGCGCGTCATTGTTCTCGAACAACGGCAAATCGATCTTCTGGCTGCCCAGTTCGAGGATACATGGCGGCGCGCTCCGACCGACGAAGAACTGAACAAACTCAAAGCCGACTGGCTGAACCGCGAGGTGCTTGTGCGCGAGGCTTTGGCGCTTGGGCTGGATGGCAATGATGAGATCATCCGCAACAGGTTGGTGCAGAAGATGAACTTCCTTCTGACCTCCGAAGCGGGCGCGGCCCGTCCCGATGATGAGGTGTTGCAAACCTATCTGTCAGACAATGCCGAGGCGTTCACGACCACTGCGCGGATTGCGGTCAGCCTTGTTTATCTGGGGCAAAACCCCAGCGGCACGTTTGTTGGCCAGACGCGGGCGCGTTTGGCTGCAGGGGAAGATCACCGCCAGTTGGGCCAGGCGTCGCTGCTACCGACGGGGTTTGATCTGAGCGTCCGATCTTCATTTGATGGCAACTTCGGAACGGGTTTCTTCGACCAGTTGCAACCCTTGCCATTGGGTGAATGGAGCGGACCCGTTCAGTCGTCCTTCGGGCTTCATATGGTTAGGATAGACAACAGATGGGACGCTACTCTGCCGCCTTTTGGAGCGATCCGGGATCGCGTTTTGGCGGATTGGCGCGAGAAGCAGGCCGAGCGCGCGAAAGAGGTTTTCATAGAAAATCTGAGATCCACTTATTCGATCCAGGACCTTGGGGTAGCAGGCATCTTAGAGAGTGAATCATGAGGCACTTTCTGCCCTTACTTGCGCTGTTGGCGGGGCTTCTGGCACCGGCGTTCGTACACGCCCATGCGTTGGAGCCCGGTTATCTTGAGATTTCGCAGGAAACCGACAGCGATTGGTATGTGTTTTGGCGCAAACCGGACGTTCAGGGCGCACCGATGGATATTGACGTTGCACTTCCTGATGTTTGTAGCGCACCCACCTTCGATGCCCCTGTCTTTGACGGTCGCGCCTGGACACAGGTCTGGCGCATGACCTGCACCGAAGACCTGCGCGGCAACACGATCCTGATCGACAAGCTTGATGCGCAGCGAACGGACGTCTTGCTGCGGGTGGGGTATCTGGACACCGAGAACATGGCCACATTCCGCCTGACACCGGATGCGCCTGCCGTCACGCTGCCCGCGCAGCAGGGGTTGGTTCAGACGCTATGGCAATACGGCGTGTTGGGGTTCGAACATATCCTCGAAGGCTGGGATCACCTGCTTTTTGTCTTTGCCCTGCTGGTGCTGATCCGCAACCTGCGCCAGCTGATCTGGGCCGTGACCGCCTTTACTGTCGCGCATTCGATCACGCTGGGTTTGGCCACCTTTGGAGTTCTGAACGTGCCCGGCCCTCCTGTCGAGGCCGTGATCGCGCTGTCTATTGTCTTTCTGGCAACCGAGGTTCTGCGGTCTGACGACAAACCAAAGACACTGGCGAGTCGGTTCCCCTGGGTGATTTCGTTTGGGTTCGGCCTGTTGCATGGCTTGGGTTTTGCCGGTGCGCTGGCCGAGATCGGTCTGCCTGAACAGGACATCCCGGCGGCTTTGCTGGCCTTTAACCTCGGGGTCGAGGCGGGGCAGCTTGCGTTCATCTTTGCCGTGCTGGGCGTGTTCGAGGTGCTGAAAAAGACAATGCAGATCGTCTGGGGCTGGTCCTTCGCGCCAGGTCCCTCGCGCCAATTTCTCGGATATCCCATCGGATGCATTGCCGGTTTCTGGCTGGCCGAGCGTTTGGCTGGGTTTTGATTCAACACAGAAAAGGAGAATAGACAGTGAGTAAGTTACTGGGGGGTGCGATGGTTGTCGCGATACTTGCGATTGCCGGCTGCGACGTGGTGGACCCCGACTGCACACCAGAAAAAGCTGCGAAACGCCAGGTCCAGCAAGCGACGATTGGCGTCAGCACGAATAGATGCACACCAGCTGAGACTGCGCGCGATACCGCAGGTATCGACGGTTGAGGAATTCGGGCACTCCAAAGCACTGGATGAATCGTGAGTGGTGAAGAAGTGACGCCCGGTATTGTCCTACAGAAACCGTAGTCACTGTGCCAGTTTTTGGAGGCCCGGATCGGTTCCCCGTTTGAACCTCGTAAGACGGGGAACCGACAAATTTAAACTTTGATACGCCCGGATGGGCCGGAGGCCATATGCGCTGGAAAGGACGACGTACAAGCAAAAACATCGACGACCGGCGCCACACGCCGCGTGGGGTATCTCGAGCCGGTATGAGCGGCGCGGGGTTGATTGTGGTCGTCGTAATCGGCCTGCTTTTTGGTGTCGATGTCACGCCGTTTTTGGGCGGCGGTGGTCAGGTTGCTCCTCCGCAAGCAAATGCCCCGGTTCAAATTGACGACGAAACCGAAGAGTTTGTGGCTGTCATACTTGCCGACACGGAAGCGATCTGGTCCGAGATTTTCGCGAATTCGGGCATTCAATACACGCCGCCGGTTCTGGTCCTGTTTGCAGGCAGAACTCAATCGGCCTGCGGCAGCGCCGCTTCGGCAACCGGCCCGTTCTATTGCCCTGTCGATCAGCGTGTCTATCTGGATACGTCGTTCTTTCAGGTGATGGAGCAACGGCTGGGCGCGCGTGGTGATTTTGCCAAGGCCTATGTCATCGCGCATGAGGTCGCGCATCATGTCCAGAACAGCCTGGGCGTTCTGGAACAGGTGAACCGCGCAAAAAGCAGGTCCAGCCAAGCCGAGGCAAATGCCTTGTCGGTTCGGGTCGAGCTTCAGGCTGACTGCTACTCAGGCGTCTGGGCCCGCGCCGTTGACAAGCGCTTTGGCGTATTGGAACCCGGCGACATAGAAGAAGCCCTAAACACGGCCGCCGCAATCGGTGACGACGCACTGCAACGCGCCCAGCGTGGCGTTGTTGTCCCTGACAGTTTTACTCATGGCACCAGTGCTCAACGGCAAAACTGGTTCCATCGCGGATACCAGACAGGTGACCCCAACAGCTGCGAAACCTTCGCAGTAGACCAACTATGACTTTCAAGGGTGTTGTCACGTTAACTTCCGACCCACCAAGGAATGCTGATGCCCGGACTTCAAGCAGCTCGAGTGGCGGCATTCCAGGCGTCAAATGCT
>NZ_JBQGAN010000024.1:0-52849 GCF_056542865.1 Ruegeria sp. AA6
CTGCGGTCAGCGTGGTTTTGCCGTGGTCAACGTGGCCAATCGTGCCGATGTTGACATGCGGTTTTGTACGCTCAAACTTTTCCTTTGCCATGATGGCCTCCTTTTTCGGTAATGAAGGGAGCCCCTTACCGGAGCTCCCTCAAATCTTCGCTTATGCGTATTTCGCCTGAATCTCGTCCGAGATGTTCTGCGGAACCGGATCATAGTGGTCGAACTGCATGGTGAACTGGGCACGGCCCGACGACATCGAACGCAGAGTGTTGATGTAGCCGAACATGTTCGCCAGCGGAACGAACGCGTCGATCGCGATTGCGTTGCCGCGCGGTTCCTGACCAGACACCTGGCCACGACGCGAGGTCAGGTCGCCGATGATACCGCCGGTGTATTCTTCCGGGGTGATCACTTCGACCTTCATGATCGGTTCCAGCAGTTTCGCGCCAGCTTTGCGCATGCCTTCACGCATACACATACGCGCCGCGATTTCGAATGCCAGAACGCTCGAGTCAACGTCGTGGAACTTACCGTCCAGCAGGGCAACCTTGAAGTCGATCACGGGGAAGCCAGCCAGCGGGCCGCTGTCCATAACCGACTGGATGCCTTTTTCGACACCCGGGATGTATTCCTTCGGAACGGCACCACCAACGATGCGGCTTTCGAACGAGTAACCTTCGCCCGGCTCGGTCGGAGTGATCTCGAGTTTAACTTCACCGAACTGACCCGAACCACCCGACTGTTTCTTGTGGGTGTAGGTGTGCTCGACCGGCATCGAGATGGTTTCACGATAGGCCACCTGCGGTGCACCGATGTTCGCTTCAACCTTGAACTCGCGCTTCAGACGGTCAACCAGGATGTCCAGGTGAAGTTCGCCCATGCCCTTCATGATGGTCTGACCCGATTCCAGGTCGGTTTCCACACGGAAGGACGGGTCTTCGGCGGCCAGACGGGCCAGACCCTGGGACATCTTCTCTTGGTCGCCCTTGGTTTTGGGCTCAACCGCGATCTCGATCACTGGATCGGGGAAGGTCATGGTTTCCAGAACCACCGGATCCTTCGCGTCACACAGGGTATCACCGGTGGTGGTGTCTTTCAGACCCGCCAGCGCGATGATGTCGCCTGCAAACGCTTCTTCGATCTCTTCCCGGTTGTTCGAGTGCATCATCATCATACGACCGATGCGCTCTTTCTTGCCTTTGGTCGAGTTCAGGATCGAGTCACCCTTGTTCATGGTGCCCGAGTAGATCCGGGTGAAGGTCAGCGAGCCAACAAAGGGGTCGTTCATGATTTTGAACGCCAGACCCGAGAACGCCATGGCGTCATCGGCACGACGGGCGATGTCACGAACTTCTTCCTCGTCGCCGGGTTTGAAGCCCATGTAATCAACAACGTCCAGCGGGCTGGGCAGATAGTCGATCACAGCGTTGAGCAGCGGCTGAACGCCTTTGTTCTTGAACGCCGAACCACCCAGAACCGGAACGAACGCGATGTCCAGCGTACCTTTGCGCAGCAGGGCGCGCAGGGTCGGAACGTCGGGCTCATTGCCTTCCAGGTATTCCATCATCGCGTCGTCGTCCATTTCGACGGCCGCTTCGATCATCTTGCCGCGCCATTCGTCAGCCATGTCCTTCAGGCTGTCGCGGATCGGAGCTTTGATCCAGCTTGCGCCCAGATCTTCGCCCTGCCACAGCCACTCTTCCATGGTGACCAGGTCGATCAGGCCTTCCAGCTCGGACTCGGCGCCGATCGGAATACCAACCGGAACAGCGCGTGCGCCGGTGCGGTCTTCGATCATGCGAACGCAGTTGAAGAAGTCTGCGCCGATCTTGTCCATTTTGTTGACGAAAACCATACGAGGAACCTTGTAGCGGTCAGCCTGACGCCACACGGTTTCGGTCTGGGGTTCAACACCGGCGTTTGCGTCCAGAACGCAGACGGCACCGTCGAGAACCGCCAGCGAGCGTTCAACTTCGATGGTGAAGTCAACGTGGCCGGGGGTGTCGATGATGTTCAGGCGGTGCTTAGGGGTATCAGCGGTCTGACCGTCCTCGGTGCGTTCCCAGAAAGTGGTGGTCGCAGCCGAGGTGATGGTGATACCGCGTTCCTGCTCCTGCTCCATCCAGTCCATGGTGGCTGCACCATCGTGCACCTCACCGATGTTGTGGGATTTACCAGTGTAATACAGGATACGCTCCGAGCAGGTGGTCTTACCTGCGTCGATGTGCGCCATGATACCGAAGTTACGGTATAGTTCGAGAGGATATTCGCGTGCCATTGGTCTAAAGCCTCTAGATTACCAACGATAGTGGCTGAAGGCTTTGTTCGCCTCGGCCATCTTGTGGGTGTCTTCGCGCTTCTTAACAGCGGTACCGCGGGACTGTACAGCGTCCAGCAGTTCGCCGGCGAGGCGTTCTTCCATGGTGTTTTCGTTGCGGGCGCGGGCAGCGGAGATCAGCCAGCGGATGGCCAGAGCTTCGCGGCGCTCAGGGCGCACTTCTACCGGAACCTGATAGGTTGCACCACCAACGCGGCGCGAGCGAACCTCGACCGACGGTTTGATGTTGTCGAGCGCTTCGTGGAACACTTCGACCGGTGCGCGCTTTACCTTGTTTTCAACGCGGTCAAACGCGTTGTAAACGATGCGTTCTGCGACCGACTTCTTACCGTCGATCATCAGGTTGTTCATGAATTTTGTCAGAACCTTGTCGCCAAATTTGGCGTCAGGCAGGACTTCGCGTTTTTCGGCGGCGTGACGACGTGACATATCAGCCTCTCCTTCTTACTTGGGACGCTTCGCGCCGTATTTCGAACGACGCTGCTTACGGTCTTTAACGCCCTGAGTATCCAGAACACCGCGCAGGATGTGGTAACGCACACCGGGAAGGTCTTTCACACGGCCGCCACGGATCAGAACAACCGAGTGTTCCTGCAGGTTGTGGCTTTCACCCGGGATGTACGAGATGACCTCGAACCCGTTGGTCAGGCGCACCTTGGCGACCTTACGCATAGCCGAGTTCGGTTTCTTAGGTGTGGTGGTGTATACACGTGTGCAGACGCCGCGTTTCTGCGGGCACTGCTCCAGGTGCATGGACTTCGAGCGTTTTACTTTGGGCTGCCGCGGTTTGCGGATCAGCTGTTGAATAGTTGGCATTCCGGTTTCTTCCCCGTTTTGCAACACACATGACATGCACGCGCATTGCGTGCGGTTAAACTTGCTGCACTTATGCGTCCACAAGCGCAAAACCCGCGAGCGTTCCCATTCCGAGGTGAACGTCGCGGTTGGTTATCAGAGGACGCGAACGGCAAAATTGTCCGGGTCTTGACCAGTCCATTACTGAAATCGGTTTTGGGGCGGCCCCCAGTACCGAGATGACGCGCGTAATAGGGGGAGTCGGCCCGACTGTCAACAGTGCGACCCGATTGGGTGCCTCGCCGGGCCGGTTCAGGCAAATTTATCAGGGCGTGACAGGGATTTCCAGCGCCACAGTCGTTGCGGGGCCCTGTCTGCAAGGGCATAGTCCCGTTACCAGACTGACCCACGGATGAATCATGCAAGTTATCGGCCTTTGCCGTTTTTCCTATCCTGCTTATGGCGGCTTTCAGGTGGAACATGACACGATCGAGGAACGCAGGCAGTACCTCTATAACCCCGCGCGTCTGGAAGAACGGTTTCGCCTGTTCGAAACCGTTACGCTGCCCTGCTTCAAGGAACAGACCGATGAGGACTTTAAGCTCCTCATTGTGATCGGAGAGTGCCTGCCCAAACCTGCCTGCGACCGCTTGCACGACCTGACCGCAGGAATGAAGCAAGTGAAGATCGTCAGCCGCGAACCGGTGCGCCACCGCACGGTGATGAAAGAGGTCATAAACACCGCGCGCGGCAATACCGACGCGCCCTGCCTGCAATTCAGACACGATGACGACGACGCCGTATCCGTGGACTTCGTTGAACGCCTGCGCGGTGCTTTGGACGATGGCAGAGGACTGATCGAGAAAAATAGAACCGTCGCCATCGACTATAATAGCGGCTTTCTCGCGCGCTTTGGGCCCGACGGGATTCTGGCCAGGCAGAAATTCCAACCCCTGCTAGGGGTAGCGCTGGGTATGTATGTGGGCGAGGGGTGCGACCAGACGATCATGAACTTCGGCCATCACCGGATCGGGAATTTTATGCCGGTGATCAGTTACCCCGACGCACCGATGTGGGTCCGCACACTGAACCAATTCAACGATTCCATCCATGCCCGTAAAAACAAGGCCGAGCTTCTGCCTCTGACACCGGAACAAGAAGGCGAATTCATCGCGCGTTTTGCTATTGACCAGAACGCCGTGAGGCGGGTTCATTCGGCAGCGCGAGACTGACGTTCGCGGAACAGAGTGAACAACCCTGCCCCAACGACCAGAGCAGCCCCGAACGTCGTAATCGTGTCCGGCCATTCGTCGAAAACAAGCCAACCAAGCCCCAATGCCCAGATCAGGCTGGAATAGCGAAACGGTGCGATGAAACCGACCTCTCCCACGCGCATAACCATCACGCTAAACAGATAACCCATCAACACGAACACAGCCGCCGACGCGACAAGCATTCCGGCCCCTGCCGACACGGGCGCCCACCCTTCGAACACCGAAACGAGACTGGCGGTCAGAGTAATCGTCAGTGATGTGGCCAACGTCACAACCATCGACGGCACATGGGCCGACATTCGGCGCGTTATCAGATCGCGAACAGTCACAGACGCCATCGCGGCCAAGGCATAGATCGCATAGATACTGAACCCATCCGGCCCCGGACGCACAATCAGCAGCATACCCGCAAACCCGATCACAATGGCTGTAATCCGTCGCCACCCGATTTGCTCTGAAAAAAACAGGGCCGCGCCCAGCGTCACCGTCAGAGGCAAAGCCTGCAGAACCGCAGTGACGTTGGCCAACGGCATGTGTTTCAGCGCGATCAGAAAGAAAAACGTCGCTGAAATCTCAGCACAGCATCGAACCGCCACCAGCCATTTGTCATGGCGCGGAAAGTTCAGATGCAACGCCCCCAGATTGCGCGCCAGCACGTAGACTAGGGCGGTGGCCAGCGCCCCGCGTATCGCCACCAACTGGAACAGAGGCATCTCCTGCAAGGCCACCTTGACCAACGTGTCGTTCACGGTAAACGCGGCCATGCTGCCCATCATCAGCAGCGCGCCTTTCACATTCGGGGTCATGCAGAGAATTTCCAACGCTTCGAAATAGCGTGCATTGGCAAGATCACCTCAGCCCTTGTCAAGACGCCTTTCCGTTCTGTCGCAGAAAGCGGTGAAACATGGAAGCGCCGAGAAGACAAAAAATGTGTATACTACGGTCATTCCAACCGTGGTCTGGTTATGCGGAACGCTCGTCTGTTTGAAATTGGGGTTATTTCTATCGGCGTTATCATCCTAACGCTCTCGGTGATCTCGGCCATTCTCTACTCAATTTTGCTCGGACTACTGCTGTTTGTCGTGCTGACCGCAGCTTTTGTCTGGTACGTCTACAACCACGACGCATGGATCGTAAGTCGGCTGACATCGGACGATGACCCGCTCATCCTGAACCTTTGCATGACAGGATTTGTTGGCCGAGTCCGAGCGATAACGCGGTTTTTGCCTGCTTCACCCCGTTGCCGGTTTTGTCTCGTGCCATTTCAAGGTTTGGGAAAAATTCTGGGAATTAAGCCCTCGGCTAAGAACCCTAACTTTTGTCAAAGCTGTTTTACAGCTCTGCCTGCGGTGACAATCAACCTTGAGGTTGGGATTCTCTTCGCCGATCTCCGAGGGTTTACAGCTTGGTCCGAAAATCACGCGCCTGACGAAGTTGCGGACGTATTGACCCAGTTCTACGAGATCGCAACCAAGGAGATCACGCGCGACGACGCGATTGTGGAATACATCGGTGATCAGATAATGGCGATCTATCCTGTGCCCTTGCCGTCGCTGGGTGTACGTACAGCAGACAAGATGCTGGCAGCTGCAAAAAGGCTGGTCGCAGGCATAGACCAAGGACATCTGCCTCTCGATGTCGGGATTGGAATGACTTTGGGAACCGCAAATGTAGGGTCAATTCAGACCGGTGCCGCCAAGGATTTTACTGCAGTTGGAGATACTGTGAACACAGCCGCACGATTCCAGGCGGAAGCTGGACCAAGGGAACTGGTCTATTCCGAAGCTTTCTCTGAAAGCCTTAGCAGCGAACCAGATATAGCGGAAGACCGCACATTCAGCCTGAAAGGCAAGGCCGATCCTGTGAAAGCCCATGTGCTGTTTGTGTGAATGCTGACGAGCATCTTCTGACGTGATCCGGGCGGCACGCACATAACGAAATGCCCGTGGTCTACAAAAAAGGCCCCGCGAAATCGCGGGGCCTGATCTTTGGATTAAGAAGCCGCTTACTCGCGGCTTTCCGGAGTATCCACCAGAACGTCCAGCTCGTCGCCGACCATGTCGTCGTCGATCATTGGCGCAGCCAGAGCAGCGGCCGCTTCGGCCTCTTCCCGGCGGGCTTCGATCACGACGTTGTCGCGCGACTGGGCAACCTGGCGCACAGCCTGGGTCGCACCACCGGTACCGGCGGGGATCAGGCGACCGACGATGACGTTCTCTTTCAGGCCGACCAGTTTGTCCTTCTTGCCCTGAACCGAAGCTTCGGTCAGCACGCGGGTGGTTTCCTGGAACGACGCCGCCGAGATGAACGAACGCGTTTGCAGCGAGGCTTTGGTGATTCCCAAGAGGATCGGCTCGCCCTGTGCCGGACGACCACCGCGAGCGATGGTCTTCTCGTTGGCCGCGTCGAACTCCTGCTTGTCGACATGCTCGCCTTTCAGCAGGGTGGTGTCGCCTGAATCCAGGATCTCCCACTTCTGCAGCATCTGGCGCACGATAACCTCGATGTGCTTGTCGTTGATCTTCACGCCCTGCAAGCGATAGACGTCCTGCACTTCGTCGATCATGTAATCCGCCAGCGCTTCGACACCCATGATGGACAGGATGTCATGCGGAGCCGGGTTACCGTCCATCAGGTATTCACCCTTCTGGATGAAGTCCCCTTCGGCGACCGGGATGTGCTTGCCCTTGGGCACCATGTACTCGATGGTCTCCATGGACTCGTCAGCCGGTTCGATGCTGATGCGGCGTTTGTTCTTGTAGTCGCGGCCAAAGCGCACGTAACCATCGGCTTCTGCGATGATCGCGTGATCTTTCGGACGGCGGGCTTCGAACAGTTCGGCCACACGCGGCAGACCACCGGTGATGTCCTTGGTCTTGGCGCCTTCACGCGGGATACGCGCGACAACGTCACCGGCCTCGATGGTCTGACCATCTTCGACCGACAGGATCGCATCCACCGACATCGGATAGTGAACCGGGTTGCCCGCATCGTTGCGGACCGGCTCGCCATCTTCTCCGACCAGTATGATTTCGGGCTTCAAGTCGCTGCCTTTGGGGGCGGCGCGCCAGTCGATCACGATCTTCTGGGTCATACCGGTTGCTTCGTCGGTCTCGTCGCGGACAGCAAGGCCCGAAACCAGGTCAACGTATTTCGCGGTACCGGCTTTCTCGGCGATGATCGGTAGGGTGTAGGGATCCCACTCGAACAGCTTGTCGCCACGGGCCACCTTGGTGCCGTCCTTGACAAACAGCTTGGAGCCGTAGCCCAGCTTGTGGCTGGCACGCTCTTCGCCGTGCTCGTCCTTGATCACCAGCTTCATGTTCCGGCCCATGACCAGGCTTTCGCCTGCCGCATTGACCAGGATCTGCGGGTTCTCGAAGGAAACAACACCTTCCTGGCTGGCTTCCTGGAACGACTGCTGACCACCTTGCGCAACACCACCGATGTGGAAGGTCCGCATGGTCAGCTGCGTACCGGGTTCACCAATGGACTGAGCGGCGATGATGCCGACAGCTTCACCCGTGTTCACCATGGTACCGCGTGCAAGGTCACGACCGTAGCAGGTTGCACAGACGCCTTCCTCGGACTCACAGGTCAGAGGCGAGCGGATGCGCATCGACTGAACACCAGCTTCATCGATGGTGTCAGCCATACGTTCGTCGATCAGCTGACCCGCAGCCACGATCACCTCATCGGTGCCCGGACGCAGAACATCGTCAGCCGCCACACGACCCAGCACACGCTCAGCCAGCGAGGCGACAACCTCACCGTCGTTCACGGCGGCTTCGGCAGTGATCGCACGCTCGGTGCCACAGTCGATCTCACGAACGATACAGTCTTGCGCCACGTCCACCAGACGACGGGTCAGGTAACCCGAGTTCGCCGTCTTCAGAGCGGTATCCGACAAACCCTTACGAGCACCGTGGGTCGAGTTGAAGTACTCGAGAACGGTCAGACCTTCTTTAAAGTTCGAAATGATCGGCGTCTCGATGATGTCGCCATTCGGCTTGGCCATCAGGCCGCGCATACCGCCCAGCTGCTTCATCTGCGTGACCGAGCCACGTGCACCCGAGTGCGCCATCATGTAAACCGAGTTCGGTTCCTGTTCCGAGCCGTCCGCTGCCCGATCCGAAGACGAGATCGTGCTCATCATCGCCTCGGTGACACGGTCGTTACACTTCGACCAGGCATCGACAACTTTGTTGTACTTTTCGCCCTGAGTGATCAGGCCGTCCATGTACTGTTGTTCAAAGTCCTTCACCTGACCGCGGGTGTCATCGACGATGCCCCACTTGTCGTCCGGGATAACCATGTCGTCCTTACCGAACGAGATGCCCGCCTTGAACGCTTCTTTGAAGCCCATCGACATGATCTGGTCACAGAAGATAACCGACTCTTTCTGACCGCAGTAACGGTAGACGGTGTCGATCACCTGCTGCACTTCTTTCTTCCGCAGCAGGCGGTTGACCAGATCGAACGGCGCTTTGTTGTTCATCGGCAGCAACGCACCCAGACGCAGACGGCCCGGAGTGGTTTCATAGCGCTTCTGAACTTCGTTGCCTTCGTCGTCGATCTGCGTGATCCGCGCGGTGATCTTGGTGTGCAGATGCACTTCACCCGCGTCCAGCGCGTGCTGAACTTCTTCGATCGAACCAAAGACCTTGCCTTCGCCAGGCATACCTTCTCGTTCCAGGGTCACATAATACAGACCCAGGATCATATCCTGCGACGGTACGATGATCGGCGCGCCGTTTGCAGGCGACAGAACGTTGTTCGTCGACATCATCAGAACACGGGCTTCCAGCTGTGCCTCAAGGCTCAGCGGCACGTGAACGGCCATCTGGTCACCGTCGAAGTCGGCGTTAAAGGCCGAGCAGACCAGCGGGTGCAGCTGGATGGCTTTACCTTCGATCAGAACCGGTTCGAACGCCTGAATGCCAAGACGGTGCAGCGTCGGCGCACGGTTCAGCATGACAGGGTGTTCGCGGATCACCTCGTCGAGGATATCCCACACTTCGGGACGCTCTTTCTCGACCAGTTTCTTCGCCTGTTTCACGGTCGAAGACAGACCCTTGGCCTCAAGGCGCGAGTAGATAAACGGCTTGAACAGCTCCAGCGCCATCTTCTTGGGCAGACCACACTGGTGCAGCTTCAGCTCGGGGCCGGTCACGATGACCGAACGGCCCGAGAAATCGACGCGCTTACCCAGAAGGTTCTGACGGAAGCGACCCTGCTTACCTTTCAGCATGTCCGACAGCGATTTCAGCGGACGCTTGTTGGCGCCGGTGATCACGCGGCCACGACGGCCGTTGTCGAACAGAGCATCCACGGATTCCTGCAGCATCCGCTTTTCGTTGCGGACGATGATGTCAGGCGCGCGCAGTTCGATCAGACGCTTCAGACGGTTGTTCCGGTTGATGACGCGGCGATACAGATCGTTCAGATCCGACGTCGCGAAACGGCCACCATCCAGCGGAACCAGCGGACGCAGTTCCGGCGGAATGACCGGGATCACAGTCATCACCATCCATTCGGGGCGGTTGCCCGACTCGAGGAAGGATTCAACAACCTTCAGACGCTTGATGATCTTCTTGGGCTTCAGCTCGCCGGTTGCTTCGGCCAGATCAGCACGCAGCTGCTCGGCTTCGGCTTCCAGATCGATCTGGGCCAGCATCTCACGGATGGCTTCAGCACCGATATTCGCGGTGAACGCGTCCATGCCATAAGCATCCTGTGCGTCCATGTACTCTTCTTCGGTCAGCATCTGGCCATAGGTCAGGTCGGTCAGACCGGGCTCGATGACAACGTAGTTTTCAAAGTACAGAACGCGTTCCAGATCGCGCAGCGTCATGTCCAGCATCAGACCGATGCGGGACGGCAGCGATTTCAGGAACCAGATATGTGCGACGGGCGCGGCCAGTTCGATATGGCCCATACGCTCACGACGGACTTTCTGCAGGGTGACTTCCACACCGCATTTCTCGCAGACAACGCCGCGATACTTCATCCGCTTATATTTGCCACACAGACATTCGTAGTCTTTGATCGGGCCAAAGATACGCGCGCAGAACAGACCGTCACGTTCAGGCTTGAACGTCCGGTAGTTGATGGTTTCGGGTTTCTTGATCTCGCCATAGGACCAAGACAGGATCCGCTCGGGCGACGCCAACGAGACCTTGATCTCGTCGAATACTTTCGGGGGCGTCAGCGGGTTGAACGGGTTGTTGGTGATTTCCTGGTTCATTGGATTTCCTTTCCAAGCTCCGGGCATTCGTAGAATGTTCCACGGCGGTATGCGCGCCACTTGATTGTTTCGTCAGTGACGCGTCCCACGCGCGGCTGTTCAAACATGGGAACGTCGACACGTTTTAGGTTCTTGCGGATTGGAGGAGTTTCCACCGGCTCGCCCCATTGCCAACCGAAGCCATCGTCGGTTGGGCACCACATTCCACTTTGGCTTGTGGCATGAGACTCAGCTACAGCGTAATACTTGCCCGTTGAGGCATCATACGCTGCGTACCCGCCAAATACTTGGCAGGCACTCAAAGCAACCGGTGAGATAGCTATTGCTACCATAGCTCTCACTCATCGACCTCCGCATCCAGGAGTTCCATATTCAGGCCGAGGCCACGGACTTCTTTAACCAGAACGTTGAACGATTCCGGTACGCCCGCTTCAAAGTTATCCTCGCCCTTGACGATCGACTCATATACCTTGGTCCGGCCGGCGACGTCATCCGATTTCACGGTGAGCATCTCCTGCAGGGTGTAGGCGGCACCGTAAGCTTCCAGAGCCCAGACTTCCATCTCACCAAAGCGCTGACCACCGAACTGCGCCTTACCACCCAGCGGCTGCTGGGTAACCAGGCTGTACGGCCCGGTCGAACGCGCGTGGATCTTGTCGTCCACCAGGTGGTGCAGTTTCAGCAGGTACTTGATGCCCACGGTCACCGGACGTGCGAATTGCTCACCGGTACGACCGTCGAACAGAACCGACTGACCGCTTTCCGAGAAGCCTGCACGCACCAGCGCGTCGTTGACGTCCGCCTCTTTGGCACCGTCGAAGACCGGGGTTGCGATCGGAACACCACGGGTCACGTTGCCCGCAGCCTCGATCAGGCCATCCTCGTCCAGACCGGTGATGCCTTCTTCGTAGACATTCTCACCATAGGCCAGCTTCATCGCTTCGCGTACCGGAGTCAGATCGCCGGACCGGCGGTATTCACCCAGAGCGTCGTCGATGTTCAAACCCAGACCGCGCGCGGCCCAACCCATGTGGGTTTCCAGAATCTGACCAACGTTCATACGCGAAGGCACACCCAGCGGGTTCAGACAGAAGTCAACCGGCGTACCATCGGCCAGGAACGGCATGTCTTCCATCGGAACAACCTTGGAGATCACACCCTTGTTCCCGTGACGACCGGCCATCTTGTCGCCCGGCTGCAGCTTACGCTTCACGGCGATGAAGACTTTGACCATCTTCATCACACCCGGCGGCAGGTCGTCGCCACGGCGAACCTTTTCGACCTTGTCTTCAAAACGGGCGTCCAGAGCACGCTTTTGCACTTCGTACTGCTCGTTCAGAGCCTCGACGATCTGTGCGTCCTGCTCACCTTCCAGCGCCAACTGCCACCACTGACCACGGGTCAGAGTTTCCAGCAACTCCTCGGTGATCACCGACCCTGCCTTTACGCCTTTCGGGCCTTTGACAGCGGTTTTACCCAGGATCAGGCCTTGCAGACGCGCATAGATGTTGCGGTCAAGGATCGCCAGCTCGTCGTCCCGGTCACGGGCCAGACGTTCGACTTCCTCACGCTCGATCTGCAGCGCACGCTCGTCTTTTTCGACACCGTGACGGTTAAAGACGCGGACCTCGACGACCGTACCGTAATCGCCCGGCTTCACGCGCAGCGATGTGTCGCGCACGTCAGATGCTTTTTCACCAAAGATGGCGCGCAGCAGCTTTTCTTCCGGGGTCATCGGGCTTTCGCCCTTCGGAGTGATCTTGCCGACCAGAATATCGCCCGGCTCAACATCCGCACCGATGTAAACGATGCCCGCCTCGTCGAGGTTGCGCAGCGCTTCTTCACCGACGTTCGGAATGTCGCGGGTGATCTCTTCCGGGCCCAGCTTGGTGTCACGGGCGGCGACTTCGAATTCCTCGATATGGACCGAGGTAAAGACGTCATCACGCGCGATACGTTCCGAGATCAGGATCGAGTCTTCGTAGTTGTAGCCGTTCCACGGCATGAACGCGACGACCACGTTCTTACCCAGAGCCAGTTCACCCATGTCGGTCGACGGACCATCAGCAATGACTTCGCCCTTCTGGACGGTGTCACCCACTTTGATCAGCGGACGCTGGTTGATGCAGGTGTTCTGGTTCGAACGCTGGAATTTGCGCAGACGGTAGATGTCAACGCCAGCGTCGCCCAGTTCCAGGTCTTCGGTGGCGCGGATAACGATACGCTGGGCATCGACCTGGTCGATGATACCGGCGCGTTTCGCCTGAATCGCAGCACCCGAGTCGATCGCAACCTTTTCCTCGATCCCGGTACCGACCAGCGGCGCTTCGGCGCGCAGCAGCGGAACCGCCTGACGTTGCATGTTCGAGCCCATCAGAGCGCGGTTGGCGTCGTCGTTTTCAAGGAACGGGATCAGCGATGCGGCAACCGAAACCAGCTGTTTCGGCGACACGTCGATCAAGTCCACATTCTCGCGCGGAGCCAGAGTGTAGTCACCGGCCTGACGGGTCGAAACCAGATCGTTGATGAACTTGCCGTTCTGATCCAGCGTCGCGTTCGCCTGCGCCACGGTGTGACGCATTTCCTCAGTCGCGGACATGTAGTGAACCTCATCGGTCACCTCGGCGTCTTTGACGACGCGATACGGTGTTTCAATGAAGCCATACTTGTTCACGCGGGCAAAGGTGGCCAGCGAGTTGATCAGACCAATGTTCGGACCTTCGGGCGTTTCAATCGGGCACATCCGGCCATAGTGGGTCGGGTGTACGTCGCGGACCTCAAAGCCCGCACGCTCACGTGTCAGACCACCCGGGCCAAGCGCCGAGAGGCGGCGTTTGTGGGTGACCTCGGACAGCGGGTTGGTCTGGTCCATGAACTGCGACAGCTGCGACGAGCCGAAGAATTCGCGGACAGCAGCCGCAGCCGGTTTCGCGTTGATCAGGTCTTGCGGCATGACGGTGTCGATCTCGACCGACGACATACGCTCTTTGATCGCGCGCTCCATGCGCAGCAGACCGACGCGGTACTGGTTTTCCATCAACTCGCCGACCGAACGTACACGACGGTTGCCGAGGTGGTCGATATCGTCCACGTCGCCTTTGCCGTCACGCAGTTCCACCAGCGCCTTGATGCAGGCCACAATGTCTTCGCGGCGCAGAGTGCGCAGGGTATCCGGCGCATCCAGAGCCAGACGCATGTTCATCTTCACGCGGCCAACGGCGGACAGGTCATAACGCTCGCTGTCGAAGAACAGGGTGTCGAACAGGGCCGAGGCCGCTTCGACGGTGGGCGGCTCGCCCGGACGCATGACGCGGTAGATGTCCATCAACGCGCTTTCACGGTTCAGGTTCTTGTCCTGAGCCATGGTGTTGCGCATGTAGGGGCCAACATTGACGTTATCGATGTCCAGAACCGGAATGTCGGTGATGCCCGCATCGATCAGTTCCTTGACGGTGCCACCGATCAGGTCGCCGTCCTTGTCGTATTCCAAGGTCAGCTCATCACCGGCTTCGACATAGATCGCACCGGTTTCTTCGTTGATGATGTCCTTGGCGACGAACTTGCCAACGATGTTGTCGAACGGAACCAGCAGGTCAGTGACCACACCTTCTTCGATCAACTTCTTAACCGCGCGCGGGGTAACTTTCTTACCCGCTTCAGCGATTACTTCACCGGATTTCGCGTCGATCAGGTCATAGGTCGGACGGGTGCCGCGCACACGCTCGGGGAAGAACGGCGTGACCCAGCCCTTCTTCTTGTCCAGCTTGTAGGACACAGTGTTGTAATACGCGTCCATGATCGCTTCCTGATCCAGACCCAGCGCATACAACAGGGTGGTAACAGGCAGCTTACGGCGACGGTCGATACGGGCGAACACGATGTCCTTGGCGTCGAACTCAAAGTCCAGCCAGCTGCCGCGATACGGGATGATGCGGCAGGCAAACAGCAGCTTGCCCGAAGAATGGGTCTTGCCCTTGTCGTGGTCAAAGAACACACCGGGCGAACGGTGCATCTGGGACACGATCACACGCTCGGTGCCGTTCACGATGAACGTTCCGTTCGGCGTCATCAGGGGCATGTCGCCCATGAACACGTCCTGTTCCTTGATGTCCTTGACCGATTTCGCGCCGGTGTCCTCGTCGACATCGAACACGATCAGACGCAGAGTGACCTTCAGCGGCGCGCTGTAGGTCATGTCGCGCTGCATGCACTCTTCGACATCGTATTTGGGTTTTTCCAGATCGTATTTCACGAACTCCAGAACGGAGGTTTCGTTGAAATCCTTGATCGGGAAAACCGACTGGAACACGCCTTTGATGCCTTCGCCGTCAGTGGGCTGCTCTGCATCGCCGGAGCGCAGGAAAAGATCATAAGAAGATTTCTGTACCTCAATAAGGTTCGGCATCTCCAGCACTTCGCGGATTTTGCCGTAATATTTACGAAGACGTTTCTGGCCAAGGAACGTTTGAGCCATGTCAGATGTCACCTTTCGATGTTCTCAGCGGGCAAAGACACCGTCGGGCCCCGGCGCCTTGCACATTCGAGAGGACACGTCCGGATCAATTCATGGCCACCGTCCCGAAGGCAGCCTCCCGATCCGCGAACCGCGTCTTAGAAAACGCCCCCTGAAAGAGGCCCTTTCTAAGACAGGTTCGGCTGGACCCGGATTTCTCCGGACCCAGCCAAATTTTTCGGCGCATCAGCGATGCACCAGAGACTAAGCTTAGGCCAGCTCGACTTCGGCGCCAGCTGCTTCCAGCTTGGCTTTGACGTCTTCTGCTTCTGCTTTGTCCACGCCTTCTTTGATCTTGCCGCCGGCTTCGACCAGTTCCTTGGCTTCTTTCAGGCCCAGGCCGGTGATGCCGCGAACTTCTTTGATGACGTTGATTTTCGAAGCGCCGGCGTTCTTTAGAACGACGTCGAATTCGGTTTTTTCTTCCTCAGCTGCACCGCCGGCGTCGCCACCAGCAGCCATGACAACTGCGCCGCCTGCTGCGGGCTCGATGCCGTATTCGTCTTTGAGGATGGTTTTCAGTTCTTGTGCTTCCAGCAGGGTCAGGCCCACGATGCTTTCTGCGAGTGCTTTCAGATCAGCCATTGTATTAGCTCTTTCCGTTTTACAGTGTGTGTTCCAACGTCAGGGTGTTTCCCCTACGCAGATCATTCAGTGCCAACCGCTTACGCAGCTTCCGCCTTCTCTTCGATGGTGGAAAGGATGCTTGCGATGTTGCTTGCAGGTGCGCCAATTGCACCGGCGATGTTCGAAGCAGGCGCGCCAAGCATACCGGCGATCGTAGCAATAAGCTCTTCACGCGACGGCATTTTCGACACGGCTGTAACACCAGCACGGTCCAGAGCGTTCTCACCCATCGCACCGCCAAGAATTTCGAACTTTTGGTTCTCCTTGGCGAAGTCCTCGGCCACTTTGGCTGCTGCCACAGGGTCCTCGGAATAGGTCAGAACGGTCATCCCTGTCAGCAGGTCGGCCATGCTTTCACACGGCTTACCCTCAAGGGCGATTTTGGCGAGCCTGTTTTTGGCAACACGCACGGAGCCACCCGCGTCACGAGCACGTGCGCGAAGGTCCTGCATCTCGGCAACTGTCAGACCGGCGTAATGGGCAACCACTACGACGCCAGAGCTTTCGAAGATTTGGCCGAGTTCCTCGACCACTTTCTCTTTCTGGGCTCTATCCACAGTTCTCTCCAAGTTAGGGGCGATACCTCACCCCGGCTCATATTTGCCAAGGCTAAAACCCCGGCGTTCAGGTCCGTTGTCACGGGATGGGCCAAAATGCGCCCGAGGGTGGGACCCTCAGAATTCTTTGGTCTTACCCGTCTCAGGCAGGGAATTAAGGGACCGGATGGACCCACCCACCGTCTTGGACGAAACGAAATAAAGCGCACGACGAATCGCACGCTTTACTCCGCAGCTCTCATTAGGGCAAATACGAGGGGTTTCCAAGGGGTAAATTGCGCTGTTTTTAGGTTTGGCAAGACCCTACTTTTGTCAGCGATTGACATGCCCTGCAGGCTGGGGTCCTGTCAAACACAAAACTCGATTGCGTCCCCTCCCCATTGACTTGCCCCAGCATGCTGACTCTCACCAAAGATGAACACAGACGCGCCACTGGCTTTGTCGAGGAATTTTCTCACAACATTTCAGCTGGTGGCGTGTTGCCTTTTGAGTGCATGTATCGATCACACGACTTTCCTGACACGCGCATAGTACTGCGGGTCAAAGGGCCGTCACGTGATTTTGCCCTGAAAATTGATACTGCTTCGCCCGGCTCGGGTCGGCTGCAAAACGAGTTCGAACTACTGACCCGGCTTACGCATGCTTTTGAGCAGCACAAGACATCCCGAGTGGTGCGCCCATGCTATATGTCCCCTGGATGCAGGTTCTTTGTCACAGAACTGATTGACCGCCCCACCTGTGTTGACGTGATCCATAACAGCAGGGACGACGACCAAGTTTCACAAATCTACCGCCGCGCCGGGGCGTGGCTGCATGATCTTCACAGTTTTCGGCCCCACAAGGATTACGGCTTTCGCCCACGCTGGATGACCGACAGCATCAATGCACTGCTGACCGAGGTACCGGCTGAAAAACGGCAGGAAGCGCAACCAATGGCCGAACGGCTTGAAAAGGATGCCCAGTTGCTGAAAGGCATCCCGGAAACGCAGGTCTTCTCACACGGAGATTTCCACGGCCAGAACCTCCTGGTCGGCCAAGGCGAAATGATTGGACTGGATTTCACCGAGGCGCGCGAAAAGTTGGCCGTCTATGATATCGTTGACTTCCTGAAATCGGACATTTTCCGGGAAGCATCCCCCTCGGCCATTGACCGCAGTGGCATAGTGAAACGCAACAAGGACATGTTCTTTCGACGGTATCGGCACTCAATACACATGGGGATTCTGGATTTCTGCCTTCGCGGCCGCCTTTTGAAGGACTGGCTTGCCCTTTGGCAATTCAACTATGTCTGCAGTCCCCATGAAGAAGACAGGCGGCAGCGCTTGGGCGACAGGCTGCGGATCGCCTTTCAGCGCTGCTGACTCGCAGCGGCATTCTCAAAATTGACATGATTGTGTAATGGCACTGATGTACAATGGCGTTGACGGCGCGTTCTCGACCCGATCTTTATTCCGGGTATAAACACCGAGCGGCTGCACACAGGCATGGCCATCGTAACAAGTAAGTAATGGGTGATCACGCCAATGGTTCTTCGCAGTTTCTTTGCTCAGGACAGCTCCAGCCTCATCGCTACGTTTGTTCCCAGTACAGCGGATTCCAATGACATTGCGGTTGGTGGATCGGTCATCAACAACTCGGACACGCCGAATGGAACGGTCTTTGTATATTCCGGTGGCACAGGAACAACCGTCACACTGGACGACACCAGCGGCAGTTCGGACGTGTTCAATGACGATCAGGAAACCGGCCACGTTATTACAGACGGCGGTGGCATTGTCGCTAATGGAACTCAGGTCGAATCCGAATCCATCATTACCGTGCGCGCGCTCGACGAAGATGGAAACCAAACCGGCCCCGAGATTGACATCTATGTGTTCTCCCAGAACGGAAACACACAAGACGTTTGGGGCTATGGCACCTCGGCCCCGCTGGAACCCGGAATCTCCTACGTCAAAATCAGCGGCTCAAATGCAGGCAGCTCGGGTTATTCGGACTACATCACCTGCTTTGGCGCCGGGACGTTGATTGAAACCGCTGAGGTTGAAGTCGACGTGCAAGATCTTGAGCTAGGACAGCTTGTCTGGACCAGGGACAATGGGCTGCAACCGATCCAGTGGATCGGAACAACAGAGGTTGCCGGTTTTGGCGCATATGCTCCGGTGGTAATCGAGGCCGGAACGCTCGGGAACACGCGCGACCTTATCGTGTCGCAAGAACACCGGGTGCTGGTCACGTCACCCGCGACAAACATGCTGTTCGCAACACCCGAGGTCTTCGTTGCCGCCAAACATCTATGCGGGCATCCGGGGATTTCGATCCGCGAAACGGATCGCATCACCTATGTGCATTTCATGTTTGATCGACACCAAATTGTAAGGTCGAACGGAGCGTTGACAGAAAGCTTCTACTACGGAAACGCCGCAAAATACGCGCTCTCATCCCCTCAGCGAGCAGAAATTAGGGCGCTCTTCCCGACGATTGGGAACACAACGGATGCCCTCTGGCATACAGCTGCGCCCACAATCAACGCACGTGAAGCCAGCGTACTGCGCGCCTATCTCTAGGAAAATTTAGGCCAGAAACGAAAAAACCCGGGCTGCGACAGCAACCCGGGTTTCTCTTGAAAGCACTTGGCTTGGGCTTATTCGCCCGCCGCCGCAGCTACGTCCAGAGTCACGCCCGGACCCATGGTCGAGCTCAGCGCGATTTTCTTCATGTAGGTGCCTTTGGCGCCCGACGGTTTCGCCTTGGCAACAGCAGAGACGAAAGCACGGACGTTTTCGGCCAGCTTGGCTTCGTCGAACGACGCTTTGCCAACGCCAGCGTGCACAACGCCGCCTTTTTCCGCTTTGAACTGAACTTCACCGCCTTTGGCTGCTTCCACGGCCGCTTTCACGTCCATGGTCACGGTGCCAACTTTGGGGTTCGGCATCAGGTTGCGGGGGCCCAGAACCTTACCCAGACGACCGACGATCGGCATCATGTCCGGGGTGGCAATGCAGCGATCGAATTCGATGGTGCCGCCCTGAATGGTTTCCATCAGGTCTTCTGCGCCAACGATGTCCGCACCAGCTTCTTTCGCTTCATCAGCTTTCGGGCCGCGAGCAAAAACAGCAACGCGCATCGCTTTGCCGGTGCCGTTCGGCAGGCCGACAACACCGCGAACCATCTGGTCTGCGTGACGGGTGTCAACGCCCAGGTTCAGTGCGATTTCGATGGTCTCGTCGAATTTCGAGGTTGCGTTGGCTTTGACCAGGGCAACTGCTTCTTCGACCGACAGGTTTTCCTTGCCGGCGACAGCTTCGCGCGCAGCGCGGGTACGTTTACCGAGTTTTGCCATCTTACTTCACCTCGATGCCCATAGAGCGGGCCGAGCCCAGGATGATCTGCATTGCGCCTTCGACGTCGTTGGCGTTCAGATCTTTCATTTTGGCTTCGGCGATTTCACGAACCTGCTTCGAGGTCACAGTTGCCACGGTCTCACGACCTGGGTTTTCCGCGCCACGGGGTCGGTTACGTTTGCCAACCGGCTTCAGACCAGCTGCTTTTTTCAGGTAGTAAGACGCGGGCGGCGTCTTGATGTCCATGGTGAAGGACTTGTCCTGATAATAGGTGATCACGGTCGGGCACGGAGCGCCGGGCTCCATGTCTGCGGTCTTGGCGTTGAACGCCTTGCAGAATTCCATGATGTTGATGCCGCGCTGACCCAGCGCCGGACCAACTGGCGGCGACGGGTTCGCCTGACCTGCAGGAACCTGCAGTTTCATTGTACCAGCAAGCTTCTTAGCCATTTGGTTTTCCTTTCAACGTAGGTGAAACGCGTTCCACCCGGTTTATGTTGCGTGGTCCGATCCGGGATCGCGATCCCATCAACCTCCCACAAGAGATTCTCGCCAGAAGACGATAGGGGCGGCGTTTAAAGGGGAATGCGGGGATTGGCAAGTGCCGATGCCACTCCGTTCCGAGCAATCGAATCGAACTCGGTGAGGGTCCAGCAAGGCTGACGGAATGCGAATCCTTATTGATGCGGCATAGCACCCCACCAAGACCTTAATAGAACAGCATAATAACCGTACAAGTATACCCTTAAGCCAAGGCCAGACCTTTGTATCACATTAAGACCACCTGTCGTGCTATACTCCGTGAAAATGAATTTTCAGTGGAGGCTTATTATGTTCTTTCGGTTAATAGTAACGCTTGGTGTCGCGCTCTCGTTCGCGACGTCCTCTCCTCAGACAGCACGGGCCGATGCTGGCGAGATTTTAGGCGGCGCTGTCGTTGGCGGCGTAATTGGCTATGCGATTGGTAAAGACCAACAAAGGAAACAGCAGGCCCGCACAAGAACGACCACGCGCTCATACCGATCGGGCATACCGTCGACCTCGCAAGGAGCGCAGACCCAGACAGCACTCAATTACTTCGGCTACAATGCCGGACGGGTCGACGGACAAGTTGGTCGCGGCACACGTGCAGCGATCGAACGTTACCAAGTGTCGATGGGTTACCCCGTGAATGGCTATGACTTCCAGCCGTATCAGCGTGATTTCCTGATGCAAGCCTATTACTGGGCGACAAGCGGCGGGCAGGCAACAACGCAACTTGCCGGTCAACCTCTGCTTATGGCGTACCGCCAACGCCTCCATAGCGGATCTGCTGTGGCGGCTGCCCCTCAGGCGCCCGTGGCACCGGTTCCTCTGGCTCCGGCAACGGCTGCTCCTCTGCCTCAGGCAGCGCCCACGCCCGTTGTCACGCCACAGGCGGCTGAACCTCAGCCACCCGCGACCGAAACAGCTTCTGCCAGCTTGCCTAGCCTGTTTTCCGGTGGCACCGGAGGCCCTTCACTCGCCAATCGCTGCAGCGCAGTTATGCTTCAAACGTCGACCAATGGCGGCTATACGACTCTGTCAAACATGTCCGACCCTGATTTTGCGCTCAGCGAACAATTCTGCCTCGCGCGTAGCTATGCGATGGGGCGCGGTGAGGACCTGATGCAAGACATTCAGGGGCTGACACCGGATCAGGTGACCGCTCAGTGCGACTCGTACGGTGAAATGTTGGCGCCGCAAGTTGTTGCGCTGCCTCTTAGCTCAAAAACGGACGCGGAAACTCAGATGCGCAAGTTGGCGTTGGACTCCGGGCTTAGCCCAGCAGATCTGGCAGCAACCAGCAAAGTCTGTCTGGCGATTGGCTACCGTCAGGACAACATGGATGCCGCAATCGGTTCTGCACTGATGCTGGTCGCAATGGGCGAACCTGCCTACGGCGAACTGATCGGCCACCACCTGCGCGAAGGCTTCGGCGTGCAGGAACGCCGCGATCTTGCGATGCAGTGGTACGATGCGAGCCTTTCGGCGCTGGACTCCGGCTCGGAAGCCGTATTCCTGCCGTCCCAGTCGGATCGGCCGCAACTTTTACGAGCGGCTATGGTTCAGGCGCAATAAGCGAGGCACCTGACAAATTCACCCGCTTCCACAAGCAAACGCCGCGGTGCTCATTGCATCGCGGCGTTTCAATTTCGTTATGAACCTGTTTAGCTCTGCTTCGTAACCTGCGTGAAGTCCAGCTCGACAGGCGTCTCGCGACCAAAGATCGAGACCGAGACCTTCAGCTTCTGGTTCTCGTCGTCCACGCCTTCGACCATGCCGTCGAAATCTTCGAACGGGCCGTCGTTGACCTTGACCTTTTCGCCGACCTCGAAGCTGATCATCAGCTTCGGCGCCTCTTCACCTTCCTGAACGCGGTTGAGAATCTGGTTCACCTCGGCATCGCGCATCGGCATCGGGCGGCCTTGCGGCCCTAGGAAGCCGGTAACGCGGTTGATCGAGTTGATCAGGTGATAGCCCTGATCCGACATTTCCATATGCACCAGAACATAGCCGGGCATAAAGCGGCGTTCGGTCGTGACCTTCTTGCCCCGGCGCACTTCGATCACCTCTTCGGTGGGCACCAGAACCTCGTCGATATCGTCCTCAAGGCCCTGTTCGGCCACGGACGTGCGGATCTGCTCTGCGATCTTCTTTTCGAAATTCGAAAGAACGCTGACCGAGTACCACCGTTTCGCCATGAACCTGTCGTCCTTGTTTGCCTTAGGCTGTCCTGATTGCCGGACATGCCGTTATTGAAATCCTGTCACGTCACCCGGAATAAAAAGCGGCGCGCAGCCCGAATCGCCGCACGCCCATTCCGAATAGTACCGCGTCAACTACTCTGACATTGCGTGCTGTGCAAGAGGGCAGTGGCGTTTCCACCATGCCTGAACCGACTTAGCCGAACGCGCCCAGGATCAGTTGCAGACCGCCGCGAATGCCCAGATCAACCAGAGCAAAGAATACGGCCGTCAGAGCCGCCATGATGAACACCATGACCGTGGTCAGCAGCACCTCGCGCCGGGTCGGCCAGACGACCTTCGCAACTTCGGCACGGACTTGCTGAATAAACTGGATCGGATTCATAGTTGCCATTTGGCTTGGTTCTCTCTGCTAGCGGACAGGCCGGACATAACCGGACATTGCGGCAATTTCAAGGGCGGTTGGCGGTTGCTCAGGGCTTGGGCTTGTCGTCCCACTCATCGCTGAGAATACGCCGCGCGTCGCCCTCGGGGTCGTCATATTGGTTTGAACGAACCGTGTAGACAAAAGCCACAAGGCCAACCCCGCCCAAAAACAGGGAAATCGGTATCAGATAGGCCAGAACTTCCATTAGCTTACCTTAGTCGCAGAGCGTTCAGAGACACGGTGATAGACGAAGTCGACATTGCGAGCGCCGCAATCAGCGGTGTGGCAAGGCCGATCACCGCCAGCGGTACTGCAATGATATTATAGACGGTGGCGATGCGGAAGTTTTCACGAATCCGTTTGGTCGCCTTGACCGCCGTCTCACAGGCATCGGCGATTGGGGCCAGATCATTCCCGAGAAGAACGATGTCCGAGGCCACCCGCGCCGCGTCCAACGCCGAGGCCGGAGAGATCGACACATGCGCCGCCGCCAGGGCTGCGGTGTCATTCAGACCATCGCCAACCATCAGCACGTGACAACCCTGATCACTCAGTTCCTGCACGCGGGCTGCCTTGTCCTGCGGCAGGGCCTGAGCAACCCAATTGTCGATCCCCAGCTTTCCGGCCAAAGCCTGAACCGCGCCCTGCGTGTCGCCGGAAATCAGAATGACCTCTTTCCCCGCATCGTGGAATGCCTGCACAGCTTCGGCGGCACCGGGGCGCAACGAATCCGAGAACATAAAGGCCACGGGCTCTTGCCCTGAAACCGACAACCAGGCGGCAGTTTGATCGCCCTCTTCTGCACCCGTCCACGCCGCGCGACCCAGGCGGGCGCGCTGACCGTGATAGGTGCCTTCGGTGCCATAGCCCGGCACCTCGGCGATATCGGTGACGTGGGCCGGTTTGATGCCCGCCTCTCGAGCCGACTTAACCAACGCCACCGACAAGGGATGCGAAGACGCCTCGGCCAGCGCCAGTGCAACCTCCAGATCAGCGCGCGAATGATCACCCAGATTGGTGAGTTCGGGCGTGCCCGAGGTCAGCGTGCCGGTTTTGTCGAAAACGACCGTGTCGACCTCGGCCAAGCGCTCCAGCGCAGTAGCATGTTTGATCAGCATGCCCTTTCGGAACAACCGGCCCGAGGCGGCGGTCGTCACGGCTGGCACCGCCAACCCCAGCGCACAAGGGCATGTGATAATCAGAACGGCAGCGGCGATGTTCAAAGCCGTACGAATATCGCCGGAATAGATGTACCAGCCCAAAAAGCTGAGCGCCGACAGGATGTGAACGCCCGGCGCGTAAAGCTTGGCCGCCTTGTCTGCCAACGAGGTATAGCGCGACCGGCCGGATTCAGCGATGGCGACCAGATCGGCCATGCGGTGCAGCGAAGTCTCCTCTCCCACCGCAGTCGCGCGGATGGTCAGGGGGCCAGTCAGATTGACCTCACCGGCGCTGACGGTCAGGCCCGCCTCGGCGAAGACCGGCAGGGTTTCCCCGGTCAGCAAAGAGCGATCCAGTTCCGACTGACCGGATACGATTTCGCCGTCCACCGGCATGCGCCCCCCGGGCCGGACAAGGATCAGATCACCGACGGACAGCGTGGCCACGGCCACCTCTTCTTCGGTCCCATCAACCAGCTTGATGGCACGGGGCACTTCAAGCGCGGTCAGTTCCTCGGCCGCTGACCTTGCCGCGGCACGGGTCCGGTAATCCAGATAGCGCCCTGCCAGCAGGAAGAAGGTCAGCGCCAGGGCCGCGTCGAAATAGGCATGCTCACCGCTGAGCGCGGTTTCCCAAAGCGATGTGATCATCGCGAGCACGATCGCCAGCACAATCGGCACGTCCATGTTCAGTCGGCGCACGCGCAGAGCGCTCCACGCGTTGGCAAAGAAAGGCTGCGCGGAAAAGGCTATTGCGGGCAGCGCAATCGCTGCCGAAATCCAGTGGAACATGTCGCGCGTCGCGTCCGAGGCCCCTGACCAGACAGACACCGACAACAGCATCACGTTCATCGACGCAAACCCGGCCACCGCCAGCCGCATCAACAAATCGCGCCCCGCTTTGTCAGCACTGGTGGCCGACAACGCGCCGGGGTCCAGCTCATGCGCTTCAAACCCGGCCTGCTCAAGCACCGGAATCAGATCGGTGGCGCGCAGATCGGGTGCAGCTTTGACCATTGCCCGCTTGAGCGTCAGGTTGACCCGCGCATCCTCGACCCCCGGATGGGCGTTCAGCTCACGTTCGACCGTGGCAATACAGGCCGAGCAATGAATGCCCGGCAGCGACAGCGCAATCTGCACATCCTGCGGGATAGGCCGCGCCGGTTCCGCCGGGCTGGCGATACATCCCGGACAGGCCGCTGTGCCAGAGGTCATTTGCGCCGTCATCCAATCACCCCTTCACATACAGCGGGACCCGCTGCGCAAATTCCGCGCCATCATGATCTTTGGCGACCAGACGGATGTTCCAGTTGCCCTTGCCCAGCGCCGCAGGGGTCGAATACGCCTGACCGTCAAAGACGAAATCGGGCGAGAAATCCTCTTTCACGTGGGTCGCGCGCCCCACAACGGCTTGCAATTCGGCAACTTGGACAGGGGCACCCGTTTTGTCGATGATGTGCAGGATCAGCAACCCACCCGACACTTCAGCGCGAATTTCCCAACCCAGCGCCTGCTGTTCCTGCAGGCGCTCGTTGAATTCCTGACTGGCGACGTAGGAGTTTTTGACCTCAAGCCCCGGAAAGGTTTTGACCGCGCTGTAGGCCAGAACAAGGTTCACGGCAATGATCACACCAAAGGCTGCGACGAACACCGCGAGGGCATGCTTTCCGGTGAATTGACGCTCAGCCATCTCAGTTTCCTTGTCCGTTGAACGTGGTGTCCTTGTAGGCGCGTTCGCCACTTTGCACATCTTCGACCCAAATCCGTACCGGCGTCACATCCACACCAGCAGGCCCGGTGCCTTTTGCCGACGTGATGTAAACCCGCGTCAATTGTGCCGTATCTGCGGTGACATTGACAGAGTTGCCTTCGACCCCTTCGATCTGCAGTTGCAACGCCGGGTCACCGGACAGTGTCAGCTGGAAAGGACGATCTTCGCCATGTTTGTTGCGCAGGCGTACATCATAAGTGTTACGGATGGTGCCGTCAGACAGGGTCACGAAGGTCGGGTTACGCACCGGCGCCACGGTCAGGTCGATATCGGACCGTATGAACAAGGCAAGCAACAGCGCAAAGCCGACCGCCGCCCACATGGACGTATACATAATTGTCCGAGGCCGCAGAATATGTTTCCACACATTCTTGGGTGGCTGGCCCGCGCGCTCGCGCGTCTCATCGCTCAGCGCCATATAGTCGATCAGGCCACGCGGTTTACCGATCTTGGCCATCATGTCGTCACAGGCATCAATGCAAAGGGCGCAGGTGATGCACTCCAACTGCTGACCATCCCGGATGTCGATGCCCACCGGGCAGACATTCACGCAGGCCATGCAATCGATACAATCGCCCAACTCGGAATCGGCGGTGCGTTTCCCCTTGCCGCGCGGCTCACCCCGCCATTCGCGGTAGCCGACGACCAGAGTGTCCTCGTCCATCATCGCAGCCTGAATACGCGGCCACGGGCAGGCATAGATACAAATCTGTTCGCGGGCAAACCCGCCAAACAAGAAAGTCGTGCCGGTCAGAATAAGCACAGTCGTATAGGCAACCGGATGAGCGTTGCCTGTCACCAGATCATGCAGCAAAGTCGGCGCGTCCGCGAAATAGAACACCCAGGCCCCCCCGGTGGCTACACCGATCAGCAGCCACACGGTCCATTTCGTAAGCCGCAACCGAGCCTTGCGGAAATCCAGTTTTTCCTGACGATGCAAGCGCAGCCGGGCGTTTCGGTCGCCCTCGATCCAGCGTTCGACGAGGATATAGAGGTCGGTCCAAACGGTCTGCGGGCAGGCATAGCCGCACCACACACGTCCAAGCGCTGAGGTGAACAGGAACAGGCCAAGACCAGCCATGATCAGCAAACCCGCCACGAAATAGAATTCGTGCGGCCAGATCTCGATCCAGAAGAAGTAGAAACGACGGTTTGCCAGATCCAGCAGAACCGCTTGATCCGGCAGGCTGGGGCCACGGTCCCATCTGATCCAAGGCGTCACATAGTAAATACCCAGCGTGACCGCGAGGATGATCCATTTCAGGTTTCGAAATGGCCCGGACACGCGTCTGGGAAAAATGGGCTCCCTAGCAACGTAAAGGCTGGGGGCGGGGTCGGAATCGCTCACGAGCTGGCTCCAAATGTGGCTGTTTTTTAGGCGTCTTGTTCCAGATCACAAAGATAGCCTCTTTGACATGGGTCAAAAGCGCATCGTACAGACACCTTTTGTCACATCTTACCAGCTTGTCGCCTCAGCCACCCAACAAAAGTTTTGACCGCAGGGCGCAATGGCGCATCGCCGGTGACAATGTGGTATCCAAGCGCTCCGGGCTCGCGAAACAGCTCGATGATGCGACCGGCTTCGATATCCGCTTCGACAAAATGTCGCGCCGTGACTGTGACCCCCTGCCCGGCGCGCAGCCCCTCGAGCACAAGGTTGCCCGGCAAGGTGATACGAACGGCGTGCGGTCCATGCTCGACACCCCGCCGCGCCAGCCAAGTGGTGGCTTCGGTTGTCCCAAGCTCTTCGAGCCAGGGCAATTGGCCCAGCTCTTCCGGCGTCATCGACGTCCGACCGCCTAACAGCGAGGGCGCCGCGACGATCACGATCGGGCTTTGCATCAGCAGCTCTGCGTCCAAACCGGGCCAATTTCCATCCCCATAGCGGATTGCCACGTCCACCCCGCCCGGACGGAAGCTGACCAGATTGGGCGAAGGGTCCAGCGCCAAGGGGATATCCGGGTGTTCGGCCTGAAACACCGGCAGGCGCGGCATTAGCCATGATGCGGCAAACGATGCGGTCAGCGAGACGTGAACCGGGCGATCTTCGGTGATGTGCATCAGGTCGGCCACGGCATCCCCGATGGCGCCAAAACCAAGATGCAGGGCGCGGGCCAGTTTTTCACCTTCGGCGGTCAGGATCATCGACTTACCACTCCGGTCCAGCAGGGCCGCGCCCAAGTGTCTCTCAAGCGCGCGCAACTGCTGACTGATAGCAGCGTGGCTGACATTCAACCCCACGCCTGCATCGACAACATTTCCCTTTTCGGCGAACGCAGAAAAGGCCCTGAGCGCCGCAAGCGGCGGCATCTTCAACCAATCCATATGTAATCCAGTCTTACATTACGAAATTCTAATTGAGTCGCATTTCAAATCTTAAAAATCAATCCTGACCTTAAATCCAAGCTACTTAAGGAGGGATCACATGCTTTCGATTTTTGCCCGATCTTTCATGATCGCCACCCAAACGGATGAGCGCAGCGCTCAGCAGAATCTCGAACAACGCACAGAAGATAACTGGTGGAAGAAAACAACGCGCGCTTCACGTTCCTGTTCCAAGTGACTGGTCCTCTGGACCGGATTAACGCAGACAACTAGTCTGAGCTAATAGCACCGGCTGTTCAGGAAACGCGCGAACAGATGGAACAGCCGGTGCATTAACCTTCGGGCGGCGAACCGTCCGAAGGTATTCTTTTGTCGTTACTGACCGCCACCCAATTGGTGGACATAAGCCGTGACAGCGCGGATTTGCGCGTCGGTCAGACGGTTTTCCCAAGCAGGCATCACACCAAAGCGGCTGTAGGTGACCGTCTCGGTCAATGCCTCTTCGCTGCCGCCATAGAGCCAGATCGCGTCGGTCAGGTTCGGCGCACCCTGAGTGACGTCGCCTGCGCCGTTCTCGCCGTGGCAGACTGCACAATTGTCCTCAAAAACAACCTTGCCCGCCTGCGCCGCCGCATCATCGGACTGCGCATTGGTCAGCGACATGACGTACTGAACCACCTGAGTGATCTCTTCCTTTTCGAGGATTTCGCCAAAGGCCGGCATTTCGGAATAGCGCGCATCGTCGCTTTCTTCGTTCCGGATACCGTGGGCAATGGTGAACTCGATATCTTCGAGCGAACCACCCCATAGCCAAGCGTCGTCCAGAAGGTTCGGGAAGCCCGGCGCACCTTGCGCGCCCGAACCGTGACACTGCGCACACCAGGTGCGGAAGACAGCGCCACCCGAGTTCACCGCATATTGCTGCAATTCCGCGTCGGCCGAAATCTGCTCTAACGGGGTTTCGACCAGTTTCGCATTCCAAGGGGCGTTGGCCTCTTCGAAGGAGACCATCTCCTCTTGCACTTCAGCGCGCGAAGACCAGCCGGTCACACCAGCCGTTGCCGACTGAACCAGAGGCCATGCTGGATACATGATCGTATAGATCACACCCCAGATGATGGTGGCGTAGAAGGTCCACAGCCACCAGCGGGGCATTGGGTTGTCAAACTCTTCCAAACCATCCCAGCTGTGCCCGGTTGTCTTAGGATCGCCCGGCAGTTTTTCAGGTGTCTTACTCATTGCCGCGCCTCCTTAGATTCAGATTCGGCGGGTTTATCTTGATGCCGGAAGGGGATGTTGGCAGTGTCCTTGTATTCCTTGCTGGCACCGGGGCGGAAAACCCAGATGATGATGCCAACAAAAAAGACAAACAGCACAAGCAGCATCCAGCTATCCGCGAACTGCCGTAAGAGAGTATATTCTTCCATCACACCCTCCTTAGCGGCTTGCGTCAGGGGTGAAGGTCGAGAAATCGACCAGCGTGCCCAGCATCTGCAGATAAGCAACCATCGCGTCCGCCTCGGTCAGTTCAGGCTGACCGTCGAAGTTGCGCACACTGACCTTGTCGCCATAGCGCTCCAACAACCCGTCATAGTCACTGTCCGGGTCGGCCTGCGCACGGAAGTCGGCCTGAGCATTCTCCAGCATCTCCTCGGTGTAGGGCGTGCCAAGAACCGCGTTCGCCTTCATGATATCGGCGATGTACTTTCCGTCGATCTTACGGTTCTCGAGGAAACCGTATTTCGGCATCACCGATTCAGGCACCACAGACTGCGGATCGCGCAGGTGGTCGATATGCCACTGATCCGAGTAACGCCCACCAACGCGAGCCAGATCAGGTCCGGTGCGCTTGGACCCCCACTGGAACGGATGGTCATACATCGACTCAGCCGCCAGAGAGTAGTGGCCGTAACGTTCGACCTCATCCCGCATCGGGCGGATCATCTGGCTGTGGCAGACATAGCAGCCTTCACGCAGATAAATCTCACGCCCTGCCATTTCCAAGGGGGTGTAAGGGCGCATCCCCTCCACCTTTTCGATGGTGTTCTCAAGATAGAACAACGGGGTGATCTGAACGATGCCACCGATGGTCACGACCAAAAAGCTGAACACCAGCAGGAGGGTCGCGTTGGTCTCGAGGATCTTATGTTTGTCGAGAATTGCCATTGCTCCGGCCCTCCTTATTCAGCCGGGACCGCGACGGACAGGCTGGCCTCTTTGGCCGGCGCTTTCCGCACAGTCATCCACAGGTTGTAGCACATGATCAGCGAACCAGCGACGAACATCACGCCACCCAGAGCACGCACCACATACATCGGGAACTTGGCGGCCACGGTGTCGGCGAACGAGTTCACCAGGAAGCCGTTGGCATCCACTTCGCGCCACATCAGGCCTTCCATGATACCGGTCACCCACATCGACGCGGCGTACAGAACGATGCCGATTGTGGCGAGCCAGAAGTGCCAGCTGACCATTTGCAGCGAATACAGACGCTCACGCTTCCACAGGACAGGCACCAGGAAGTACAGCGCACCAAAGGTGATCATGCCGTTCCAGCCCAGCGCGCCCGAGTGCACGTGACCAATGGTCCAGTCGGTATAGTGGCTGAGCGAGTTCACAGCGCGGATCGACATCATCGGGCCTTCGAACGTGGACATGCCGTAGAAGCCAACCGAGATCACCATCATGCGGATCACCGGGTCGGTGCGCAGCTTGTCCCATGCGCCCGACAGCGTCATCAGACCGTTGATCATACCACCCCAGGACGGCATCCACAGGATCACCGAGAACACCATGCCCAGCGTCGAGGCCCAGTCAGGCAGCGCGGTATAGTGCAGGTGGTGCGGACCGGCCCAGATATACAGGAAGATCAGCGCCCAGAAGTGGATGATCGACAGCTTGTACGAAAAGACCGGACGCTCGGCCTGTTTCGGGATGAAGTAGTACATCATGCCCAGGAAGCCTGCGGTCAGGAAGAAGCCCACAGCGTTGTGGCCGTACCACCACTGGATCATGGCGTCTTGAACACCCGACCAGACGATGACAGATTTCGAACCCCAGATGCTGACGGGGATGGTCATGTTGTTGACCACGTGCAGCATCGCAACGGTGACGATAAAGGCCAGATAGAACCAGTTCGCCACATAGATGTGGGGTTCTTTCCGCTTGACCACGGTGCCAAGGAACACGGCCAGATAGGCGACCCAGACGATGGTCAGCCAAAGGTCAACGTACCATTCGGGTTCGGCATATTCTTTCGACTGTGTACCGCCCAGAACATAGCCGGTCGCGGCCAGAACGATGAACAGCTGATAACCCCAGAACACGAACCATGCCAGATTGCCGCCCCACAGGCGCGCGGCGCTTGTCCGCTGTACCACGTAGAACGAGGTCGCGATCAAAGCGTTGCCGCCAAAGGCAAAAATCACCGCCGAGGTGTGCAGAGGACGCAAACGGCCAAAGTTCAGATAGCCCTGCGCCCATTCGAAGTTCAGCGCCGGAAAGGCCAACTGAAACGCGATAAAGGTTCCCGCAAGGAACCCGACCACGCCCCAAAAGGCGGTTGCGATCACGCCATAGCGGATCACGCCATCCATGTATTCCGCAGAGCGGTCCACGAGAATATCTGGCTCATCTGTGTTTCTAAGCGTCCAGATGAACAAACCACCGGCGATCAGCATCACCAGAATTGCATGCACCTGATACGCCAAATCGCGTGCATAATTGGACCCGATCGCGGCGAAAACCACAACGAGACCAAGCACGATCAGCTTGATGTAATTTGACATATTGCGTCCCTTTGCCATGCCCCGCGTGATTCTTTTGTGTCGCAGGACCTTTTTGACTGGCCGCTGTTTTGTCGGACGGCGGCCAGTTTTGCTTTGATCTGTGTCAAGACAATAGCCTGAAATCTGTGACAATCGTAAATTGACAGCTGGGCCATTGAGCCGCAGGTGGATGGCCTATGAAGACAAGAGGTTCAAATGGCTTACAAATCTCTTCTCACCGTCATGACAGATACACGGCAGAGTGACTCAGCCCTGGCGCAGATCGCTGCCCTGGCATCCGCGCAGGACGCGCATGCCGAAGCCCTCTGCCTTGGCGTCGACCGCAGTCAGACCGGGTATTACTACGCCGGGGCAAATGCATTGATCCTGCAAGAGACCTTGAATCGGGCAAACGCCGAAGCCGAAGAAACCCTAAGCTATGCCAAGTCGTATCTTGGTAAGACTGGAACCCGCTGGTCCGCCGAAAGTGGTGTAGCCCAGATCGCGGATATCGGACGCCATGTCGCGCACAGGGCCCGGTTTTCTGACCTTGTCGTCCTGCCTCAACCTTACGGAGATGATCGGGGGGCCGAAGCCGAACCCATCCTTGAGGCAGCCATGTTCGAAGGTCATGCGCCCGTACTGGTCACCCCGGATGATGCAACCCCCTTTACGCGCCCCGGCACGATCCTGATCGGTTGGAATGAAAGCGTCGAGGCCATGCGGGCCATTCGCCGTGCCCTGCCCTTCCTGATTGAGGCCGATTTGGCGCGCATCGTTGTGATCGACCCGCCGCGACACGGCCCCGACCGATCAGACCCCGGTGGAATGCTGTCACAGATGCTGGCCCGTCACGGTGTGAAATGTGAAATCGACGTGCTGAGCAAGACCATGACCCGTGTGTCGGATATCCTGAACCGACACGCCTCGGACACCTCAGCCGACATGATCGTAATGGGCGCTTACGGCCATTCGCGGTTCCGCGAAGCCATTCTGGGCGGGGCGACCCGAAACATGCTTGAACAGGCCTCGGTCCCGGTGTTCCTGGCCCATTGAGGAGAACAACCTAAAAACCGCCCATCAGGGCGGTTTTTTACTTTTTCACCAAGCCGATCAGGAACAACAAGATCACCGCGCCAATGGTGGCGAAGAATATGGACGAAAAGAGACCACCGCCTACAGAAAATCCAAGCGCCGGGAAAATCAATCCTGAAAGAAATGCGCCGACGACACCAACAATGATGTTGCCGATCAGGCCGAATCCCCGGCCTTCCATGATCTTGCCCGACAGCCACCCGGCGATGGCGCCAATGAACAGCATCGCCAGAATGCTACTGAATTCCATGACTTACTCCTGCGGTTATTCTGCTCAGGCCCAGTTAAGCATGGCAGCAAGGCCCAGTCACGCCTCAAGCGTATCAGACCAGAAACCCACCATCTGAGTCGTCACCAGCCTCTTCCATCAGACGGCCCATATC
This sequence comes from Ruegeria sp. AA6, assembly GCF_056542865.1. Classification (NCBI taxonomy): domain Bacteria; kingdom Pseudomonadati; phylum Pseudomonadota; class Alphaproteobacteria; order Rhodobacterales; family Roseobacteraceae; genus Ruegeria; species Ruegeria sp. AA6. Next base: position 33,338 of record NZ_JBQGAN010000024.1, read on the forward strand.
GGGGATCGTGACGTGGCGTTTACCCTCAAGCAGGATGACCTCGTCCTTTTTCAGGGCGGAGATCTGACGACTGACCGTTTCCAGCGTCAATCCGAGATAGTCCGCCATCGCCTCGCGGGTCAGGGGCAGATCAAACACGATCGGGCCGGTATTGCCCTTCTGGTTGATTGACGCATCTCGGCGCGCGATGATCGACAACAGGCTGGCAATCTTTTCTCGCGCGGTTTTGCGCCCCAGCACAAGCATCCATTCGCGGGCAGCGTCCAGCTCGTCCAGCGTCATTTGCAACAGGCGATGCGCGATATGGGGTGTGGTGCCCATCAATTCCTCAAACGGCTTTTTGCGAAAGCAGCACATGACCAAATCGGTGGTTGCCTGAACGTCATATGGGGCCGAGTCGCGCCCCGGTCGCCCGACGAAATCGCTGGGCAACAACAAGCCCACCATTTGCGTGCGCCCGTCCTCCATTGTCTGCGTCAACGACGCGATCCCTGACACGACAGAGCCGACAAAATTCATCTGGTCGCCAGACCAGATGATCGTCTGACCGGCTTCAAAACTGCGGTAATATTTAATGCTTTCAAGTTCTTCCAACTCGTTCGCATCACAGTGCGCGCACACTGCGCGATGCCGGATGGGGCAATCTTCACAGTTCGTATGGTCGATTTTGAATATCGGTGTCATGCACGTTCCCACTTGATCTCTGTCAAAGCATCCAGGCGAGCTGTCATTTAAAGGTATCGCCATGATAGTGAAACCACAATTGGCAAAGCTTGGACTATTTGACGCGAAAGTTCCGCGTTACACAAGCTATCCCACCGCCCCCCACTTCAGCAATGATGTGGGGTCAAGTCTTTATGGTGACTGGATTTCCGGGATAACGCCCGGCAGCGAAGTGTCGCTGTACATCCACGTTCCGTTTTGCCGCAGACTGTGCTGGTTCTGCGCCTGTCGCACCCAAGGGACCCAAACTGACAACCCGGTAATTGCCTATGTGGATGTCCTAAAAGCCGAACTGGATCTTCTGGCCGCACACCTGCCCGAAGGTGTCACCCTATCGCGTCTGCATTGGGGCGGCGGCACTCCGACCTTGCTGAACCCCGATCTGATGCGCGAGCTGGCGGCGCGGATTCTGGACGTGTTGCCACTGGGGCCGAACGCCGAGTTTTCGGTTGAGATCGACCCGAACGAGATTGATGAGGCGCGTCTTGACGCACTGGCCGAGGCTGGGATGAACCGTGCCTCAATTGGGGTTCAGGATTTCGATGACGAGATTCAAAAGACCATCGGGCGCATCCAAAGCTATGACACAACCCGAGATGCGGTGGACATGATCCGCGCCCGCGGTATCACCAGCCTGAATGCTGATATCCTTTACGGTCTGCCGCATCAGACCAAATCGCGCATGACGGAAAGCGTGCAAAAACTGCTGTCGCTTAGCCCCGACCGGGTGGCGTTGTATGGCTACGCGCATGTACCGTGGATGGCCAAACGGCAGCAGATGATCCCGTCGGACGCGCTGCCCACGCCCGAGCAACGGCTCGACCTGTTCGACACTGCCCGCCGTCTGTTCATGTGGGACAATTACGCCGAAATCGGCATCGACCATTTTGCGACTCAGGACGATGGCCTGACCCATGCGCTGAAAGCCGGACGGCTCAAGCGGAACTTCCAAGGTTATACCGACGATCAGGCCGAGGTTCTTATCGGCATCGGCGCCAGTTCAATCTCGCGCTTCCCGCAAGGGTATGCACAGAATGCGCCTGCGACGTCGGCGCATACCAAAGCCATTCGCGAAGGAAGGTTTTCGACCTCACGCGGGCACCTGTTCAAAGGGCAAGACGCCCTGCGCGCCCGCCTGATCGAAGCGCTGATGTGCGATTTCCAGATCAATTCAGCCGAAATCCTGCGCGACCACGCGATTACCGAGGCTGAATTGCAAGGCATGTATCAGGCCGCGAACGCAGCCTTTGACGGGTTGCTGCGGATCACCGAGGACGGTTTGTTCATCCCGGTCGAAGCCCGCCCGCTGACCCGCATGATCGCCCGCAGCTTTGACGCCTATGATCTAAGCAAGGCGGGTCACAGCTCGGCCATCTGATTTGTTCGAAGGTCAGGGCTTGACGCGACGGGTCGGTTTTTTCCACACTTGCAGGGTGGGCGGCACCCGCCCGCGCCTGAGGCAGGCCCCGTATCAGACAATGCGCCAGCGCATCCGCGTAAGGCTTTCCCTTTCGTGCAGCTGAACTGCAATTTGAAAGAGGGACAGCACTCATGCGCGTTTTCACCGTCCTCGGCCCCAGCCAATCGGGCAAAACCACTCTGGTCGAGGCTATCAGCCGCCTCGACGGGCGGCCCACAACCTTCGACGTATCCGGAACCGTGCATTTGCACGGTTTTTCTTATTTGGACGAGCCATGGTGTGCCATCGACGTAGACGGCGGCGGCGACAATCTGGCCTATGTCGGCCCGGCCATGGCAATCTCGGACGCCGCCGTGGTGGTGGTGCCCCCCGACCCGAATGCAGCCGTTTTGAGCGCGCCGTACCTGCGATTGGTCGAAGAGGCCGGCATTCCCTGTTTCCTGTTCATCAACCGCATGGACAATCCAAACGGACGCATTCGCGACATCATCGCTGCGCTTCAGACCTATTGCACGCACCACATCGCCCTTCGCCAAGTTCCGATCCGCGAGGGTGATACGATCATCGGCGCGGTCGATCTGATCTCGGAACGGGCATGGAAGTATCAGGAGGGGCAGCCTTCAGCCCTGATCGAACTGCCGCAATCGGTCGAGGATCGCGAACAGGAAGCCCGCACCGAATTGCTGGAGACCTTGTCGGATTTCGACGATCACTTGTTGGAGCAACTGATCGAAGACAAACAGCCACCCAGCGCCGAGGTTTATGATTTGGCCGCGCAGGTGTTACAGAATCATCAACTGATCCCCGCCTGTCTGGGCGCGGCCAGCCACGGCAATGGGTTGACCCGTCTAATGAAGGCCTTGCGGCACGAAGCACCTGAATTCAACATCGCTGCCGATCGGGACGAAGCCGAAGAGAACGCACGCGCAATCGCAGGCTTTGCGGATGTGAAGAAACATATCGGCAAAATCGTTGTTCTGCGCGGGCTGGGTGCTGGTGTGAAAGCGCATGAGAATCTGGGCGGAGAAACCGTTGGCAACCTGACCACTTTGGACGCCAAAACGCAGATCTCCGATCTGCCCGCGGGGCAAATCGGGTTGGCCGTGAAGTCAGACCATCTGAACCCTGGCAACCTCTATGACAGTTCCTCCGCCACCCCTCTGCCCGAATGGGCGGCCTCGCATCCCGCTGCGCATCGGCAGATCGTGTCCCCCGCCCATGAGCGCGACGACGTGCGCCTGTCCAACGCCTTGCACCGACTGGTCGAGATCGACCCCGGCCTGCATCTGGGTCAGGACGAGCTCAGTGGGCACGCCGTTCTGGGTTCGCAGGGGCCGCAGCACATGCGGCGGGTTTCGGCCAAGCTTGACGAAGATTTCGGCATTGAGATTGCCACCGACACGGTCGAGACCGCCTATCGCGAAACCATCCGGTCACCCGTCGAGCACCGCCATCGCCATCGCAAACAATCCGGCGGGGCCGGGCAATTTGCCGACGTGGTAATCTCGGTCGCGCCGATGCCGCGTGGTTCCGGTTTCCAGTTCGAAGAGATCGTCAAGGGCGGCGCGGTGCCTAAGAACTATATCCCTTCGGTCGAGCACGGTGCCAAGGACGCGCTGGCGCAAGGCCCGGAAGGTTTCCCGGTGGTGGACGTCAAAGTCACGCTGAGCGATGGCAAACACCACAACGTGGACAGCTCGGACTATGCGTTCCGCACGGCAGGCAAGAACGCTGTGCGCGAAGCCCTGCCACAGGCAAAACCTGTGGTTCTGCAACCAATTCTGAACGCCGAGATTCACCTGCCCTCGGATTTCGTCGGAGACCTTGTGCCGACCATCAGTTCTTTGCAGGGTCAGGTTCTGGGCTTTGAAGGCAACCCCAACGCCTCGGGCTGGGAGATCTTCAACGCACAATTGCCTGCCGTGGCCGAAGACGAGCTACATCGTACCCTCGCCAGCGCCACGCGTGGAACTGGATGGGTCAGGCTGACCTTCGATCACTACGAGGAGTTGCGCGGGCCGGTGCCAAAAGCGGCTGCCAAAGAAAGCGCAAATGCCTGAACCAGTGGCGCGGGCTGGGGTCAGCCCGCTGCCGCAATCAGTTCGCGGGTATAGTCGGTCTGAGCGTTTTCGAACAGATCTTCGGCCGATCCCATTTCGATCACGTCACCGTTCCGCATGACGATCACCTTGTGCGACATCGCCCGCACGACCTTCAGGTCATGGCTGATGAACAAATAGGCCAGCCCGTATTTCCGTTGCAGATCCCGCAACAGATCAACGATCTGCACCTGCACGGTCATATCCAGCGCACTGGTGGGTTCGTCCAACACCAGAAGCTTGGGCCGCAGCACCATGGCCCGCGCAATCGCAATACGTTGCCGTTGACCACCTGAGAATTCATGCGGATAGCGGTCCATCGCTGCCGGGTCCAGGCCCACTTCGGTCATCACCTCGGCCACCAACTCGCGCGGGGCGCGGTGTGGGTCGACTTTGTGAATCGCCAGCCCCTCGGCGATGATCTGTTGGCAGGTCATCCGAGGGCTGAGGCTGCCGAACGGGTCCTGAAACACGATCTGCATGTCTTTGCGCAGCCGCCGCAGCTCACGCGTGGACCAGCGCCGCACGTCCTGATCACGGAAGGTGATGCCGCCCTCGGACGCTATCAGCCGCATGATCGCCAGCGCCAGCGTGGTCTTACCCGAACCGCTTTCGCCGACAATGCCCAAGGTTTCACCCGCACGCACACTAAGCGTCGCATCGTTCACGGCCTTTACATGACCAACAGTGCGCTTCAGAAACCCGCGTTGGATCGGGAACCAGACCTTCAGGTGGTCGGTTCGGGCGACCTCTTCTGCCTTGGGTGCAACCGGATCAGGTTGGCCCGAAGGCTCGGCCCCCAGAAGCTTGCGCGTGTAGGGATGCTGCGGGTTGTCAAAAATCTCGGCGGTGGCGCCAGTTTCGACGATCTCACCATCCTTCATCACGCAAACCCGGTCGGCGATGCGGCGCACAATGCCCAAATCATGTGTGATGAAAAGCATCCCCATATTCTCGGATTTCTGCAGCTCGGCCAGCAGTTCCAGAATCTGTGCTTGAATGGTCACGTCCAGCGCGGTTGTCGGCTCATCCGCGATCAGAATATCCGGCTTGTTGGCCAGCGCCATGGCGATCATGACCCGCTGCCGCTGACCGCCTGAAAGTTGGTGCGGATAGCTGTCCAACCGCTCACGCGGATCACGAATACCAACCTTGGTCAACAGTTCGACAATGCGTTCCCGTGCCGCGTCACCCGTCAGCCCCTGGTGCAGGGCCAGTGACTCGGCCATCTGCTTTTGGATCGTGTGCAGCGGGTTCAGCGAAGTCATCGGCTCTTGGAAAATGAAACTGATGTCATTTCCGCGCACATCCATCAGCTTGTCCTGCGAAGCGCCGATCATCTCATCCCCGTCATATTTGACGGACCCCTCGACAATCGCACTGTCGCCCAACAGCGACACGGTCGAGAGCGCCGTGACCGACTTGCCCGAGCCGGACTCTCCCACCAGCGCCACGGTTTCACCGCGATCCACGGTGAAAGACACCCCCTTGACCGCCGCCGAAACTTGCCCGTCCTGCCGGAACGAAACCTTGAGGTTGTTCACATCCAAAAGGCTCATGAGAAGGTCTTTCTGGGATCAAACGCATCGCGGACGCCTTCAAAGATGAAGACCAGCAGCGACAGCATGATGGCAAAAGTGAAGAACGCTGTGAAAGCCAGCCACGGAGCCTGCAGATTCTGCTTCGCCTGCAAGGTCAGCTCGCCCAACGAAGGGGCCGAAGATGGCAAGCCAAAGCCAAGAAAGTCCAGCGAGGCCAAGCCACCGATCGTGCCGGTCACAATAAAGGGCATGAAGGTCAGTGTCGCAACCATCGCATTCGGCAACATATGGCGGAACATGATGGTCATGTTGCCAACGCCAAGCGCCCGCGCGGCACGGACGTATTCCAGATTTCGGGCGCGCAGGAATTCGGCCCGAACCACACTCACTAACCCGGTCCAACTGAACAGGATCATCAGCGCCACCAACAGCCAGAAGCTTCGGCCCAAAATGGCGAACATGATGATGATGACGTAAAGCGACGGAGTGGCCGACCAGATCTCGATAATGCGCTGGAACACCAGGTCGAGCCAGCCGCCAAAGAACCCCTGAATGGCCCCTGCGAAAATACCGATCATGCTGGCAACGCCTGTGACCATCAGCGTGAAAAGGATCGACAGGCGGAAGCCGTAGATCACCCGAGCCAGAACGTCGCGTTTGGTGTCATCCGTGCCCAGAAGGTTTTGCCCATTGGGCGGCAGCGGCGCGGCTCCGGGGCGGTCAACGCTGGTGTTGAAGGAATATGGGATCAGCGGCCAGATGGCCCAGCCACGTTCGAACCCTTCTTCTTCAAATGTCCCGGCCTTAATCTCGTCGATGATCCCCTCTGGGTCGTCGAAACATGACTCGAGCCCACCGCTGTCGATCAGGCATTGCACCTCGGGGTCGCGATAGATCGCTTCGGTCTGGAAATCACCGCCGAAGCGGGTTTCCGGGTAGAAGTTGAAGATCGGCGTAAAGAACTCACTCCGGTATTTCACGAGGATCGGTTTGTCGTTGGCGATGAACTCGGCGAACAACGACAATCCGAACAGGACCGAGAAAATGATCAGCGACCAGAACGCCCGACCATTGCGGCGGAAGTTGCGCCAGCGGCGCTGATTGAGTGGGGACAATGCCATTTACCCCTCCCGCTTTTCGAAGTCGATGCGCGGGTCGACCAGCACATACATCAGGTCACTGATGATGCCGACAACCAGCCCCATCAGGCCAAAGATGAACAGCGTGCCGAAGATCACCGGATAGTCGCGGGCCACGGCGGCCTCAAACCCAAGACGGCCCAGACCGTCCAACGAGAAGATTGTTTCGATAATGATCGAGCTTCCAAAGAACACGCCGATGAACACCGCAGGGAAACCCGCAATGACGATCAGCATGGCGTTGCGGAAGACGTGGCCATACAGCACTTTACCTTCACTTAAGCCCTTGGCGCGGGCGGTCATGACGTACTGTTTTTTGATCTCATCCAGGAACGAGTTCTTGGTCAGCAAGGTCAGCGTCGCAAAGGCCGAAATCGTCAGGGCAATCACCGGCAGAGTAATGTGCCAGAAATAGTCGATGACCTTGCCAAACAGACTAAGGCTGTCCCAGTCGTCCGAGGTCAGCCCCCTCAGCGGGAAGATTTGCCAGTAAGACCCACCGGCAAACAGGACCAGCAGCAGGATCGCAAACAGAAAGCCGGGGATGGCGTAGGCAACGATGATAGTGCCGCTGGTCCAAGTGTCGAACCGCGACCCATCTTTCACGGCTTTTCGAATACCCAGCGGAATCGACACCAGATAGGCAATCAGCGTCGACCACAGGCCAAGTGAAATTGACACCGGCATCTTCTCAAGCACCAGATCGGTCACGCTGATGGAACGGAAATAGCTCTCTCCGAAATCCAGCGTCAGGTAATTGCCCATCATGGTCAGGAACCGCTCGACCGGGGGTTTGTCGAACCCAAACTCCTTTTCCAGTTCTTCGATGAACTCAGGCGGCAGGCCGCGCGCCCCGACATAGCGGTCGTTGGCCCCACCGGTCTGCTGCTCGATATCGCTGCCACCGCCGGCGATGCCTTCGAATACGTCACCGCCGCCTTCCATCTGGGCGATGATCTGCTCAATCGGGCCGCCGGGGACGAACTGAACCAGCGTGAAGTTGACGATCATGATCCCAAGCAAAGTGGGGATGACCAACAACAGGCGTCTTAGAATATATGCTCCCATGGGGGCGGATTACCTCAACGCGCCTGACGATTTCAACTCGGCTTCTTTCTCGGCGTTGATCCACCAGAGGTCTTGCACGCCCAAGGCATAAGGCGGCAGGTTTTCGGGGTATTCGTACATGTCCCAATAGGCGACCCAGTATTTGCCCAGATACCAAGTCGGCACCATAATCCGCTTGGCGCGCAGAACGCGATCCAAGGCGCGAACATTGGAAAAAAGCTCCTCGCTTTCGGTGGCTGCCACGATGTTGTCGATCAACGGTTCAATATCTGGTCCGTGCGCGCCCGACGGGTTGAATACGGAATACGAGGCCGCTTCGGTCCCGAATTGCTGATACAGGCCGGTCGACGGCTGCAGCGAGGTCGGATAGCCGCCAACGATCATGTCGAAATCCCGGTCCCGGCGGCGTAGGGTAAACTGGGCATTGTCGACGCGATTGTAAATTGCGTCGATCCCCATGGCGCGAAGGTTGTCAACAAAAGGTTGAACAATGCGATCCAGCGTTGGTTGATCTGACAGGAATTCGATTGAAAGCACCTCTCCGTCTGCGTTGCGGCGGATGCCGTCGTCACCCACAAGCCAGCCGGCTTCGTCCAAAAGCTTCATGGCGGAGCGCAAATTGCGACGGTCATTCTGACGTGCCGGGCGGGATTCATGGGCGCTCACGGGTTCTTCGGTCAGAACTGCCGGATCGACGGCATCACCAAGGGCCTGCAGCACCTCCAACTCGCGCCCTTCGGGCAGGCCAGTGGCCTCAAGATGCGTGCCCTCCCAGAACGAGCTGCGCTGCTGGAATAGCCCATATTGCAGGCTTTCGTTGGTCCATTCGAAGTTATAGGCAAGTTGGACCGCTTCACGCACGCGCGGGTCCTGAAACTGCGGACGGTCAAGGTTCATGACGAACCCTGTTGCCGACGGGACGTTACCGTCTTCTAGTTCGGCCCTGATCACATCACCGTTGGCAATCGCCGGAAAGTCATAAGCCGTGGCCCAGCTTTTCGAGTTGTTTTCCTGACGCAGTGTGAACGTACCGGCCTTGAACCCTTCCATCGCGGCAATCGAGTCGCTGAAATACTCGATACGAATAGTGTCGTAGTTGTTGCGGCCGACATTCACGTTGATGTCGTCGCCCCAATAGTCAGGGTTGCGCTTGTAAACGATGCGACGGTTGATGTCGTAGTTGTCCAAGACATACGGCGCCGATCCAATACCCGGAACCAGACGGGATTTGTCCAGACGACGGTTTTCAGGATCAGCTTCAAACCACGCCTTCGAAAACACCGGCGTGCCGCCCACCTGCGAAATCAACGCCCGGCGCGAGATGTCCGGTGCAAAGTAGAACTTAACCCGATGCTCATCCAGCGCCTCGGCGCGGGGGATACGTTTACGCACCGCGTCTGCGTAGGACTTAAGTCCTTGATCCAGCAAAAGGTTATGCGAGAAAACAACATCTTCGGCGGTAACAGGGGTGCCATCTGAGAACCGCGCCTCGGGCCGCATGTTGAAAACAACCCAGTCCTGGCTTTCCGGGTATTCCAGGCTTTCCGCTAGCAAGCCGTAGTAAGACGCAGGCTCGTCATAAGACGGAACCAGCAGAGATTCGTACTGATCTGCCGACCGCGCCCCGGCCCGACCCTGTCGCGTGAACGGGTTGAAGCTGTCGAACGTTCCCTGCGCGGCATAAGACAACTCTCCGCCTTTGGGCGCATCCGGGTTTACATAATCGAAATGGGCAAAGCCTTCGGGATACTTCAGATCACCGAATTCCGAGAACCCGTGGCTTTTGATGATCTTTTCTTCGGCAAACAGCTGAGTTGCCGCCAGCAGAAACAACACGAGACCCGCCATCGAAGCGTGCAACCAACCTTTGAAATCCAATACGCGCGCCTGTGTGGTTACTCTGCCGGATCTCATATTGCTCATCCCCTGCTTGGCCTCTGCCTTTAATCTTATACGCGCCAGCTAAATGACCAGCACTGTCAGGTTCAAGTTTAGAATGCGTGAACGCTTTGTGAAGATGTTCTTAGGCAAAAATAAAGCCGCTGCACGAGGCAGCGGCTTTGAAACTTGCCATTCTGATCACAGGATCAATTGCCGATGGTCTGCAGATAAGCAATCAGATCGGCGCGTTCCTGCGGCTTTTTCAGGCCCGCAAAGCTCATAGAAGTGCCCGAGATATAAGCGCTGGGACGGGTCAGGAATGCATCCAGTGCTTCGGGCGTCCAGTTGCCGCCGTGCGCCTGCATGGCCGCCGAATAACCGGTGAAACCCTTGGCGGCAGCCACAGGGCGGTCCACAATTGCGTAAAGGTAGGGGCCGGTGCCATTTGCGCCGTCTTCCAGCTTGTGGCAGGCCGTACACTTGCGGAACACCTTGGCGCCTTTTTCTGGGTCAGCAGCGGCCAGCATGTCTTCGAACACCACCTCTTCGCCGTCGGCGCTTTCACCCGCGCTTTCGGTCTCGATAATATAAGAGGCCGTCTCGCCATGGCCATCCGCATGATAGAGCATCTCGGCTCCCCATTTGGCCAGAAGCAGCACCAGAAAGGTGCCAAACAGGCCTGCCGCGGCCTTTGTAACTGTCATCGTGTCGAACATTGATCGCGTGTCCATTTCAGCTGTCTGCGGGGTGTCTAAGGCTTCCCCTTGCAAGAGGCAAGGTATAGACACCGCGACTAAACGCCCAATTCACGAACTTGTTGCACGGAATCGACCAAATGACCAATCGCATCGCATTTCAGGGAGAACCCGGCGCCTATAGTCACGAGGCTTGCCGCAATGCCCGCCCCGATATGGAGCCCCTGCCCTGCCGCACGTTCGAAGATGTGATCGAATCGGTCCGCTCGGGCGAGGCTGATCTGGCGATGCTGCCCGTCGAGAACACCACTTATGGCAGAGTGGCCGACATTCACCGTCTGTTGCCCCATAGCGGGTTGCACATCATCGACGAAGCTTTCGTGCGCGTACATATCAACCTGCTGGCCGTGCCCGGTGCAACGCTTGAGGATATCACCGAGGCGCATTCCCATCTGGTCTTGCTGCCGCAATGTGCGGGCTTTCTGAAGGAACACAATATCCGTGGCCGTGTCAGCCCCGACAACGCCCGCGCGGCGCGTGAGGTCGCCGAAGTCGGGGACAAACACTCGGCCGCGTTGGCCAGTGAACTGGCGGGGGAAATCTATGGTCTGGACGTGCTGGCCCGGCACATCGAGGATCAGGACAACAACACCACCCGCTTTCTGGTGATGTCGCGGCAGGCGGACCTTTCACGGCGCGGCCCACACGGAATGATCACCAGCTTCGTATTTCAGGTGCGCAATATCCCTGCAGCCCTGTACAAGGCGCTGGGCGGCTTTGCGACCAATGGTATCAACATGACCAAGCTGGAGAGCTACATGGTCGACGGTTCATTCACCGCGACGCAGTTCTATGCCGATATTGTCGGTCACCCTGAGGACCGCAATGTGCAGCTTGCGATGGACGAACTAGAGCACTTCACCACCAATGTCGAAGTGCTGGGCGTCTACCCTGCCGCAGAGCCGCGTGGGTAGCGGCGGTCAATGAGTTGACTGGATGGAAACACCGACCTTAACGTTAGTCGATTCAGTCAACCTCCATGCAGATGGCGCTCTTCCATTTCTCGGGCAAATTCACTGAGCCGCACTTGAAACTGACGCCGAAATCGCGCCTGACCCAGCCGCATCGATTGCAACAATAGCCGCGCGGGCAGAGATTTCGCGGTCAGCGACATTTCTATGCTCAGGCGGGTGCGGCGCTGCGACAAGGCCAAAAATTCAACGGTCGTTATTCCATTCATGCCCTTGCCTGAGGCTTCAAAACGCATGTGTGAAGGGGGTTCACACTCGGCCATGTGAATCGCAACGTGGCGCGGCTTGCCACGCAGTTTGAATTCGGTTTCCCACTGTGTACCCGGCACCACGCCCATGTGACCGGATAACCGACGCACCTCAACCCCTCGGCGCATCGCCATACGCTCGAAACGCTCAAAATCGGCTACCATTTCGAAGACCGCATTGATCGGGGCCTCGATATCTTCGCGCGCTGTAAACTGCATGGTGCTTCGTGGTTTTCTTTTCTATTGGGCCAGTATTTTTTCAGTCCAACGTATCCGCAAGCCAGTTTTGCAGCAGAAAATGCGCAATGGCACCCTTGCGGGCGGGCAACAATTTAGGGTGCTCTCCGGCGAAGGCCTGCATCATCTCAGGTTTGCTCACCCACATTCCGTCTTCGATTTCCACCGGATCAAGGGTGATCTCGCGCGACAGTGCCTCTCCCGCGCAGCCGAACATCAGCGAGGCTGGGAACGGCCAGGGCTGGCTGGACAGGTAACTGACGGACCCAACCGGAACGCCTGCTTCTTCCATCACTTCGCGCCGCACCGCAGCCTCCAGCGTTTCGCCGGGTTCCACGAAACCCGCCAACAGCGAATACATCCCCTCGGGCCAGCCCGGAGACCGCCCCATCAGCACCGAATCCCCGTGCGTGATCAGCATGATGACCACCGGATCGGTGCGCGGAAAATGCTGCCCTCCGCAAGAGGGGCAACTACGCTGCCACCCGCCCTGCGACACCTCGCTGGCGGCACCGCAACGCGCGCAGAACCGATGAGTTTCGTGCCAGCCGATGACCGCCTTGGCCGCCGCGGCCAGTTCCGCATCCCGTGCGGACAAACGGGTCATGATCCGGCGCAGCTCGGCAAACACATAGCCTTGAGGCAGGTCCGGGTGCTGCTGTTCAGATGAGTCGACAAACCCACCGATCTGCGACATGTCCATCCCCTCGGGCGACCAGTTCGAGATATCCAGTGCAAAGACCGGCACGCCATCCGACAGACCAAGAAACACTGGTTCTTCGATGCTGCCACCGGGGCCATTTTCCACCAACCCATGGGACATGGAAACAAGCCCCAGCTGATCCAGCCTTTCCCCCTGAACCAGCGGTTTGCCGCGCCACAGCAACAAGCAGGACGCCTTGGGATGGGTGCGCGCGTGTGCCAATTCCTCGGCATCGCCTCGAACATACGCGGCACGATCCAGACCCGAACTGCCAAACGTCACAAGTTCTGCGTGTTTCATTAAAAATCCTCTGGCGCGTCGACACAGGGCTGCCACGGCTGCCGCGACAGTGCAACGGCAATTTACAGCACCCTGAATCCCGAGGCCGTGAAAAAGAACGGAGGTCTGCGTTACAAGTTGCAATTACTATACTATTTGGCGAAAATACTTAACATATAACTGCTAAAAGTAGAAGTTTGTCACAGTCTCTTTCCCCTTTGCACACGTCATTGAAGATCCGGATTCTGGCTACCTCCGATCTGCATATGAACCTTCAGGGATTCGATTATTATTCCGATCAGGCGGACCCTGCGGTCGGTCTCAGCCGTACGGCCACCCTGATCCGCGATGCGAGGGAAGAAGCTGAGGCTGATGGCGCAATCGTCCTGCTGTTTGACAATGGCGATTCCCTACAAGGCACGCCCGTTGGGAAATGGGCGGTCGAGCCGGAAAATGCACCGCATATCCTGATGCGGGCCTTCAACGACCTTGGATATGACGCCATCGGACTGGGAAACCACGATTTCAGCTTCGGTCTTGATGTTCTGGATCGCGTGATCGCCGACGCGACCTGTCCTGTGATTTGCAGCAATGCACGCCGTCTGGACACGAAATCTGCTTGGCAGGATCAAGCCATTCTGACCCGAACAAAAAGTAGCGAAAACCAGCGTATTTCACTGAAGATCGGAGTATTTTCTGTGCTGCCGCCGCAGACCGCAAACTGGGAGGCGCATCGGCTTCAGGGCCGAGTGGTCGTGGAAGACATCCTGTCATGCGCCCAACAAAAGATGCTGGATTTGTCGGCACAAGGTTGCGACGTGATCCTAGCGTTGGCGCATACTGGACTTGGGCCGGTTAGCCCAGAGCCGGATCTTGAAAACGCAATCATTCCTCTTGCGGCCATCGACGGGATCGACGCTTTGATTGCAGGGCATTCGCACCTTACGTTACCCGGCCCGGCGCATGATGGGTTGGACCATGTCGACGCGACTTTGGGTCGGGTGCACGGCAAACCCGTCGTCATGCCCGGCGCGGCAGGGGCATATTTGGGTGTGATTGATCTGATGTTGCAGCGCGTGGACAACGGAAGATGGAAGGTATTCAATCACAAAACTGAATTGCGGCCCGTCTGCCCGGCAAAACACAGTGGAACGCCGCAACCAATCGCCGAAGACCCCGTTCTGGCGCGCCTTTTCTCCAGCGCGCATACGGAAACGCGCCGTCGCGCGGCGCGGCCGGTCAGCCATAGCGATCACCCTCTTCACAGCTATTTCAGCTTTTGCGCTCCTGACCGAGGTCTTGCCATTGCTGCGGCGGCTCAAGCCGCAGCCTTGCGTCCATTTTTGCACGGGACGCGCCTTGCAGGGCTACCATTGCTGTCAGCAATCGCACCGTCAAAGTTCGGAGGCCGCGCCGGCCCCAGACACTACACGGATGTCCCTTCTGGCCAGCTATGCCTGCGTCACGTGAACGACCTGTATGTGTTCCCCAACGAATTACAGGCGGTTGTGGTCACCGCCGAGCAGATTAGCGATTGGCTGGAAATGTCTGCGGGGGTGTACAATCAGATAACACCCGGTCATCCGACGGAGCTGGTCTCGTCTGACCGGGCGGGGCATAACTTTGATGTTTTACAAGGGCTGACTTACCAGATCGACCTGTCCCAACCGCCCCGTTTTGAGGCAAGTGGACGTCTGACCGACCCGGCACATCGGCGCGTGCGTGATATCCGGCTCGACGGCCGCTTGCTGATGCCCAGCAAGCGCTTTGTCGTTGCCCTGAACAACTACCGCGCCAATGGCGGCGGTCATTTTCCCTTTGTCGAACAGGCGGAACCGGTCGCGCTGCCTGTGCTGCCCATCCAGCGCGTGTTGCAGGATTACCTGTCCAAAGATCTTCCACCTGACTCGTTGCAACATGCACCTCGTCCCTTTCACCTGACCTCGTTTCCTGGTTCGTCGGCGCTTCTGCGCACCGGGCCAAAGGCCCAGGCACATCTGGATGAACTGTCTGAATACAACCCACAGATTGTGAGAAAAGACGACGAAGGCTTTCTGCTGATCCGCTTGTCGTTCTGACGGGTTGTCTTTCCCCCGGTCATTGCCTATATCAACCGTTGAGAGGTTGGCGCGGGCGAGCGCCTCGCCAACCTGGTCAGGTCCGGAAGGAAGCAGCCACAACGAGCCCCGCTTGGGTCGATGTCCAACCTCTCACTTCTCCTCACTGAAAAACATGCGTCCGTTGGTTGGGTATTCAGTCGATCAATCGAGGCCAGACGGCTGCGCTGCGCCGGGCAAATGCACCGATATGGCCAACTTCGGACAAACCGAACTCAGCCGGGGACAACAGATGGCGGCGCGCGTTAGGCCCATAGAGGTCCGCCAGCCGCCAAACCGCGTTCGGTGGCACGACATCGTCATCTTCAAACGTGAACAAATCCACAGGGGTCTCCGACTGCGCCCACCGCGCTTCGGGCAGAGTAGTGCCGATTTCCGGCAAGTAGTTGCGCGGCGCGGTACACCACCTGCGCCACTGCCAATAGACGCTGGCAGGCAAATCCGCCCCAAAACCCACCGCCTTGCCCGGCAAATAGCCAAGGGCTTTGACAGCCAAGGGCGCGTGGCCGTACCAAAACAGCAAAGCCAATGCCCGGTAGGGCCAAGGATGGTCAGACACCGTCACCGGCCCGGAACAGACGCAAATCATCCGGTCGATCTGTTCGATATCGGGCTGGATCGGCCCCAGCATTCCGCCAACGGAATGGCCGATGCTCCACTGCTGCGCGCTGGGAAATCTTCGCCGCATTTCGGCGCGGGCGGCAGGCATGTCGATCAACGCCCACTCCGCCATTGTGGCCTGTGCCGCCTTCAGCGATCCGTTCAGAGAGTGGCCGAAATCGCGGTAATCATAGGTCAAACAGGCCATGCCATTTTCTGTGACCAGCCAGCGGGCAAAGTGCTGATAGTAATCCCGTGGTACGCCCGTCGCGCCATGAATGACCACTGCGGTTTCGGGCTCGCCCACCGGTAAATACAACCGGGCCGACAATTGGGTCGACCCTGAAGGGAACAGAAAATCCTCGGTCAGTATTGTCTGCGTAGTGTCCAGCATGTTACCCTCATTCTGAACTGTTCAGTTCACCTTTCAATCCGCATAGTTTGCCGCCTCAAGTCAATCCTGTTTCCAGATGACCACGCGTCCACTTCACTGCTCCATTTGGCCGCTTGACTCAGGTCCCCTGTACCCGCTAGCGATGACGTGATGGTTCTCGTCCCCGATCTTCGGGGCGGGATGAAAAGGGAACACGGTGCGGTTCTGACTGGGAAACCGGAATGGACCAAAGCCGCGACTGCCCCCGCAACTGTAAGCGGTGAGCAATGCCGAAATACCACTGGCCGAAAGGTTGGGAAGGTCGGCAAAGCGACGACCCGCAAGTCAGGAGACCTGCCATCGAACCAAAACCGAAACTCGGGCGGGGTGTCCGGGCAGGTCGTCAGCATGCTGTCACACCTGATCCACGTCCCCCGTCCTACGCGCGGAGGGCGCATTATGATCTGGAAGACAAAGACACACCAATTCACCGCGACCGTATGCCAGAAAACCGGCAAAACCTGCCCGGCGCTGGCTCAGGCGGCACGCGCCATCGTGCAGGCGATGGAGGCCGCCGTGCCCGCAACGACCCCCGATTTTGAAATCGACGGCAGCTGCGAGCTTAGTTATTGCGCGCAGGG
The DNA here is from genome assembly GCF_056542865.1 of Ruegeria sp. AA6. Classification (NCBI taxonomy): domain Bacteria; kingdom Pseudomonadati; phylum Pseudomonadota; class Alphaproteobacteria; order Rhodobacterales; family Roseobacteraceae; genus Ruegeria; species Ruegeria sp. AA6. The sequence goes on from NZ_JBQGAN010000024.1 coordinate 50,133, forward strand.
CTGCACCGCGCGGTTCCGGGCGCAAAAGGACCAGATCCGCGTATTTTGCGGCACCAGCGCAGTCACCTCGATCGAGGCATTGGACGATTACGCGGACATGCTGTTCGGCCTCGACTTTACCATGCGCCCCTCAGGTATTTTACCCACCCCGCCCTGCGCGATGCTTGAGGTTTCGGCACTTGAACCGCAGGCCGCAAAGCAAGCGGATCGGCATATAGCCCTCTGATCCGGCGAACCTACTTGGCGCGTGCGGCCCACTCGAACTGACCATTGGTTTCGACAGCACAGGGCCGCACCCCGCGCAGGCGCTTAAGCGCCGCGTCGGGGTTTTCCCCATGCTCAACCATGAGGCGCAGAACGATCATCCCCGATCGACCGCAGCCACCCCGGCAATGTGCCAGCACCCGACCGCCCTGAGCCAGGATGCTCGCTGCAGCCGCGCTGACCTCAGTCCAAGCTGCTGCAATCGCAGAAGGCGGAGCGCCGAAATCATCAACCGGCAGATGCGCCCACTTGATCGCAATCGCACGAAGGTCATCCCCAAGCTTGCCAGCGCCTTCTCGCTGCATCTCAACCTCGGTGGTCATGGAAATCACCAAATCCGGTTGCCAGTTTCGAAGCACATCCAGGTCTTGCGCATAATCTCCACCGCCCCCCGGCAATGGCGACAACGCAACAGAGCCGTTGCCAACCTGCACAGAATATATTGCGAACTGACTCAAGGCGGGTCCTCCTTTGGCGGTTTTAAGATGGGTAATCTGGCTTGCAAACAGAAATTCGCCTACGGGGGCTGTGGACGCGGGACGCAGTGGTCTCTACGCTGCATCAGAACCCGAATCCGACAGAGCAGACATGAACGACACGCCCAGCCCCGCCTATCAGGTTCTTGCCCGCAAATACCGCCCGGAAACCTTTGCCGACCTCGTCGGTCAGGACGCGATGGTGCGCACACTAAAAAACGCGTTCGAAGCTGACCGGATCGCCCAAGCCTTCATCATGACCGGCATCCGCGGAACCGGCAAAACCACCACCGCGCGGATCATCGCCAAAGGCATGAATTGCATTGGCCCCGATGGTGAGGGCAAACCAACCACTGAACCTTGCGGTCAGTGCGAACATTGCGTCGCAATCATGGAAGGTCGCCATGTCGATGTGATGGAGATGGACGCCGCCAGCCGCACCGGCGTGAATGACATTCGCGAGATCATCGACAGCGTTCGGTATCGCGCTGCGTCTGCCCGCTATAAGATCTATATCATCGACGAAGTTCACATGCTCTCGACCAGCGCCTTCAACGCGCTGCTCAAGACGCTCGAGGAACCGCCCGAGCATGTGAAGTTCATCTTCGCCACCACCGAGATTCGCAAAGTGCCGGTAACGGTCCTGTCGCGATGCCAACGGTTCGATCTGCGGCGGATCGAGCCGGAGGACATGATCGGCCTGCTCAACAAGATCGCAGCGGCCGAGAACGCCCAGATTGCCGATGACGCGCTGGCGTTGATTACCCGTGCGGCCGAAGGATCGGCGCGGGATGCAACCTCGCTGCTAGATCAGGCGATCTCACACGGGGCCGGGGAAACAAGCGCCGATCAGGTGCGCGCCATGTTGGGCCTCGCGGATCGCGGACGCGTGCTGGACCTGATGGACATGATCCTGCGGGGCGATGCAGCCGGAGCGTTGACGGAGCTGGGCGGTCAGTACGCCGAAGGCGCTGATCCGCTGGCCGTGCTGCGTGACTTGGCCGAGATTACCCATTGGGTGTCGGTTGTCAAAATCACCCCGGATGCAGCCGAAGACCCAACCGTTTCGCCTGATGAGCGCGCGCGCGGCCAGCAGATGGCCGAAGCCTTGCCGATGCGGGTTCTGACGCGGATGTGGCAAATGCTGCTGAAAGCGCTGGAGGAAGTATCCGCCGCGCCAAACGCCATGATGGCGGCTGAGATGGCCGTAATCCGACTGACCCATGTGGCCGACCTGCCCAGCCCGGAAGAACTGATCAAGCGGTTGCAGGATGCGCCCCCACCGCCCCCGAATGGTGGCCCTGGAGGCGGCATGCCCAAGTCATCGCAGACCACTGTTCAGGCGCAGGCACCAATGGCGTCAACTTACGCGGCACCCGCAGGCGGCGCAGCGGGTGCACCCAGCGCCGCTTTGGCGCAAGACGCGCAAACCGCTCTGGCGCGTTATCCGACCTTCGACCACGTGGTTGAGCTAATCCGCGTCAACCGCGACGGCGTTCTGCTGGACGAGGTCAAACGCTCATTGAGGCTTGTTGCTTATCAACCGGGACGGATCGAGTTTCAACCCACCGAGCGCGCCTCGGCCCAACTGGCTCAGCGTCTGGGCACTGCATTGCAGCGCTGGACCGGCAACCGCTGGGCGGTCACCGTTGTCAACGATGGCGGGGGAGAGACGATCTATGAAAAGGAAAACGCTGTTGAGGAGGCGTTAAAGGCCGAAGCCAGTGCCCATCCGCTTGTGCAGGCAGTTCTGGCCCATTTCCCGAAAGCACGGATCAAGAACATCGAAACGCCAGAGCAACGCGCCGCCAAGGTCGAAACCGAAGCCTTACCCGAAGTCGAGGATGAATGGGACCCGTTCGAGGAAGAATAAGCCAAATCCATTCTGAGCCGAAACCCTCCCGCGCCCGCCACGGGTCATCGGCTGACGCCGATACCCCTGAGCGGCCTTGGGCCCGGCAGCGCGGGCAACGCCCG